>JBKQHM010000805.1:0-17490 GCA_052148775.1 Isosphaeraceae bacterium | reverse complement strand
TTCCGCGCGTGCAGCCACTGCTCGAACTGGTCGAGCACGATCAGCAACTTCGACCCGGGAGGGAGCACCGTGCCCCGCCGGACTTCCGCCAGGGCCTCGACCAGCGTCGCCTCGGGCCGGAGCCCCGGGCAGGCCCTGCGGACCCGGGCCAGGAGCCGCGGTTCCAGGCCGGTCGTCGCCGACTCGTGGATCGCGATCACGTGCGGGGCCAGCCGGGGCAACAGGCCGGCCTTCACCATCGATGACTTGCCGCAGCCGGACGGCCCGTAAATCAGTCCGACCGGGAACGAATCCGACGCCTCGATCCGGGCCTTCCAGAACCGCAACGAGTCGGGCAGGCCGTCGCGGTCGCGCGGTCCGTGTAGGAGGTCGAGGAAGAAGTCGGCGTCATCCGCGCCGAAGGACCTCAGTCCCCTGGGGATGACGCGGACGCCCCGCGCGCCGTCCGACGATCCGGGACCGGCATCGACGGCCCCGACCCCGGCGGCCGTGCCGCTCCCGGCATCCTCGGGGTCGGCTGCGACGCGTCTCCGGTCCGCAGCCCCCGCGCCCTCGGCGTACCGCTTCAGCTCATCGGCGAGCGCCCTGGCCGTCTCGTAGCGGTCCGAGGCCCGGGGTGCCATGGCCCGGAGGCAGATCCGCTCCAGCTCGCGCGGGATCGCGGCGACGATGCGACGCGGCGGCACGGGCTCCTCGAACGCGATCCGTCGCATGATCGCGGCCGGCGTGCCGCCGCCGAACGGATGGGCGCCGCCGATCAGCTCGTACAGGACGATCCCCAGGCTGAAGATGTCGGTCCGGCTGTCGACCCGATGTCCCTCGCCCCGGACCTGTTCCGGGCTCATGTAGGCCGGCGTGCCGCCAATCCGTTCGTCCCGGCCGAAATCCTCTTCCTTCAACGCCAGGCCGAAGTCGGCCAGGTAGGGCTTGCCGGCCCGGTCGATCAACAGGTTGGCCGGCTTGACGTCCCGGTGGACCAACCCGTGCCGGTGGGCGTGGTCCAGCGCGTCGGCGACCGCGGCGATCAGCCGGGCAATCCCGACGTAGTCGGCATCGATCCCGCACGCCCGACTCGCCAGGCTCTCTCCATCGATCAGCTTCGACACGACGAAGCAGAAGCCGTCCGGGGTACAGCCCACGTCGTAGACCGGGACGATATGCTCGTGATCCAGGCCCGCGAGCATGCGCGCCTCGCGGAGGAAGGCGTCGACATCCACGTCGCGGTAGACCCGGTCGCGACGCGGGACCTTGATGGCCACCGAGCGGCCCAGCAGCTCATCCCGGGCCAGGTAGACCGTCCCGAACCCGCCCTGCCCGAGGATACCGAGGATCTGGTAGCGATCGATGAACGACGGGTCGGCCTGATCGGGCCCGGCATGATCTTCGCCCGGCCGCCCATACGGCTCGGTCGCGTTGTCGACCTCCGCGGGCGGTTCGCCATGGAGACTCCCCTCTCGATGCGAGAAGATCGTGTCAAAGATCGCGGTGATCAGCCCGCGCAGGTCGGGGAACCTCCGGATGTAGTCCGCCAGGGTCGAGTCCACTCCGGCCTCTTCCCGGGCACGAAGCTCGCCGGAGATCAAGGCGAGCCGCGCATCGGGATCCTCGGCGAGTTCCGGCAGCAATTCGAGATAGCGCTCCGTGTCCAGGGGAGAGCCCGCCAGCCATCGGGAGCGCTGATCGGCCAGGATCCGCGTCAGCTTCTCCGGTCCCGGGGTCCCCGATAGGCTCGCCAGGGTCGCGAAGAGATCCGCGGGCACGTCGACCAGCAGCGTGGTGTCGTTGAGAGGACGGGTCCTGTCCGGGATGCTCGGTCGCAATGGCAACGCTGGAGCCTCCATCACCGGGGCGAATTCGCACGGTTTCGCACTCCAACGATCGATTGTTCCCGCGATCGACGGCCACCGCAAGCGATCGGGGTGCGTATTCGGGCCTGTTTCATGCTCCTGCCGGACCTGAGCCTATCCGGCTTTTCGACGGAGCAGCCGCATGGCGTTGGCGACGACGAGCAGGCTGGTGCCGACGTCCGCGGCGATGGCCATCCAGAGGTTGGCCAGCCCGAACACGGCCAGGAGCAGGACCAGGGCCTTGGTCGCCAGGGCCAGGGCGATGTTCTGCCGGATAACGCCCAGGGTGTCCCGGCTGTGCCGGATCAGCCAGGGGAGCCGGCCAAGGTCGTCGGCCAGGAGGATGATATCGGCGGTCTCCAGCGCGGCACCGCTGGAGATCCCCCCCAGGGCGATGCTGACCTTGGCCGCGGCGAGGGCCGGGGCGTCGTTGACGCCGTCGCCGACCATGCCGGTCGGCCCGTGCCGGGCATCGAGCTCGGCGATGGCGGAGACCTTGTCGGCCGGCAGGAGGCCGGCACGCTGCTCGCCGACGCCCAGCTCGCGGGCCATCGCGGCGGCCGTCCCGGCGTTATCGCCGGTGAGCATGATGGTGCGCAGGCCCATCCGGTGCAGCTCGGCCAGCACCCGCGCCGCCTCGGGACGCGGCCGGTCGGCCAGCCGGATCCAGCCCATCGGGCCGCTCGGGGCCGTCAGGGCGACCGCCGTCCCGACCGAGCTGGAGTTCTCCGCCCGGTCGAGCTGGTCGTGGAACTCGGGACGGCAGAGCCCCTCCTCGTCGATGTATCGATGGCTGCCCAGGTGGTATTCCTCCGCGTCGACCCGACCGCGGGCGCCCCGTCCCGGGATCGCCCGGTAGTTGTCGGCCAGCGGGACGTCGAGGCTCCGGCCCCGGGCGTATCGCGCGATGGCCTTGCCCAGGACATGGCCGCCGCGATCCCCCAGCGCCGCGGCGATCCGCACCACGCGATCTTCGTCCTCATGGCCGGGGGCACAGACGACCTCGACCACGTCCGGCTGCCCCTGCGTCAAGGTCCCCGTCTTGTCGAAGGCCAGGGCGCGGAGCCGGCCGATCTCCTCGAGGTACTCGCCGCCGCGGATCAGGATGCCCGCTCGCGCCGCCGCCGCCAGCCCGCTGACGATCGCCACCGGCGTGGCGATCACCAGCGCGCACGGGCAGGCGATGACCAGCACCACGAGTCCCCGCCCGAACCATTCGCGAAACAGCCCCCAGTCCCACGCCGACGCCCCGCCCTGGATCGTGGCCAGCAGCGGCGGCCCGAGCATGACCAGCAGCGAGAGCCCCACGACGATCGGCGTGTACACGGAAGCGAACCGGGAGATCCGCCGCTCGATCGGCGCGCGGCCCGCCTGGTTGGCCCGGACCTGGTCCACGACCCGGGAGATCAACGCGTCGCCCACCGGCCCCGACGCCAGGACCTCCAGCGTCCCCTCGCCGTTGACCGTACCGGCGTAGACCGGGTCACCCGGCTCTCGCACCACGGGGACCGACTCCCCCGTGATCGTCTTCTGGTCGACGCTCGAACGGCCCGTGAGCACCTCGCCGTCGACCGGGATCGTGTCGCCGGCGCGGACCAGCAGGCGATCGCCGTGGCGCACCTGGCCGGCCGGCACGACCTGGACCGAGCCATCGGGCCCGATCCGCTCGGCGGTGGGCGGGGCCAGATCCAGCAGCGCCCGGATCGATCGCCGCGCGCGGTCCAGGCTCAGGGCCTCCAGGGCCTCGGAGAGGCCGTAGAGGAAGGCCACCGTCGCGGCCTCGTCCCACTGGCCCAGGGCCATGGCGCCGAGGATCGCCAGCCCCATCAGCACGTCGATATCCAGGTGCAGCCGCAACAGGTTCCGCGCCGCCCGGGGAAACAGCCCGACTCCCCCGATGACGACGGACATCGCATATCCGAACACGGACAGCCGGCCCGCGGCGACGCTGCCGAGGCCCATCGCCGGTCCCAGCCAGGAAAACGCCATCCCGAGCGCGAGGGCCAGTCCCGATCCGATCGTCAGGACCCACTCCCCGTATCGCGACCACCAGGAGGCACCCGAACCCTCGGGCTCTCCCTGCACGGTCGCCTGCATCCCGGTCCGCTCGCCGATCAACCGGGCCAGCCCGGCCGGGTCGAGGGCACCGGCCTGGTAATCCACGGTCATCGTGCCGTTGATCAAGTCGAAACCCAGTCCGTTGATCGCCTCTTGATCGCGCAAGGCCGCGCGCAGCGCCGCGACCTCGTTCGGACAGTCGAGGCCCCGAACCTGGAGCATGATACGGGCTTGGCTCATCGGTCCATCCTGTTCGATCGACGTCCATCGCGTCCGGATTCCGGAACCTACGATACTACCGAGAATTGGGAATTCCTCGAACCGGAAATCCCGCTCGAAATCCTCCAGAATGATAGACACGTCTCGCCGATCACCACCCGGAAATCCGGGGCGGGGTCGCTCGGGGGACGGGGTTGGTGGTGCAATGTGCGAGGGTCGTAAGCCCGTAATTCGCGGGCAACTCGCACCGAGGGCATTGCGCTGGTTTGCACTCCTGTGCAACATTTCGCCGGGTCGCCCTTCCCGATCTCCGGGGACGGTCGGGAGTTGGCGTCGCGTCCCCGATCGGGTCGGACGAGGCGGGTCGCGAGCGGCAATACCCCTGTCGTCGCTCGCGGCCATTGATGACCCGACTCGTCCGATGGATATTCAGACGGACAGTTCGCCATGGTCCCCACCTCGACGGGAATCGATTGTGCATTAACCCCATACCCTTAGAATGGCGCCATTTTGCAATTTCATTAATGCACCTATCGCGGATTCGTGCCGTTTGTCTCCCGAACTCTCGACCACGAAAGCCGATAGAAAATCCGAAAAAAATTGGAATTTGCGCGCAGCCGACCATGCCGCGCCCCGGAGTGAGGGGTAAGGAGTCACGATCGCCGGATCCGCTCATCGTCCGGTCTCCTCTCGCGAGCCGGATCGAAACCGGCGGTGTTCAGCGAGTAGGATTGAATTATAGGGTCGGACGGACGTTGCGTGAACACGATCTATCGAGACTCCGGGGCCCTCATCGGATCAAGGGTGCGACCCAACAGATACCGAGCCTTGCCACATGACACGTTTCAATCGTGCTCTCTATTGACTCCCCGGCGCGGTTTCGTATACGCTGAACCCAGATGGCATCGTCCTCCCTCTCCGATCTTCACCGTGTATAAACCATTTGAGTCGCGGTGATCACGTGTGATCGGACACACAGACTTATGTTCCAGTTCCTTGCCCATCCGAGTGAGACTTGCCTGGGCGACGACCCCGCCCAGAAGTCCGGCGTTTCTCGCCGCGATGCGACCACTTGGATGTCCGCAGCCTTGCCCCGCTTCACGAAGGGTGCCCATGGAATCTTCCTGCTCGGGTTGCTCCTGGCACTGATTCCGGGGCTGGCGTTGCTCAGCGGGAACCTTGGATCGCTGGAAGATCTGACCAATGCTGATGGCCGGGATGGGGCCTCGATGACCGTGCGTGTCCAGCCCGGCTTCCCCGTCCCTGTTACGCGATTGCGGAGCCGTTCGGCCCACAAGTCGCACAAACATCACTTCGAACTCCCCAAGGTCGTGGTTTCGAACGATCCCAACGATGACGGGACGTCAGGCGATCCCGACGAGGACGACGACAACGAGACGTCGAAATTCGTCAACGGTCCCGACGATACGGATGCGCCGATCATGGAATGGTGCCAGGAGCTGGCGCCCTTCCGGATCCTCCACGAATGCGCGCCCGCAACCGCGACTCCCTACCCCTCTTCCGCCTTCCTGACGCTCCAACGGCTCCGCTGTTGAGCCCTGGCCGCTCAGTCTCAGAGCTCGTGAAAGAATCGGATTGCAGTTTCCGGATTCCAAATTCCAGAAGTCTAACCCATTGGCTTGCTGGGTTTTATATCCATTCGGAATCTGGAATGTGTTATCTGGAATCGATTCTTTCACAGCCTCTCACCCCCGCTGACGAGCGTCCGGCTCCCGTGGGCGCGGTCTTGCCGTGCCACGGCGACGGTATCGCCGAACTGCCCGACGCGTGGCTCCGGTTCCCTCCGGCATACGAGTGACGCGTCGATCGTTCGGCCCATGAGCCGGCCGGGCCGGCCGTCCCGACTCCGCCCCGACAATCGACCGATCGTCAGCCGTTCTGCGCCCTGGATGAACGAATGACGGTGAACGGTGCCCCCGAGCGCGCGCGGCGTGCGCCTTAGTAACAGGCCGGGAATCACTTCCCGATTGGCTCGGATGGATTTCGTAGAACGGAATTCATTCCGTTGGATCGGGAAACGGAACGAATTCCGTTCTACGGACGTTTGCAAAATCGAGAAGTGATTCCTGCTGACGAACATGGGTATCGACCTCCGGGTCATCCAGTTCTACGGACGTTTGCAAAATCGAGAAGTGATTCCTGGGCTGTTCCTTAACGTGAACCAGTCCGAAAAATCCGCTCCATCATCCCGACGGGATCGACCGCATAAAACGCCCTGGAGAGCCCATGATGAATACGGCAACCACGCCCCCGACCGATGGCCGGAAACACGCGCCGACGGACCACGAGATGGACCACGAGATGGAACATGCCGCGCGGGCGCGCCTCAAGATGGGCCTGGGGCAGAAAGCCGTCGTGGCACTCCTCTTGGCTGTCGTCCTGATACCGCCGCTGGCCGGCTTTTACAGCTATTTCACGGGCATCCCCCTGCATCTGGTCGCGGCGAAGAAGGGAGAAAACCCGGGGACGTCAGCCGAGTCCGTCCCGCCGAGTATCAGGCTGGTCGCGGGGCACGCCCATACCCTGGAGATCTCCGACGAGGTCGCCGCCGCCCTGGGAATCCGGAAGGAGGACCGGGACGCGATCGCGGTCGCACAGCCGCCGACCCTGATGCGACCGCTGGTGCTCCCCGGTTCCACGGCGATCATCCCTGGGCGGCTCGCCCGCATCAAGCCGCGATTCGCCGCGGCCCGAGTGATCGAGATCGCCCAGGTCCAGGATCGCTCCCCCAAGACCGGATACACGGAGTACCGCGAGCTGAGGCCGGGCGACCGCGTCTCCAAGGGCGATATGCTGGGGGTTTTCTACAGCGTGGACGTGGGATCCAAGAAGAACGATCTGTTGCAGGCCCTGGTGCAACTGGAGCTAGATCAGAAGATCATGGACCGCGTCGAGGCGAATCGCTACTCGATCCCCGAAGTGTACTACCTCACGCAGATCCGCGCCGTGCAAGGGGACCGCACGGAGGTCAACCGCGCCCTCATGAACCTCAAGACGTGGGACATCCCCCAGGAGGAGATCGACGCGCTTGATGCCGAGGCCAAGAAGATCAGTGCCAACAAGGACGACTGGTTCCAGATGGCGGACGGCCGGTGGGTGATGCGCGCGAAACACGCCATGAACGGCAAGGAACCCCTCGGCGTCAAGCATGATCCGGGCAAGGAATCCCTCGGCATCAAGCATGATCCGGGCAAGGAGAAGGAGGAGGAGAACCCCTGGGGCCGGGTGACCTTGCGCGCGCCCTTCGACGGCGTCATCATCGAACAGAACGTCCACAAGGACGAGATGATGTCGGACCCCACGATCAACCTGTGGCAAATCGCCGACGTGAGCCAGATCCTGGTCATCGCCAACTGCCCGGAGGATGACTTGCCGACCCTGGAGGCCCTCCAGGGAACCGATAAGCGGTGGACCGTGCGAACGGTGGGCGCGAGCCCGACCGCGGGACTATCCGGCCTCATCGCCGAGATCGGCTACGTCATCGACCCGAATCAGCACACGGCGGTCATCAAGGGTTATGTCGACAACCCGGGACAGCATATCCGGGGGGGCCAGTACGTCAGCGCCACCGTCAATATCCCGCCGCCGCGCGATGTGGTCGAGATCCCCGTCGATGCCCTGGTCGACGACGGCAGGCAGAGCCTGGTGTTCGTGCAGCCCGATGCGGCCAAGAGCCAGTTCACGATGCGACGCGTCCAGGTGACGCATCGCTTCGACCGCACGGTGTTCGTGAGGGCCACCCCGATCCCCAAGGAGGAGCAATTGACGGCCTGGGAGGCGGAGGAGGGACTCCTGCCGAAAGAGCCCATCCGGCCGGGCGAGCGCGTGCTCACGGCCGGGTCGGTCGAACTCAAACGGGTCGCGATCGACCTCGAGTCCCGGCCCAAGGAGAAGCCCGCCGACGGCCTCGCGAAGGCGAAGGCGCGATCGGTGTCGGAGCTCGCACCGCATCCGGAGCAGAAGGGGAAAACAGGCAAAGGCTAACCAATGACCAACGACCAACAACCAATGACCAATGACCAATGACCAATGACCAATGACCAATGACCAATGACGGAAGGTTACCATGGTTCGCAAGCTCATCGCCGGGGCTCTCGATAATCCGGTCGCCGTCATCCTGGGGGCCCTCTTCCTCACGGTCGTCGGCTTCTATTCCTTCATGCACGTCAACGTCGAAGCCTACCCCGACCCGGCGCCGGCGATCGTCGAGGTGATCGCGCTGTTCCCCGGCGCATCGGCCGAGGAGGTCGAGCGGCAGGTCACCATCCCCCTTGAGGTGACGTTCTCCGGCATGCCCGGCCTCAAGAAGATCAACAGCAAGTCGCTCTTCGGCCTGAGCGACCTGAAGATGACCTGGCATTATGGCAGCGAGTACACCTACTACACGGCCCGGCAGGAGGTGATCAACCGGATGGCCTCGATCGCCCAGCCGCTGCCGCCCAACGTGACCCCGGGCATCTCGCCGGAGTCGCCCACGGGGGAAATCTTCCGCTATATCCTGAAAGTCCCCAAGGATGCTTCCGGCAAAGAGATCTACACGCTCAACGATATCAAGGCGTTGCAGGACTGGGTGCTGGAGCGTGAGCTCCGGCGGGTGCCGCGGGTTGTGGACCTGACCAGCTTCGGCGGCACGGTGCGACGCTACGAAGTCCAGCCCGATCCCGACCGCCTCCGCCGCTACGGCATCACACTGGGCCAGCTCCAGGCGACGTTGACCAACGCCAACGCCACCGTGGGCGGCGACTACCTCACCCAGGGCCAGGTGGCCATGACGGCGCGGAGTGTCGGGCTGTTCGGCGGCGGCCTGGACCCGGTGAACAAGGTGCTATCGCTGGAGAGCCCGTCCGCCGCGGCTGCCGTGCTCCGCGCGGAGGAACGGCGGCGAGTCCAGGAGATCCGCAGCCTGGTCATCACCTCGGTCAACAACCAGCCGATCCGCATCGAGGACGTGGTCGAGGGGGGGCGGCTCCTCCCGGGGCAGTTGCCCGGCGAGAAGGGCGTGGTCGTCAGCAACCAGACGCGATTGGGGCGGATCGGCTATTACCACGCCGACCATGAGCGGCCCCCGGGATCGACCCTGACCCTTAAGGACGTCGGCCACGACGACGACGACCGGGTCCAGTGCATCGTGCTCATGTGGAAGGACGCGGACACGATGCCCGCCCTGGTGGACATCAAGGCCAAGGTCGCCGAGATCAACGACCCGACCAGCGGCCGGTTGTTGCCCGGGACGAAGATCGAGCCCTACTACGACCGTACCGACTTGCTCCACCTCACCACCGATACCGTGACCGAGAACCTCTGCCTCGGCGTCGCGCTCGTCGTCGCGATCCTCTTCATGTTCGTGAACAATATCCGGACCGCGATCATCGTCGCCATCAACATCCCCCTGGCACTCCTGTTTGCCTTCACCGTGCTCTACCTGCGCGGCAAGTCGGCGAATCTGCTGTCGATCGGGGCGGTCGATTTCGGCATCATCGTCGATTCGTCCGTCGTGGTGGTCGAGAACGTCTACCGCAACCTATCCTCGGGCAACCACCCCGATCTGCCGCTCAAGGATCGGATCAAGCTCTTCGTGCACGAGATCGACCACGCGCTGCTGTTTTCCATCCTGATCATGGTGTGCGCCTTCGTGCCGCTGTTCGCCATGTCCGGCGCGGAGGGGCAGCTCTTCCGGCCGATGGCGCAGACATACGCATTCTCCCTGGCCGGCGCCCTGGTGCTGTCGATGACGCTGTCGCCGGTGTTGTGCATGATGTTCTTCAAGAACTTCAAGCCGGTCCGGGAGAACATGCTCGTCCGGGCCTTGAAGTTCCGCTACCTGTGGAAGCTCAAGCTCTGCCTCCGGTTCCCCAAGACCACCTGTGCGGTGATGGCCTTCCTCATCGGCGGCACCTTCTGCCTGATCCCGCAGCTCGGGCGCGAGTTCATGCCGGAGCTGGAGGAGGGGAACTTGTGGCTCCGCGGCATCGGCGAGCTCAACATGAACCTGGAGCATTCGGTGGGGATCGCCAGGCAGGCGCGGGCCATCATGGCCAGTTACCCCGAGGTGGAGTCGATCATCACCCAGAGCGGCCGTCCCGACGACGGCACGGACTCGGAGGGCTTCTACAGCGGCGAGTACTTCGTGCCGCTGAGGCACCAGGAGGACTGGCCCAAGGTGATGGAAGCCACGGGCTGGCGCCGGTGGGTCTTCGGACCGATGCGCCCTCGGACGAAACGCGAGCTCATCGACGCGATGAACGCCGACCTGGAGCGCGAGATCCCGGGCGTGACGTGGAACTTCTCGCAGAACATCCGCGACAACGTGCTGGAAGCCATGTCGGGCGTCAAGGGGGACAATTCCCTCAAGATCTTCGGCCCGGATATCGACAAGCTGGAGTTGATCGCCGACAAGGCCAAGAACATCTTGCAAGGCATCCGGGGGATCGCCAACGTGGGCGTCTTCCACGTCCGCGGCGCGACGCACCTCCAGTTCCGCGTCGATCCGCTGAAGTGCCAGAAGTGGGGCGTTACGACGGCGGACGTCAACAATGTCGTCACCACGGCCATGGCCGCCCAACCCCAGTCCACCATGGTCGAGGGCGAGAAGCGGTTCGACGTCGCCATCCGTTGGCCCAAGTGGCGGCGGAACGACGAGACGTCGATCCTCGACATCCCGGTCGACATCATCAATAACCAGGTCTTCGTGGCGCAGGGCTCGGGCTTCACGCCCAGCGCGGCCGGGCATGCCTTGCCGCCCCCCGCGGTCGTCGGCAGCCTGGCCGATACCTCCAACCCGATCAGCAGCACGCCGCGACTGCGGCTCCGCGACCTGGTCACGCCGGTGGACAGGAATCTCGACCCGGAGCCCAACGGCTCGTTCATCGACGCCGGCGCGGCGACGATCTACCGCGAGAACGGCCACCGCATGCTCGCCATCAAGTTCAGCGTCCGCGGGCGCGACCTGGGAAGCGCCGTGGACGAGGCCAGGGAGAAGACCAAGGACCTCTTCCAGATCCCTTACCACCCGGTCTGGAGCGGCGAGTTCGAGCAGATGGAGGAGGCCAACGGCCGGCTCCTGTGGATCATCCCCTTGTCGCTCGGCCTCATCTTCATCCTGCTGTACGTGGCCTTCCGCTCGTTCCTGGACACGATCGTGATCTTCAGCAACGTCTTCGACGTGGCGGTGGGCGGGATCTGGTCCTTGTACCTGACCGGGACCAACTTCAGCGTCTCGGCGGCCGTCGGCTTCGTCTCGCTCTTCGGGATCGCCATCATGGAGGGCCTGCTGCTGATCTCGTATTTCAACGCCCTTCGTTCTCAGGGGCTCCCGGTGCAGGAGGCGGTCATCCAGGGCTCCCTCAAGCGGGTGCGGCCGGTGATGATCACCGCGATGACGGCCATCCTGGGGCTCTTGCCCGCGGCCGTCTCGACAAAGATGGGCGCCCAGACCGCCCAGCCATTGGCCATCGTCGTGGTCGGCGGCATGACCGTGACGCTCCTCCTCGATCGCTACCTCATGCCGGTGCTCTATAGCTTCTACGGCCATCGCGAGCCGCCTGCGGGGGGCGGGGGGATGGCCCATTAACTCGCGTTCGTCCTTTGGGCCTTGAAAACCTATCCCAGTAGGGTGGGCACGGCCCTGTCCCAGTAGGGTGGGCACGGCCCACCAGTCGCAAGCCCAGTGGGCCATGCCCACCCTTCCAAGAGGACCCACGAAGGCACCAAGCACTTAAGGAGTTACAGGCTTAAGGACAATACCGTTGAATGAGTCATAACCTGAAGGCACTGAGGGACTTGATCTCGTTCCCACGCGGAGCGTGGGAACGAGGAGTCGCAAAACCCTCTTAGATTAAAGGGTTAACGCTAATTCAACGGTATTGGGCTTAAGGACTCAACGACTATGCCCGTCATCCAAACGATCCTGCATCCGACCGATTTCTCGGAGAACTCCCGCTATGCGTTCCAGACGGCCTGCTCGCTGGCCCGTGACAGCCACGCGACGTTGCTGATCCTCCACGTCATGATGCCTTCTTCGTCCCCGCTGATGCAGGAGCCGACGCCCGATCCGCTCCGATCCGCCGAATCCCAGCAATCGTCGGCGCGACTGCCCTGGCCGCAGCCTTCGGACCCGCAGCTTCGCGTGGAGCATCGGATGGCCGAGGGAGATCCCGCGGAAGAGATCCTTCGCCTGACCGAGGCGCAGCGCATCGACCTCGTCGTGATCGGGACCCACGGGAGGACGGGGCTGAGACGCGTCTTGACCGGCAGCGTGGCGGAGGAGGTCTTGCGGAAGGCCGGCTGTCCCGTGCTGGTCGTCAAGGCTCCGCTCCGGACAACCCCGGGTGAGGAGCCGGAATCGACCGCGAATCCCGGCGAACCCATCGACGTGAGTCCCCCGGGGATCCCGCCGGCGTCGGCCCATACGAGGACGCTGGTGCACACCACCGCGGTGGAAGTCGTCCGCCTGATCGTCCGGGCGGGCCAGGAAATCCTCCAGCACCAGAGCCAGGGTGAAATCATCGTGCATTGCCTGGAGGGCCGGGTGGCCTTCACCGCCCTCGGAAAGACCCAGGAGCTCGAAGCCGGCAAGCTCCTGGATTTGCCCGCAGGTGAGCCCCACACCATCAAAGGAATCGAGGATGCTCTCCTCCTGTTGACAATCCTCGCACCGCGTCACTGACCGGCCCGCGCTCCATGCGTAACATCAACGGATCTCCAATCATGCTCGACAAGATCATCACCGGGGGACAAACCGGCACCGACCAGGCCGGGTGGCGGGCCGCCAGGGCATTCGGCGTACCGACCGGCGGCTGGATGCCCAGAGGGTTTCTGACGGCAGACGGGCCCAATCCCGAATTCGCCGAGCAGTATGGCGCGGCGGAGTTGCCGACGGACAGCGCCCTCGCTCCGATCGAACAGAACGTCCAGGACACCGACGCGACCCTCTGGTTCGGCGAGACGACGACCTCGGCCGCCCAGGCGACGGTCGGGGCGTGTCATCGCTCTGGCAAGCCGTGTATGCCAGTTTACCCGGGCGCATCGTTCGAGCCGTCGCACGTCGCAACGTGGATCGCGGAGAACCAGATCCGGACGTTGAACGTGGCCGGAAACCGCGAGCAAGAGGAGCCGGGGATCGGGAATCGGGTGGAACGGTTCCTCGGCCAGGTCCTGCAATTGCTCGGACACGAACCAGCCTGATCCCGGTCGTACACTCACGCATCACAACAGGCCAACACGACCCGCGTCCTCCCTCTCTGTCCGAGCCGTGAAGGACCACCGGCTCGGATGGTTTGCCCGCCAGGGCCGCGTCGCGGCCGTTCTATCCGCACCGTCGCCGCCGATCATCGGCCGGAATTCCTGAAGAAGCCGTCCCAACGTGCCGATATGCGGTGTGGAAGGCACGACGGCAAGGAGGCAAAACGAATGGGACGCAATGCGATGGGACAGGGAAAAGGCAAGCTGGCGGGCCATAATGGTGATTCACCCGCCAGTCCGAGCACGGTCAAGGTGACTCTCCATCTCACCGTCGGGACGGCCCAGCGTCTCGGCGTCGAGTCGGCGATGCGGCGCATCTCTCAATCCGCCATCGCCGAGGAAGTCCTCGCGGCTTACCTGAGCCGCTGGCAGCTCCCCGCCGTGGCGGACGCGGAGCAACTCAAGACGGGCTGAGGGCGTCCCGAGAGGCCGGCCGCTGCCCGGTCGCACCCTGGCGGAGTGAGGGAGGCCGTTCCACCTGCCCTCCCGGCCGCCGCAGGAGGGTGGCGTGGGCCTCGCTCCTGCCGGTCTCATCCCCCGGCCGATTCGGCCGCCCGGACCACTTCCGCGTCAGGCTGTCCAGCCCGACCGACTTTCTTTTATAGAGAATTGGGGGC
The DNA here is from genome assembly GCA_052148775.1 of Isosphaeraceae bacterium. Taxonomy (GTDB): domain Bacteria; phylum Planctomycetota; class Planctomycetia; order Isosphaerales; family Isosphaeraceae; genus CAVZRC01. Next base: position 3,488 of record JBKQHM010000805.1, on the reverse strand, counting down.
GGGGATCGTGTTCCGAAAATTACTCCTGCTCTCCAGCTTGGTACTACTGAGCGGCTGCACCTGGCCGGTGCGCGAAGCGACCGACCAGACGGTGCGCGACCTGGTCGAACACCCTTGGGATGTCTCGCCCGACCCCGCGCCGCTATCGGCGAAGACGCCAGCCGAGGCCCCCGCGAGGGACGACTCGTCGTCGACGCCGGCCGAGGTCCACACGAGCGACCGGACGTCCTCCGACTCGCGATCGAACAAGGAGCCCCGACTCGAACGGGTGCCCGAGGTCCCGGTCAAGGGACAAGCCGTCGCCCGGGCGGGATCGCAGGCCGACCCGGCCCGAACGGTCGTACGCCTCAAGGATGACAATGTGATGGCGGTCGCGTGGACGCAGCCGGAGCCGGGTGGCCCGGGAACCGTGCGGCGCAAGCTCGACCTGGAGATCTCGCCGAAGCTCCCCGGGTCGGAAGTGCCGCGAATCGTGCTGCCGCGGGACAGGGACGCGGTCGATCGCGCGATCGACCGAATCTACCCCGAACTCTCGCCCATCCCGACCGAGCCCCAGGTGCAGCCGGGTCCGGGGGGAAAGCCGTACACATTGGCGGACCTCCAGCGCCTGGCAGCCGCCAACAGCCCGACGCTCCGCCAGGCCGCCTCGGACGTCGAAGCGGCCAGGGGCGCCTTGATCCAGGCGAGGACCTATCCCAATCCCATAGCCTCCTACGCACAGTCCCCCTCGAACACCAACAACACGTCCGGTGTCGAAGGCGGTGCCTTCGACCAGCTCATCATCACGGGCGGCAAACTGAAGCTCGGCGCGGCCGCGGCCCAGAAGGACCTGGACAACGCCGTCCTCGCCCTGAAACGCGCGCGCAGCAACCTGTCCACCGCCGTGCGCAACGCCTATTTCACCCTGCTGGTCGACGTCGAGACCCTGGTCGTGGCCCGAGCCCTGACGCAGCTCAGCGACGAGATCTATCGGCTCCAGATCGGGCTGTTGCGGGGCGCGCAAGCCGCTCCCTATGAGCCCGGGGCACTGGCGGCGCAGACCTACATCAACCGCCTGGCGTACAAGCAAGCGATCGCGTCCTACATCTATGACTGGAAGGCGCTAGTGGCGACCCTCGGCTTGCCCCAGCTCCCGCTCTCGGAGGTCGCCGGCGAGGTCAACCGGTTCATACCCTACTACGATTACGACGCGGTCCGCGCTCACGTCTTGCAGAACCACACCGATGTCCTGACGGCCCGCAACGTGGTGGAGAAGGCCCAGTACCTCCTGAAGCTGGCTCAGGTCACCCCGGTCATCCCCAATCTCGACGTCAATCTGTTCATGGGAAGGGATTTCGCGAACCCGCCCCACGGGACGTACCAGACCCTGGCACTCGGCTTCCCGGTGTCGGTCTGGGACCAGAACAAAGGCAACATCATCTTCACCCAGGGCGCGTTGATCCGCTCCGGCGAAGAATCGCACCGGGTCGAGGTGACGCTGACCAACAACCTGGCCCTGGCCTACGAAGGCTACCGGAACAACCTGTATGCGATGGAATCCTACCGACGCAACATCCTGCCCGACCTCGTTCGCTACTACCGGGGCGTCTACGAGCGCCGACAGATCGACCCGAGCTCGGCGTTCGGCGACCTGGTGTTCGCCCAGCAGAACCTGGCGACGAACGTTACCGCCTACGTCGACCTCCTCCAAGCGCTGTGGACATCGGTGGTGGGCGTGGCGGACTTCTTGCAGACCGACGACCTGTACCAGTTGGGAGGGCGTCGCGAGCTGCCGGAGCTGCCGGATTTCAAACACCTGCAACCGCCGCACTGGGCGTGCGGCCACGACTCCGCGGCGTCCTCGGCCGCCGACGGCGCCGGGGGAGCTTCCCTCCCGCTTCATGGGGGTTGGAGCCCACCGCCACCGACTCCTCCCACGAATGCGGGACCGACAGGCGCGGCCCGACGAGACGGACCCGCCAAGGATCAACAGGTGCAGACCGTCGCCTGGACAACATCTCAGCCGGGGACGGATGGACCGGGCGCCTCGAGGCGCAAGCTGGACCTCGAGATCTCGCCGCGGCTCCCGGGATCGGAGGCGCCGCGGATCGTGCTGCCGAGGGGAGCGGCCCCATCGGAGCGCGAGCGCGCGATCGACCGCATCTATCCCGAGCTCCCGCCCCTGCCGGTCGAGCCGAAGGTGCTACCGGGTCCGGGAGGAAATCCGTATACCCTGGCCGACTTCCAGCGACTGGCCGCCGAGAACAGCCCGACGCTCCGCCAGGCCGCCTCGGACGTCGAGGCGGCCAAGGGCAACCTGATCCAGGCGATGACCTACCCCAACCCCATTCTCGCCTACGTGGTGGCCCCCTCGAACAATAATAACACGGGCAATGCCGCCGGTGGTTTCATCGACCAGCCCATCATCATGGGCGGAAAACAAAAGCTCGGATCGGCCGCGGCCCAAATGGCGCTGGACAATGCAACCCTGGCCTTGAAACGCGCCCGCAGCGACCTGTCCACCGCCGTCCGCAACGCCTATTTCACCCTGCTGGTCGACGTCGAGACCCTGGTCGTGACCCGGGCCCTGGCTCAGCTCAGCGACGAGATCTATCGGCTCCAGATCGGGTTGTTGCGCGGCGCCCAGGCCGCTCCCTATGAGCCGACCGCCCTGGGGGCACAGACTTACCTCAACCGCCTGGCGTACAAGCAGGCGATCGCGGCCTATATCTACGACTGGAAGGCGCTGGTGGCGACCCTCGGCTTGCCCCAACTCCCGCTCTCGGAGGTCGCCGGCGAGGTCGATCGCTTCATACCCTACTACGACTACGACGCGGTCCGCGCCTCCGTCTTGCAGAATCACACCGATGTCCTGACCGCCCGCAACGGCGTCAAGATCGCCCAGTACAACCTCAAGCTGAATCAGATCACCCCGCTCTTCCCCGACTTCGACGTGAATCTCGCGATGCAGAAAGATTTCTCGAATCCCCCGTTCGGGCAGTACCAGGCCGCCAGCGTCGGCTTCCCCGTAGCCATCTGGGACCAGAACAAGGGGAACATCATCGCCGCCCAGGCTGCGTTGATCCGTGCCGGCGAAGAATCGCACCGGGTCGAGGTGACGCTGACCAACAGCCTGGCCCTGGCCTACGAAGGTTACCGGAACAACCTCTATGCGATGGAGTACTATCGTCGCAACATCCTGCCCGACCTCGTCCGCTATTACCGGGGTGTCTTCGCGCGACGCCAGATCGACCCGAGCTCGGCGTTCGGGGATCTGGTGTTCGCCCAGCAGAACTTGTCGACGAACGTCACGACGTACCTCGGCATCCTCCAATCGCTGTGGACGTCGGTGGTGGGCGTGGCGGACTTCTTGCAGACCGATGACCTGTACCAGTTGGGAGGGCGTCGCGAGCTGCCGCAACTGCCGGACTTCACCCGGCTCCCGCAATGGGCCTGCGGCCACGACACCGTGGCGGCCCCGAGTCCTGCCATCGGAGGCGGGGTGAGCG
>JBKQHM010000804.1:0-70564 GCA_052148775.1 Isosphaeraceae bacterium | reverse complement strand
ACTCCGGACCATCCGCCGCCGGCCGGAGCAAGACCAGCGTACTTCGGATCGGCACCCGGAATTGATACTCCAGGAGCGTGCTATACAGGTGCCCCCGATCCACGAGCCGGGCGTCCCGGCCCGCCTGGAGCTCAACGTGCTCGATCCAGGGCTCCGGGTCGTCGATCCAGAGGACCTTGTCGGCCTCGGCGGTGACCGTCGAGAGGTTCGACTCGATGACGCGGACGCGCCCGGGATCGGGCGACCGCGAGCCGAGATATTCCGCCCAATCGGACGGACCCATCTCGATCAGCCCACGCGTCGTCGCATCGAAGGGTTTCTTCTGCATCGAGGACACCTCGTCGATCCCGGGGCCTGGCCTGTCCATGATCTCTTTTTCGGAAAGAGCGCCACCCATACATTGAAACCGTGCCCCGGCATTTTCTGGCAAAGCGACGTGAGGGCGGCATCAACTCCGGCGTCCGGGCCCGTCGATTGCACCCGGCCTCCGCGCCGTAAACCCTTGACAATCGTCGCCGGATGGTCGATGTTAAATATCGGTGAAACTTTTGCGGCGCGGAGAAGGATATTATGCGCTCATCCTTGCGCTCGATTTTTGCGGCTGGAATCCTGCCCGGTCTGGCGCTGGCAATCGCAACGGTTTTTCCGGCGGTCGCGGCAGCCGGCGATCCGCTGTCTGTCGGGGTCAAGGTCGACACGGCGGCCGAGGAGTTCTTCGAGGCCAAGGTCCGGCCGGTGCTGGCCGCCCGCTGCCAGGAGTGCCATGGGGCGGAGAAGGCCAAGGGGGGCCTGCGGCTCGACGCGCGCGACTCCATGCTCAAGGGGGGCGAGAGCGGACCGGTTGTCGTGCCCGGCAAGCCCGACGAGAGCGCGCTGATCGAGGCCATCCGTTACGAGGGGGGCGTGCAGATGCCCCCCAAGGGAAAGCTCAAGGGCGAGGAGATCGCCGCGCTGACGGATTGGGTCAAGCGGGGGGCCCAATGGCCCGCGCCGCGCCCCGCGGCCGGCACGACGCCTCCGTCCGCAGCACCCGCAGAGAGTGCCGCGCTGGGCGCGGGTCTCCTGACCCCGTCCACGGCCGTGGTCGAGCGAGCCCGGTCGTTGTGGTCGTTCCAGCCGGTCGGGAATCCCGCGCCGCCTGAGGTCCACGACACGGCCTGGCCCGCGTCGCCGCTCGACCGGTTCGTCCTCGCCCGGCTCGAGGCGAATGGCCTCGCACCGTCGCCGCCGGCCGAGAAGGCCGCACTGATCCGCCGCGTCGCTTTCGACCTGATCGGGCTGCCTCCGTCTCCGGAGGAGATCGCATCCTTCGTCCGCGACGACGCGCCCGACGCCTTCGCCCGGGTCGTCGACCGACTGCTGGCCTCGCCCCACTACGGCGAGCGCTGGGGCCGTTACTGGCTGGATATCGCCCGATACGGCGAGGACCAGGCGCATTCGTTCCAGCCGAGGCTCTATCCCTACGGCTACCGATATCGCGACTGGCTGACCCGATCCTTCAACCGCGACATGCCCTATGACCGGTTCATCCTCGAGCAGATCGCCGGCGACCAGCTCGACGGCCCCGAATCCGATCGGCTCGACCGATTGGCGGCGTTGGGGTTCTTCGCCTGCGGGCCGGTTTATTACGGGGACGCCAAGAAGCTCGACCAGTACGCCGACCGCATCGATACGGTGACTCGCGGTTTCCTGGGCCTGACCGTCGCCTGCGCCCGTTGTCACGATCACAAGTACGACCCGATCCCCACCACCGATTACTACGCGCTTGAGGGGGTCTTCGCCAGCACGGACTACATCGAAGTGCCCGCGGTGCCCAAAGAGCAGGTCGAGGCCTATAACAAGGCCCAGGCCGAGCTCGGGGCCCGGGAGAAGGAGATCACGGCGTTTGTGAAGGCTGAGGCCGCGCGCCTGAACAAGAAGATCGCTACCAATGAGCTCAAGGCGTTCGAACGCATGCTGCCGGCCGAGCCCAAGGCCAAGGTCAAGGCCATGCGTGCCTCGCTCGAGGACGCGAAGAAGAAGGCACCGCCCAAGTATCCAGTGATCCACAGCCTGGTCGACGCCTCCAAGGCCACCGACATGCCCGTGCTGGTGCGGGGTAATGCGGCCACCCCAGGCGCCAAGGTCCCGCGCCGGTTCCTGGCCGCGCTCGGCGGCAATCGGTCGGCATTCCGGCAGGGGAGCGGCCGGCTAGAGCTGGCGCGAGCCATCGCCGACGCCGACAACCCGCTGACGGCGCGCGTGATGGTTAACCGGGTCTGGCAGCACCATTTCGGCCGGGGCCTGGTCGGCACGGACAGCAATTTCGGTGCGCTCGGCGAGCGGCCGAGCCACCCCGAGCTACTCGATTGGCTGGCCCGCCGGTTCATCCAGTCTGGCTGGTCGCTCAAGTCGCTGCATCGGGAAATCCTGCTGTCGTCAACCTACCAGCAAAGCAGCCGGTTCGATTCCCAGCGGTTCACCAAGGACCCGGGGAATACCCTGCTCTGGCGGATAAACCGCCGCCGCCTGGATGTCGAGGCCTGGCGCGATGCCATGCTCGTCGTCGCCGGCCGGCTCGATCCGGCGATCGGCGGGCCATCGATCAGCCTCGACGCGCCGGGCAATCGCCGTCGCACCGCTTATGCGGCGATCAGCCGGCACGACCTGGCCTGGATGCTCCGTCTCTTCGACTTCCCCGACCCCAACATCACCAGCGGCCGTCGCGTCGAGACGACCGTCCCGCTCCAGCAGCTCTTTGTGCTCAACAGCGAGTTCATGGTCGGCGCCGCCCGCGCCGTGGCCGCCCGGCTGGGTGTGGTCCCCGCCGCCGGCCGCGACGACGCCGAAGCCATCCGCCGCGCCTACCTCATGCTCTACGGCCGCGCCGCGACCGATCGCGAGATCGCACTCGGCCTGGCCTACCTACGATCGCCCGAGCCCTCCCCGACGGACGACCCGCACGCGAAGAATCCGAACGACCTGAACCGCTGGGAACGCTACACCCAGGCCCTGCTGGCGGCCAATGAGTTCCTGTTCGTAGACTGATCCTTGGGGAAGAGTCCCAACCAACGATCACGCGAATCAGCAAAGCGATTGAGAATTTCTATCTGTGTTATGTGGGTGATTCGTGTTTCTTTTCCGGCCCTTGCCCGGGAGTTCGACGGCCATGCGAAACAGAGATGAGCTGGCGGTGCCGGCGGCGAATCCGGCGTCGGTATTCGGCCCGAGTTCCTCGATGACCCGGCGGGCGCTATTCTGTCGTATGGGCGGCGGCTTCGGCGCATTGGGATTGGGGAGCGTGCTGGCCGAGGCCGGACTGCTTTCCGGGGCCGGCGTGGCCCGGGCCGGGTCGCCGTCACCCTCGTTGGCGGCGGTCCCGAGCAATCCGCTGGCGGCCCGGGCGCCGCATTTCCCCGCGCGGGCCAAGCGGGTGATCTTCCTGTTCATGAACGGCGGCCCGTCGCACGTCGACACCTTCGACCCCAAGCGGGCGCTCGAGAAATACGCCGGCCAGGCTCCTCCGGCCTCGGTGATGACCGGGCGCCGCAAGCAGGGCAAGATGATGCCCTCGCCGTTCTCCGCCCGGCCTCACGGCCAGAGCGGGATCGCGGTCTCGGAGCTGTTCCCGCACGTCGCCGCCTGTATCGACGAGATCTGCGTGCTCCGATCGATGTATACCGACAACCCGAATCACGAGCCGTCGCTCCTAATGATGAACTCGGGCAACATGCAGCCGATCCGGCCGAGTCTCGGGTCGTGGCTGACCTTCGGCCTGGGGACGGAGAACCAGAACCTGCCCGGTTTCGTGGTGCTCTGCCCGGGCAAGCCGGTCGTCGGCCCGCAGTTGTGGAGCAACAGCTTCCTGCCTGGGATCTACCAGGGGACGCACATCCGCAACAACTCGATCGACCCGGACCGGATCATCCGCGACGTATCCAACCGGCACCTGTCGCGTCCGGCCCAGCGTGCCCAGATCGACCTGCTCCAGGCGCTCAACCACGAACACCTCGGCGCGCGCGGGAACGACGAGGCGCTCGAGTCTCGCATCGCATCGCTGGAGATGGCCTTCCGCATGCAATTCGAGGCGCGGGAGGCGTTCGACCTGTCCCGCGAGTCATCGCCGACGCGCGACCTGTACGGCACCGGCGAGTTCGCTAACGCCTGCCTGATCGCCCGCCGCCTGGTCGAGCGGGGCGTGCGGGTCGTCCAGGTCTACTACGGCAGCGACCAGCCGTGGGACGATCACACGGACATCAACAAGCACCGCGACCATGCCCAGAAGAGCGACCGCCCGATCGCCGCGCTCCTGAAGGACCTGAAGGCCCGAGGACTGCTCGAGGACACGCTGATCATCTGGGGCGGCGAGTTCGGCCGCACGCCGTATTCCGAGGGGGCCAAGGGCCGCGACCACCACAGCCTGGGCTTCTCGATGTGGTTGGCCGGCGGCGGCGTCAAGGGCGGCTACGTTCACGGCGCGACGGACGAACTGGGCATGCAAGCCGTCGAAAACCGGATGCACGTCCACGACCTGCACGCCACGATCTTGCACCTCATGGGCCTGGACCACGAGCGGCTGACGTATCGCTACAGCGGCCGCGATTTCCGCCTCACCGACGTGAGCGGACGAGTCGCGCGGGAGATCCTGGCGTAGGAGGCTCCGTACTCCGAGTGGGGACCTCGGGACGGAGCCGGATCCTACAGCGAGCTCGAGTATGGCGGCGGAATTCCAGGCCGTGCGCGTCCTGCACCGTCGCGGCGAAGGCGAGGCTCGAGCGCTCCACGAAAGAGTTGCGCACGCGACGGCACCGGGGTGGCGCGGGCACGACACGAGCGGAAAGCGCTCAGGAGCCGTACGCCTGAGAACAGGTGGAGTCACAGGTGTGTCAACCGAACCGTCGCTTCATCATCACCAGTATGATAAATAAAATATGTTAATATTTTAATTTATTGCGATCTGTATGCAAATTGTTTGCGAACCGCTCTCGAAGGGAAGGTCGCCATGGAGATGCGACCCCGGTCCGCTGGTGCTCTTCCGGGACATCGAGATCGATGGGAAGGTCGTCTCGCGCCGGAGGGCGACGGTCTGGCTGGACGCGAACATCCACCCGACGCGCTGGCGAGGAGATCACGATTCCGGCTCGAACCAGCCGCCGGCGCCTCGGTGCAACTTTCGACCCTGGGCCGAGACCTGATCCAGGGCGAGGTCATGGGTCAGCGTGCCGGTCGACGCCGCATCGTCGGGGAGGACACCGAGCGCTTGAGGGACCAGGTTCGCCGGTGAACGGGTCGCCGACCCGTCGATCGATGACTGGACGACCTGTTTCAGGGTCGCCGAGGTGCTGGTCTTGAAATTCGCGTCGCCTCCGTAGACGACTTTGATCGAGTGGGTGCCCACCACCAGACTCGAGGTTGTGAAGCTGGCGGTCCCGCTGCTGAGCGTACCGGTCGCCAAGGCGGTCGAGCCGTCGGAGAACGTGACGGTGCCCGTCGGCGTTCCGCTCCCCGGCGCCACGGCACTCACGGTGGCGGTGAAGGTGACGGATTGCCCGGTGACCGAGGGGTTGTTCGAAGAGACCAAGGTCGTCGAGCTGCCGGCCTGATTGACCGCCTGATTAATCGCCGTCGACGTGCTCGAGGAGAAATTGCCGTCGCCCCCATACACCGCGGTGGTGGCGTTAGACCCAACCGACAGGCTCGTGGTGGAAAAACTGGCCACTCCGCCGACCAGCGTCCCACTGCCCAGCGTGGACGAGCCGTCCAGGAAGGTGACCGTGCCGGTGGGAGTCCCACTCCCCTGCGCCGCGGCCTTGACCGTGGCCGTGAAGGTCACCGCCTGACCATAGACCGACGGGTTTTTCGAAGACGCAACCGACGTGGTCGTAGGATCCTGTTGGACGGTCTGGATCAGGGCCGTCGACGTGCTGGCCGTGAAGTTGCCATCGTCCCCATACACCGCGGTGACCTGATGCGAGCCGACGGCGAGTGCAGTGGTCTTGAAGGTGGCCTTCCCATTGCCGAGCGTCGCCGTGCCCAGCGTGTTGGAGCCATCCATGAAGGTGACGGTGCCGGTGGGGGTACCGCTGCCCGGGGAGAGTGCGCTCACCGTGGCAGTGAACGTCACCGACTGGCCGTACACCGACGGGTTCACCGACGATTTGATGACGGTATTCGTTCCGTCCTGGTTGAGGGCCTGGTTCAAGATCGCCGATGTGCTCGCCGTGAAGTTGCCGTCGCCGCCGTAGACCGCCGTGATCGCATGCGTCCCGACGGCGAAATCCTTGGTCGTGAACGTAGCATGGCCGGACCCGTTCAGCGTGGCGGTGCCGAGCGTGGTCGAGCCGTCCAGGAATGTGACCGTGCCGGTAGGGGTGCCGCTCCCCGGACCCGCCGCACTGACGGTGGCCGTGACGGTCACTGCCTGGCCGAACACCGACGGGTTGGCCGAGCTGGTGGCGACGGCGCTCGTGCTATCCTGGTTGACCGTCTGGTTCAGAACCGCCGAGGCGCTGGTGGCGAAGGTCGAATTACCGTTGTAGACCGCCGTGATGGGGTCCTGGCCAGTCGGTAGCTTCGCGGTTGTGAAGGTCGCCGTCCCCGCGGTCAGGGTGACCGTGCCCAGCGTCGTCGAGCCGTCGTTGAAGCTGACCGAGCCGGTGGGAGTGCCGATGCTCGGCGCGACGGCCGACACGCTGGCCGTGAAGCTGATCGATTGGCCATAGACCGAGGGGTTGACCGCCACGGCGAGATTCGTCGTGGTGTTGTCCTTGTTGACGACCTGGGTGAGACTCGGGGCCGTGCTCGCGGTGAAGCTGCCATCGCCGCTGTAGCTGGCCGTGATGGTGTGATTGCCCAGTTTCAGCGTGCTGATCGACCCGCTGGTGGCGGTGCCGTCCACCAGGGTGACCGCCGAGCCGAACTTCGTGCCGTCGATGCTGAACTGTACGGTCCCGGTCGGGGTCCCCGATCCGGGCGCCGCGGCGCTGACCGTGACGGTGAAGCTGATCGACTGGTTCAAGATCGAGGGGTTGGCCGACGACGTCATGACCGCCGTCGAGCCGTCCTGGGTGACGCTCTGGACGATGGCTGTGGAGGTGCTGCCGATGAAGTTCGGATCGCCGCCGTAGACGGCCGTGATCGAGTGGCTCCCGACCGCCAGGGTCGACGAGGTGAAGCTGGCCGTGCCGGTATCGTCCAGCGTGCCCGTCCCGAGTGGCGTCGTGCCGTCCAGGAATGTGACGGTGCCGGTGGGGGTGGATTGACCGATCGTCGTCGGGCTCACCGTGGCCGTGAGCGTGACCGGCTGACCGAAGACCGAAGGGTTGGCCGACGACGAAAGGACTGTCGTGGTCGCACCCTGGAGGATCAGGTCGGCGGAGAACTCGGAGGTATCGCCGGCTGGGTCGGTGGCAGTCGCGGTGATCGATTGTCCGACGGCCACGGGCCCCGAGAACGTTGTGGAGAAGGAGCCGGTACCCCCCGGATTAATCGGCACGTCGACAAACCCGAGGAAGGTCTGCCCCTGACCATAATCGGACGGACTCGCGGCGGGATTGCTGAAGAACTCGACGCGGTCAGTCACCCCCGGCGTGCCGGAAAGCGATCCGGCGATCGTCGTGGTCCCGTTCGACGTGATCGCGGAGGACAGGACGGGGAAGTCCTGGAACAGATTCGGGCCCGAATGGCCGTCCGAGTCGTTGAGTGTCACACCATCGTTGCCCAGATCGATGCCCAGGCCCGTGTTGCCGTAGATCGCGTTGCTCAGAATCGCGTTGTCCGTGCTGGTATCCGTCGCACTCACGCCGACGGTGACGCCATTGCCGGCGTTGTCGGCGATGACGTTGCCGGCACCGGTGGTGGTCCACCCGATGGTATTGCCGCTGGCCCCGCTGCTGACGACGACCCCGGCGCCCCCATTGCCGAGCCCAGGAATCGGATTGCCACCGGAATCGAAGTTGACGCCGATGAGGTTGCCCGCGACGAGGTCTCCCGTCGCTCCGGACCCGAAGATGTAGACGCCGTTGCCCAGACTGCCCGCGACCAGGTTGCCGGCGCCGGCTGCGGTGCCGCCGATCGTGTTGCCGGGCGACGAGCTGATCCCGATCCCGGTCTTATTGGCCACCGCGACGGTCCCCGTGACGTCGGAACCGATGAAGTTCCCCTCGACCAGGTTGCCGGACGAGAGGCTGCTGCCGATCCCCAAGCCATACGCGCTACTCCCCGAGATCACGTTGCGGTCGCCCGCGGTGGTGCCGCCGATCGTGTTGTTCGAGGCGCCGGCCAGGAGAAGCAGGCCATCGCCGGTGCCGCCGATCGCTGATGTGCCTGTGATATCGGTCCCGATGAAGTTGTTCTGGACCAGGTTGCCCGTGGCGCCGCTGCCGTTGATCTCGACGTTGATGTTGCTGCCGGAGATCACGTTGCGCCCGCCCGGCGTGCCCACGATATTGTTGGAAGCGTTTTCGACCCCGACTCCCTCGCAGCAGTTGCCGAGGGCGAGCGTGCCAGTGATGTCGGTGCCGACCAGGTTGCCGGCGATGAGGTTGTTCATCGGGTCAGCCTGGTAGGAGCCGTAGATCTGGACGCCCGCGTTGTCGTTGCCCGAGATCAGGTTGCCCGCGCCGGTGCCGGGACTCGCGGTGAGGCCGCCGATCGTGTTGCCGGACGACCCGTTGACGATCGCGATGCCGCCGTACTGGGGGCTATAGAGCCCCGATCCCGTATTGTTGCCGAGCCCGACGGTCCCGGTCGTGTCGGTGCCGATGAAGTTGCCTTCGATGACATTGTCGTTGGCGGCGGAGAGACCGACCCCGGCGTAGGCGTTGCCGGAGATGACGTTGCGGGCCGCGGCGATCGAGCCGCCGATCGTGTTGGCCGCCGCGCCGCTGTCGATCGCCACGCCATCGCCGCCGTTGGCGATGACCGCGGTGCCCGCGGCACTCGTACCGATGAAATTGCCGACGACCAGGTTGCCGGTCGTGCCAGAACCGCTGATCTCGACGCCGTCGCCCGCGTTGCCCGAGATGACGTTGCGCTGGTCGGCGTTCTCGGGGCCATCGACCGGGTTGACGCCGATCCAATTCCCCGAAGCACCCAGGATGAGATCGACCCCGACATTCCCGCTGCCCAGCGGAGCATCGCCGCTCACGGTCGTGCCGATCAGGTTCCCGGCGACCACGTTCCCCGTGGTCGCGTATCCCTGCCCGTAGATCAACAAGCCAGCCACGGTGTATCCGGAGATCTGGTTGCGTTCGAGCGCGTCGGCAGCTCCATCCTGGCCGGAGGTCCCGACGCGGTTGGATGAGGCACCCAGAGCGATGACCACACCATAGTTATTGGGGACCGCGGCCGCGCCTGCTGGGTCGGTCCCGATCCGGTTCCCGGCCACCACGTTGCCGCTGGTACCCGGGTAGTAGAGTGCAACCCCGATGAAAGTCCCCGAGATCACGTTGCCCTGGTCGGCGGTCTCGGGCCCATCGATCGCATTGACACCGATCCAGTTGTCCGAGGCGCCGCCATTGATATTCACGTCGTCGGAGCCGTTGTTGAGCGCCGCTTCGCCCGTCATATCCGTGCCGATGTCGTTGCCGGCGATGACATTTCCCATCGCGGCGGTGCCGTTGATGTCGATCCCGATGCTCTTGTTCCCCGAGATGATGTTCCGCTCAAGGGCATCGTCGGCCCCGTCCTGTCCAGTGGTACCGACCAGGTTCGAGGGACCCTGGATATAGACGCCCCAGTTGTTGGGAATCGCGGTTTCGCCGGCGGAATCGGTGCCGATCCGATCCCCGGCAATGACGTTGCCGGTCGAGCTGGGATCGACGTAGACTCCCGAGAACGCATTCCCCGAGATCACGTTGCCCTGGTCAACGCTCTCGGGCCCGTCGACCGCGTTGACCCCGATCCAGTTGTCGCTGGGTCCGCCGTTGATGTGAATGCCGTCCCCCGCGTTGCGGAGCAGGGTCTCGCCCGTCGCATCGGTGCCGATGAGGTCCCCGGCGATCACGTTGCCGGTCGCGCCGGAGCCGCTGATCTGGACGCCGTTGCCGGTGTTGCCCGAGATGACATCGCGCTGATCGGAGTCCTCCTGACCATACACCGGGTTGACGCCGATCCAGTTGCCAGGCGAATTGTACAGGTCGATGCCGGATCCGTTGGGCAGGGCGGCGGTGCCGTCGGCCGTCGTCCCGATCCAGTCGCCGGCAATGACGTTTCCCGTGGCCGGTGTTGTCGAGGTCCCCGCGTTGGTGAAGTAGATGGCCGCGCCAGAGTTGCCGGAGATGACATTCCCCTCCAGGGCATCGTCGGCACCATCTTGCCCCGAAGTCCCGATGAGGTTGTCGGAGCCCGCGAGGTAGATGCCAAACTGTCCGTTGAGGACCGAAGTCATACCGCTGGGGTCGGTGCCGATCTCATTCCCCGCCACCACGTTTCCGCTCGAGACCCCGCCGAAGTCGCCGATCGCGACGCCGTTATAGCGGTTGCCCGAGATCACGTTGCGCTGGTCGGCGGTCTCGGCGCCATGGACCGGATTGACGCCGATCCAGTTGTTCGACGCACCGGCGAGGATTTCCACACCGTCATCCCCATTCCCTAGGCCGGTGATGATCGCGCCGCTCGAATCGACGTTGAACCCGATCCAGTTGCCGGCAACCACGTTGTCGTCGCTGCCAGCATTCTCGATGAGCACGCCGGACTCCAGGCATCCCGGGCAGGTGAACAGGCTCGCGGCGATCACGTTGCGTTCGAGGGCGTCGACAGCCGGCCCATCCTGCCCCGAGGTCCCGACCAGGTTGGAGGAGGCGCCCTGGTCGATCATCACGCCGTAGGCATCGGGGATCGGGACGGAACCTGTGGAATCCGTCCCGATCAGGTTCCCGGCGACGACATTTCCGATCGTGCCGGCACCGGTCATCTCCACGGCCGCTCCAACATTGCCGGCGATGAGATTGCGCTGGTCGGCGTCCCTGGATCCGTAGACGGGGTTGACGCCGATCCAGTTGCCCGAGGCGCCCGCCACGATCTCGATCCCGTCTCCTCCATTGCCGAGCGGGGCATTGCCGGCCGCGGTCGTCCCCACGTCATTGCCGGCCACGACGTTTCCCGTGGTCCCGTCAAGGGAGACGCCAAACTCCAGGTTCCCGGCGATCACATTGCGTTCGAGCGCGTCAACGGCCGGCCCATCCTGCCCCGAGGTCCCGATCACGTTCGCCGAAGCACCCTCTGCAATCTCCAGGCCGAGCGTGTTGGGGACCGCGGAGGAACCCGAGGGATCCGTGCCGATGAAGTCCCCGGCGAGGACGTTGCCGCTGGCACCGACACCGTCGATGGTGATGGCCCAAACGTTCCCCGAAATGACGTCGGCCTGGACCGCGTTCTCGGTCCCCGGCCCGGCAGCCGCGTTGACCCCGATCCAGTTGTCGCTGGCTCTGTCGATTCCCACGCCTGTCCCGTTCCCCAGCGCGGCCGTTCCATCCGCGGTCGTGCCGATGTCATCACCGGCCACCACGTTGCCGGACGTACCGGTGCCCTCGATGAGGACGCCGTAATCCGCGCTGGTCAAGCCACTGCCTGAGATCACGTTCCGCTGATCGGTGTTCGCCGGACCGAAGACGGGGTTGGTCCCGATCCAATTCCCCGTGGCGCCGGATTCGATCACGATCCCATCCTCGCTGTTGCCGAGACCTGCCAGGGAGTTTCCCTGGGAATCGACGTTCAGCCCGATCCAGTTGCCTGTGACCACATTTCCCGACGCCGCCCCGCCGGACCCGTCGATCACGATTCCATAGGCGTTTCCGGCGATCACATTGCGCTCGGAGGGATCGTTGGCGCCATCCTGCCCGGAGGTCCCGACCAGATTCGACGTGCCGGTGATGGCGATCCCGGTGAAGTTGTAGCCCGGCTGAGTGCCGGTGACATCGGTGCCGATGAAGTTTCCCTGGATCGTATTCTGGTTGGATTCGATGTTCAGACCATCTCCAAGGAAGCCGTTGATGACGAGTCCCTTCACGGTGCTGCCGCTGCCGGTCAGGTCCAGGCCGTCAATCGGCGTGTCCGCCGCGTTGGCCCCGCTCAGGACGATGACCGGATGGCTCCCCGGTGTGTAACCGGGCTGGCTGGTGCCATCGATGGTGATCGATGCCGCCAGGGGCGGCAGCGCCGAGAGGGGAGCGATCGTCCAGGAGGCGGTCGTGGCATCGTAGCCGGGGTCCGTGGTGGGGATGCCGAAATCGATGGTGTTGGGAGCGGGATCGGAGAGGTTCGCCGGGTTGGCGTTGGCGCTGACGTTGGCCCACCCGATCGCCGTCCGCAGCGTGCCGGCATCGGTGGAGTCGGCCGTCGAGGTGACGAGGTACGAGGAGCTGGCCTCGTAGGCGCCGATGTCGACCGTGGTCCCGGCGTCGAGACCGGCCGGGCCGCGGAGGGCACCGCGCTGGTCGGTGGCCGGGACGGTGACGCCCGGGATCGACGCGCGGACGGCGTCGATGGCGGGACTGCCGGCCAGCAGTGCGATGGTCTGGGTCGGGCCGCCGTTGTCCGCCAAGGGACCGAGCCCCGGATCGGAGATGCCGACCTGGTTGCCGTCCTGGCCGTTGGTCAGTCCGCCCGAGCCCCCGGTTCCGATCAGGTTGTACGCGCTGGATGGCGAGATCGTCCCGCCGATCGTTCCCTCATAGGTGTAGAGGGCGATGTCATCGGCGGGGCCGCCGGCCGGGCCGTCGGTGTTCAAGGCCACGATCGTGTCATACAGGGTATCCGTGCCGTCGTAGGCATCCAGGCCCCCACCGCTGCCGGAATTGCCGACGATCTGGTTGTACGCCACGGTATCGTTGATGGCCGTCAGCGTACCTGTGTCGGCGATGCCGCCCCCATTATAGGCCGAGTTGCCGGCGATGGTCGAATTCGTGATCGTGATCGTGGCGCCATAACTGTTATTGAGACCGCCACCGCCGTAGGCCGAGTTGTCGAGGAACGTGGAACGATCGATCGTCGCCGTGCCCGACTCGTTGCCGAGGCCGCCGCCATAATCCGAGGAGTTGGCGGTGAAGGTGGAGCTGGCTACGGTCAGGATGCCGGTGTTGTCGATGCCGCCGCCCCGGTTGGTCATGTTGTTGGAGAAGGTGGAGACCGAAACCGCGAGTGTGCCCGCATTGAAGATGCCGCCGCCGTCGCTGGCCTCGTTATTGTCGAAGCCGGAGCGAGCGACCGTGAGCGTGCCCGCGTTCTCGATGCCGCCGCCCTGGGTGGCCCGGCCGTCGGTGATGGTCAGCTCCGAAAGAGTCGCCATCACGCCGCTCGCGACCTGGAACACCCCGACGGCGCCGTTGCCACTGATCGTCATGACGTTGGCGCCGGGGCCCTCGATCACCTCGGGTCCGTCGGTTTCGGACAGCTCCAGCGTGCTGGTCAGCGCGATCGTCTGTGGAGTGTCGAAGACGGACAGGTCGAACGCGATCTGGCTGCCGTCCGAATTGGCGGGGGCGTAGCCCGGGCTCCCTTGATTGTTGGCCTGGTTAATCGCCCACGGCAGCGATCCCAAGACCGTGGGGTCGTTGCTGGTGCTGGTCACCATGTAGGTTGTAGGCGTCAAGAGCACCCGGTGCTCGAGCCCCTCCAGCACCCAGAATGGAGATCGCCGCCGGGCGCGGGCCTGTTCTCGAGCTCGACTGGTCCAAGTGTGACGCATGGGGGAGAGGCGCGATGACACAGGTGCAGCTCCTTCGATCCGAGACACAATGATATTTGAAGAGAATCCGGATGGCGCGACCGGCGTCGAGAAACTACCACCGGTCCCGGCGCGCAGTCCCAGGGCCGGGACCCGTCGGGTCCTGTGCCACATTAGACAATCTCAGCGTCGACTCGCGGGCGATCGATGTCCCTCGGATCGCGATGCCGGCTCAACTTCGCAGGGCCGGGACTCTCCGCCGAGTCCCGCGTTCGCGACATCGATCGTCGCGTGATGTCCTCCCTCTCTGTTCCTGTCCGTCTGGCGGCCGTTCCACCTTCCCGTGTTGCTCTCGCCCTTCCGGGGGCTCCGCTGGGGGCGGAGCCGGCGCCTCCTCCACGAAGCCGCCTTCGCGGTCTCGTCCGTGGATCAGGCACCACCGCCTCTTGCGGCCCGATCCTATACCACGTTACTTCCGGCCCTTCGTCTCCGTGCCAGACCGAACGCGAGGACGCTGACGACTCCCAGCCCCGCAAGGGTGAGCGTGGAGGGTTCCGGAACCGAGGCGACGGCGATCACCCAGGGGTCGGTACCGCCCATAGCAGGGTTGCCCGTATTCCAGACTGGGATCGTGTTAGGGACGCTTCCGTAGTAAGTCCCAGCCCCGACAAATCGATCGTAGAACAGGCCGGCGGCGTCGATACCCGTGAAGACCATATCGTTGAGGAATCCCTGCGAAATAGGACTCGCGATGGTGATTTCGCTGGTTGAAGCAGAGACTCCGGTCCCGGTTATGCCGAAACCGCTTCCGACGTCGACAGAGCTGAGCGTGAATGGCGTCCCCCCTGTGGGAGTAATCGTCCAGCTCCATGACAGGACGTTACTGTCCATCAACTCGCCGATAGTCCCATCGGTCGTGATAGTCCCCGAGAGAGTCGCTCCATTCTGATCCGCGGGATAATTCTGGATGGCGTAGGTGATCGGCGCTGCCGTACCGATGCAAGGAGCGGTCAGCAGTCCAACGCACGTCGCCACGGCGACCGTGAATCTTCTCATTGTTGTCTCCTCATGAAAGCTCTGGTTCCGTAACTCAAAGTGGTGCAAGCCGGCACCGGGACCTCAGCGTTCGCTGACGCGGGGGAACCGCAACCCAGGAGGGTCGGGAGGCGGAGCCCCCTCCTACGGAACGGACCGCGTTGTCCTATCTTTCGTAGGAGCCGGCTCCGTCCGGCGACCCCCGGATGCGCGCATGGCGACCGTGTTCGCGGGGTCGCTGTCTCCTCGCGAGCCATGCACGTGCGTCAGCTCACGCGTCGATCGATCTCGGGTCGAGCGATGCCTCCGCCTGAAGAACCTCTCTGATTCCGGATGGTCATCCCGATTCCAACCCCTCGTCGGCGCTGGACCCTTCCTGACGCGGCCTTGATCCGTCTCGCGGAGGTTTCCCGAAGGGGCCGCTCTCATGAGAGGACGATGCCGCTAAGATAAGAGAATGCGCGCGGCGGGAAAACCTCACGCGGTGGCTAGCGATTTGTTCGAATTTCGGGGTTCGAAGGTTACTGAGGATCGAAGAGGTGGGCGACCTGCGCCGATGCCGGTGATCGCATGGCGAGCCGCCCGCTTCAGTCCACGCGGGGGGCGGGCCAGATGTAGATCACCCAGCGGTCGGCACGGCCGAGCCCGAAGGTCGCCAGGGCCGAGCCGTCCGGCGAGAATCGCAGGTCCCCCCTCGGGGAATGGATGAGCTCCAGGCTGAGGCTGTGTTCCTCCGCCGGGATATCCCAGAGCCGGATCGTCCCCGTATCGCGAAAGGCCAGGGTCTTCCCGTTCCGGGAGAAGGCCATGGCGTGGGCTTCGCCGTTGATTCCGCGCAGAGTGACCCGTTCCTTCCCGGCATCGACGTCCCATAGCTTGATCGTATGATCTCCGCCACCCGTGGCGAGTGCCCGGCCATCCGCGGCGAACTCCAGGGCCGTGATCCCACCGAGATGTCCTTCCCCGCTGGTATTCCGGGTGTGTCTGGAGATCGGATCCGCAAAGACTGGTGAGCCCCGGGAGGCATACGTCATGGCAAGCTGGCTTCGATCCGGCGAAAAGGCCCAGTCGCCGATCTGGCCCGGATCACCGACGAGGAACTCCCGATCCCCTTGAGTATCCCGGATTCGGAGTCGTAATTGGTCCCAGCGGCTCCCCCAGGCCGTGCAAAGGCTTTTCCCATCGGGAGAGAGCCGGACGTGACCCACGGCGTTTTCGAGGGACAGAATTCGGCGTCCGGTCTTGATGTCCCAGACCTGGCAGGATTTGTCTTCACCGACAATGGCCAGGGCCGTCGCGTCCCGCGAGAGCTCGACGCCCCCGATTATGCCAGAGAGAGGGAACGTCCGCGAGGAGATTTGCTTGCCGCCATCGGTCTCCCAGATCCCGACCGTTCCTTGGGCATCTGCGGCAGACAAGGTCCGGCCGTCCGAGGAGAAGGCGAACGAGCGGATCCCCTCGTGGCCGACCGGGATGATAAGCCGGTCGGTATCGCGCATGACGTCCCAGAGCTTGACGGTTCCGTCCCGACTGGCGGTGGCCAGGGTCCGGCCCCCGGGTGCGAAGCTGGCGCACCAGATTCGGTCCTGGCCCGTGTAGATCTTCCCCCGATCTCCATAATCCCAGTCCCAGAAGTCCACCCGGCCCCGCTCGTCCGCCCATGCCAGCCAGCCACCGGCGAGAGTCGGAATCGAAGCGATGGAGTACACTGTGGCGGTCCCGGGCGCTGGATCGTCCGAGAACTCGGCCTGGCGCTCTCCACTCGGGACGTCCCAGGCGTGGATTTTTTCTCCGTTCGTGGTGACCAGGAACCGTTGGTCGAACGCGACGGACAGGACCTGGGACGAGTCTTCCTCGACGACAAGCTTCTTCCGGCCGGTGGCGAGGTTCCAGAGTTCAACCCCTTGTCCGCCGACGGCCAGGGTGGTGCCGTCCGGAGAGATCGCCATGGATTCGATGAGCTCCCCGAGCACGCGGAACGCATCGACCTCGCGCCCCGTCATGGGGTCCCAGACGATCACCTGGCCTCCGCGATCGCCGGAGACGAGGCGCCGGCCGTCCGGGGTGAAGACCGCGCTCACGACCTCGGTCGAGTGTCCGAGAAGGGTCCTCTGCTCCTGGCCGATGGCCGCGTCCCAGAGTTTGACGGACAGGTCCTCGCTGGCAGTGGCCAGGGTCCCGCCGTCGGGAGAGAACGTGACCCAGTTCACATCGTGGGAGTGGCCGGTCAAGACCATTCGGGTCTCGCCGGTGGCGACGTCCCAGAGCCGGACGGTCTGATCCCTGCCGGAGGTCGCCAGGAGCTTGCCGTCCGGGGAGAACTCGGCGTGATAAACATCGCCCTCATGACCTCGCAGGGTTCGGCCGGCCGGGTGGCAGAGCCGCCAGAGATAGAACCATTCGAAGCCACGCGGGTCCTCGGCACCGGGAGCGGGACGATGCCGCACGAGCAGGTCGGCCGCCTCGGCGAGCTTGTTGGATTCGATCAGGTAAGCGGCTTGCCGGATTTCGCCGAGGTACTGTTTGCGCTGGTAGAGAGCCTGGCGCCGTAGCAGGTCGCGGTTGACCTGGGCGACCGCGTCGCGGGCATTGAGGGCGACGACGAATCCCGCGGACGCGGCAAGGGCGAGCAAGGCCATCGCCGCGAGCAGGACCGTCGCCCGGGGATTGCGCCGGCACCAGCGCCAGGCGTGTTCGGCCCGGCCCACTCGCCGCGCCACGATCGGCTCTCCGCGCAGCCAGCGGTCCAGGTCGTCCGCCAGGTCCTGCGCCGTGCGGTATCGCCGCGCCGGCTGCTTCTCCAGGCACTTCAGGCAGATCGTCTGGAGATCGCGGTGCACGCGGCGGTTGAGGCCGCTGGGCGGCTCGGGCTCGCGCAGCCTCACGTCCTCGATCGTCTCGGCGACCGAATCGCCCTGGAACGGAGGGCGGCCGGTCAGAAGGGCGTAGAGGACGGCACCGAGTCCGTAGACGTCGGTCGCGATCGTGACCGCCCCTCTCCGGCCCGAGGCTTGTTCCGGCGCCATGTAGCTGGGGGTCCCCAGGATCGCGCCGGTCTGGGTCAGTTCGGAGTCCCCCTCCAGCCGCTTGGCCAGGCCGAAGTCGGTCACGTGGGGCTGGCCCTGATCGTCGAGCAGGATGTTCGACGGCTTGAGGTCGCGATGGAGGATCCCCCGCTGGTGGGCATGATGGACGGCCCGGGCGACCGTGGCCACGAGCCGTGCGGACAAGCGGGGGTCGGCGGCGAACTCGGGCAATCGCCGGGCCAGGCTGCCGCCGTCGGCCAGCTTCATCGAGAAGTAGCGGAATCCCTCGGACTCGCCCACCTCGTAGATCGGCACGATGTGCGGGTGGTCGAGCTGCGCGACCGCCTCGGCTTCCTGCCGGAACCGCAGCAAGTCCTCGTCGGTCGCCAGCAAGCCTCCCCGGACCATCTTCAACGCCACCAGGCGATTCAAACTCCGCTGCCGCGCCTTGAAGACGGCGCCGATGCCGCCCAGTGCGATCGGCTTGATCAGCTCATAGTCGCCGAAGCTGCGGAGCCGCGCGCCGGGCGTGGCCGCCACCGCGTCGTTCCCCGGCGGCGCCGTGGGTTCGGATCCCGGCGCGCCGTCCCCGGTCCCATCGCCGGGGACATGGGCCACGGTCTGGTCGAGCGCGGCTTCCGCGGCGATGGGGCGCAGCGGCTTGGTCCACTGCATCAGCCGGTCTTGCTCATCCAGGAAGCCGGCCAGCTCGTCGGCCAGATCGGGGTGCTGAGCCAGCCACGCCGGGCGGTCCGGCGGCCGACCCGACTCGACCGCCCGGAGGTAGGCCTCCAGGACCACCCAGAGCCGTGGCTCTCGATCCGGCCCCGCGTCGTCGTGATCGCTCGCCATGATGGGGGTTGCCTCGTCCTACGGGGGGCGGTCCAATTGTCCCCGAAGCGCCTTGGTGCCGCGGTATAACAGCCCTGTGACCGACACGCTGCTCCGGTTCATCCGCGCGGCAACGTCGGCGACGGGCAGTCCATCCAGGTATCTCAGCTCCAGGGCGGTCCGCTGATCCTCGGGCAAAGTCGCCAAAGCCGCGGCCAACTCGATCAACCGCTCGGATTGGATTTGCTGCTGGCTCGGGCTCGACTCGTCGGCGGCCAGCAACGACTCCAGCCGGGCCGACGATTGCTCCAGGGCCAGCTCCAGCGAGTGCGCCTGGACTGGCTGCCGCCCGCGCTTGCGGGCGATCAGAGCCAGTTGCTGCGCCAGGATCGTCCGCAGCCAAGCCCGGAGTTCGCCGTCGGTCTTGCCCCGAAAACCGCTGAGGTTCTCATGGGCCTTCAAGAGCGTCTCCTGCACGATGTCGGAGGAGTCCATCAGCCCCTGCAACCAAGGGCCCAGATGCAGTCGAGCCAGGATGCCGAGGTAGTCGCGGTACTGCTCCAGCGGGCGCGGCAGCTCCTCGCCGGCGTGGGACATGAAGCCCCCTATCCTCAAAGAATGCGCCGGGGCGGAAAACTCACGCGATCGTTGAGTTTTTTCCGCGGGGCCGCGACTGCGGGGGCCTTCCATCAGCTCGGGCGAGTCGGTCACATCACGTCACGTCACGTCACGATCCGCGGCCAGGGGCGACCGGACATCCGCGCGAGACGCCGTCCGAAGCCGGGGGGCCTTCAAGTCTCTATCATGACGCGTGCTTCGATGAATGCAAGAGGGAGCGGGGAGTCGGGGCAGGGAGGATTCGAATGGTCAACAATGCGGGAAGAATGGTCGGTGAACACCGAGCGGAGACGGGGGCTTCTCGGGCCGGTTGAGGGCGCGATCAAGATCGCCGCCCAGCAGGGCCGGCCCCTATTTGCGAAAATGGGATATGTTGGTATCGGCTAACCTGAAATATCAAGATCCTTGAATCTGCTCTCATTTCTGGCCCCAGAGGACCGTGCGGAGCCGCACGCTCGCGGCCGGATCGGCCTCGAGCAAGCCTTCATGGAACCAGCGCGTCCAGCCACGCGGCCTGCGCGACTCACGACGGACTCCGTAGATCTTGCGACGCTTCTTGGGACTCATGGTCGCCTCCTTCGGGAAAGGAGTCATGGAAGAAATGGATGTCCGATAATACCCCCTTAAGCAACTGGAATACCGAACGCCGGAATCTCGCCGGGATGTTGCGTTTCTCCGACACACTTCGATGATCGCTCGCCCCAAAACCTTTCCTTTCTTAGAGATAGAACGCGGTCTCTTCTTGTAAACGTGGGGTCAGTGCATGCGGATATGTGCCAGGAAAACGGGCACGGTGCACGCTCGCTTTGTAAGCATTGCCTTGACGGCATGGCGCAACTGACAAGGGAAGCCAGAGATGGCCCGGGGCGTTGGGTCATTCGGGGCAGGATGCATGGGATGGGCGTCGGCGTGAGGTCCCGTCGACGTGCTGGCGCGATCGTGGCGGCTCGAGATGCGGCCGGCCCTCCTCGCCGGAGATGAGCCGACAGGGCCGTTCAACCCGAGCCGACAGGCGGGTACACTCAGAGGCTCGCGAGGCGATGCACGCGGTTTGCTCGACAACGAGGCGTGCGGGGATTCCCTGCCTGCCTGTCTTTTCTCTCCCACGAAGGAGAAATCCGACGATGGATTCCGGGTTTCACGACATCTGGGCCTCGATTTCCTCCTGGTTTCAGGGGATCGATGTGCGAGAGGTTCTCGAACTCCTCGGCGAGAAGTTGCTGGAGGGCATCTTCCAGGCGGTGGCCGTGGTGGTCATCGGCTGGCTGGTGCTGTATCGCCAGTGGCGCCAGATCACCCAGGGACGGTCGGACCAGGTGGTGTTCTCGGCAAACCTGCTGACGCCGATCGGCGAGTCCTCGGCCGGTGCGGACGGGGGCGAGCGCTACCAGCTCCAGCTCCGGAGCGTGCTGCCGCCCCGGACGGTCGACCAGCTCCTGGACAACGTGGCGCTGCGACGGGTGACCCGCAGCCTGGCCGAGCAGGCCAGTCTCACCGACCCGATCCTTGCCACCGAGGGCAGAGCCGGCTTCGAGATCGTCAACGACGTCGTCAACAGCGTGGCCGGGAGCCTGGCCTCGGCATCGTTCCGACGGGACGAGTGGCTGCTGGCCGTGACCTGCGAGGATCGGAAGGTCGTCCGCAAGTGCTGCATCCGGGTGCTGCTGATCCGTCGCGACGACCTCGAGCGCATGGCGTCCTGGGACTGGTGCCGCGAGCACGTCATGGTCGAGGAATGGTACCACTTCTGGAGGATTATCACTCTCCACCAGATCGCGCTCCGCTTCCGGGAGGAACAGGACCGGCAGAAGGCGGCGCGCGCCGCGGACATCAAGGAGAACCTCCTGCCGATGGTCGACAGCCAGGCGCATCACCCGCGGGTTCGGCCGCTGTCGCTGGGCATCAACATCGACGAGCCGAGCATCAAGCCGCCCATCGCCGTGGACTGGGCGCGTTATCTGCCGAAGGTCGCCGAGCTGGGATTGAAACTTCCTGGTGCGTCGTCGCAGGCGCCGGGGGCCTGAAAAGGGCCGGCTCATCGCGTGCGCCGCCCGCGCGGCCGGAGCAGGCTCGCGGCCCACTCGGCCTGTTCGGGCTTCAGACGAGGCACGATCGGATCCTTGCCGTATTCGATCTCTCGCCCGAAGGGGCCGGCATCATAGGCCCGGTCGAAGGCCGCCTGGAGGTCGAGCGGCACGTCGGGATCACCCGGCAGCAGCGGGATGCCGATCTCGGGGAGACGCCGGGTCATGGGGATGGGATAGATGAGGAATTCCTTGGGTCGATTGAAGCGGTGGATCGAGACCAGATAATCGAACGGGCCGGCCTGTGCCTTGACGATTTCCTTGGGGACGGCCAGTGCGTGCGTCCCGCCGCGGAGCAGGTCGATCTCGACCAGATGAGTCCCGCTCTCGATCATCTTCCGCTGCTTCTCCAAGAACTGCTCGCGGCTTGGGTGTCCCGTCTTCTTGTTGGAAGGGCTGAGGACTTCGATCGAGGTGATGATCTGGATCTCCTTGCCTCGACGCCTCCGGATCTCGAGGAAGTATTGCTTGAACGGCCCATGCTCGATGGTCTCGACCATCACGATGACGGGTCCACCTTCCTGGGGCTCGGGCAACAGGGCGAGATCGCCGCCCCGGCGCCGCTTGCGTGGCCTTTGCGCCGAGTGGACCACCTCGACATCGGGTTCGTAATGGTGCTGGGTGTGTTCCAGCCAGACACGTTGGCTCGACTGGGCGTAATAGGACTCGGGCAATTTGCGCTGGAGTGTTTCTTTCATGAGGAAGATGAGACTGCCGTGGAGGTCCGGAAACCAGTCCGGGCTCTCCAGGTACGGGTCCATGCCGGGGAAGGGCGACGGCATCGGGCGGCTCCTCGTTTGCGATGGTCTCGGCTCTGGTGTCATTGTCGCCATGGTGCTCGGGTCGGTCAATCGCGGTTCGATCGTTGGGGATGCGTCCATGGCCGGCCGTTGCGGCGCCTCTCGGGACCGGATAGCCTTGACGCTGGAGACGGGTGGAATTCGCCCGGATTCCTTGGCGGTCCATCACAGGAGCACTTCCCATGTCGCAACATGAGCACATCTCGGGCGGCCTCGGCCGCCGTCAGTTCCTGGTCGCGGGTGCGGCGATGCCCGCGGTGGCCGGGATGTCCCTGACCTACGTCTCGGCCCAGGAGCCCAGGGCGGCCGCCGGCAAGGCGGGCGCGGACGAGAAGTGGGGGATTCCCGGCCCCTATCCGGGACGCGTCATTGAGGTCCGCAACCCCCGGATGATCAAGAATGACGTCAAGGACCGCGCGGCGATCCACTTGGCCGTCGGCCGGGGCATGAAGGAACTG
The DNA here is from genome assembly GCA_052148775.1 of Isosphaeraceae bacterium. Taxonomy (GTDB): domain Bacteria; phylum Planctomycetota; class Planctomycetia; order Isosphaerales; family Isosphaeraceae; genus CAVZRC01. The sequence continues at coordinate 48,067 of JBKQHM010000804.1, read as the reverse complement.
ACCGGGGCCACCGATGCGGTCGAGGCCTGGCGCAGCTTCTTCGAGCCGGGCGACGTCGTCGGCGTCAAGATGAACCCGGTCGGCAATCCGCTCGCCAATAGCTCCGCCGAGCTGATGCTCGAGGTCATCGACGGCCTAAAATCGGCCGGCGTCAAGACCAGGGACATCGTCGTTTACGAGCGATATCGCGATGAATTCATAGGGGCCAAGATGCACGAGGCCATCCCCGACGGGATCGCCTGGACCGGCCTGGGAGTCGCCTACAACGGCAAGCAGGTCGACATCAAGGGGGACGACGAGAAGGCGGGCAACCTCGACCGGGTCACCGGCTACGATCCCGACGAGTTCATGGTCATGGAACTTGTCATGCCCGGCCTCGATCCCAAGGACGAGCGGACGCGACGCTCGCACCTCGGCCTGCTGGTGACCCGTCGGGTCAACAAACTCGTGCTTCTGCCCGTCCTGAAGGACCACGGCTCGGCCGGCGTCACCGGCGCGCTCAAGAACATGAGCCACGGGCACGTCAACAACGTTTGCCGATCGCACGGGACGCCCGATACCAACGTCTGCAACCAGTTCATCCCGCAGGTCGTCAACCACCCGGTCATCCGCCGCAAGTGCGTCCTCCAGATCATGGACGGGATCAAGGGCGTGTACCAGGGAGGGCCGGCCGCATGGAAGCCGGAATGGACCTGGGAGAACAATGCACTCTTCTTCGCCACCGACCCGGTGGCCATGGACCACGTCGCCTGGCGATATGTCGACGCCAAGCGCAAGGAGAAAGGACTGCCGCCGGTCGGTGCCGCCGGCAAGCTGGGGCTCGACCCGCTGAAGTCCGAGGGCTTCGACATCCGACAGCCCCAGCACATCGCCCTGGCCGCCAACCTCGGCCTGGGCATCTTCGCCTTCGACTCGCCGAGGGGGAAGCGCGACGAGATCCAGCATCGGGTCATCACGATCGCGTGACGCGGACGATTCGCCCATCCCCCTTGAAGGAATCACGAGTCGTCTTTACAATTGTCGGAGTCGGATGGATGTCGGAGGCCGGGCCGCGACCGATATCGGCCCGGTCTTGCCGTCGAGGTGACGGCGGCTTCTGGTTCTTGTCGACGGGGGGCTCTGGCGATGAGGGAGAACGTGCTGGCACGGTCGCGACGTCGAGTCGGCCTGGGGCTTTCGGTGCTGATGGTGTCGTGGGTGGTCTGGATGTTGACGCCCGGGGTCCCGGTGCTGTGGGCGCCTCGCGTGGATGCCTCGGTGCGGGAAGCGGGGCTGGCCTTGTTCGAGCATGAGTGGACGCCGGGCGACTCGATGGCGGCCGGCGACGGGCTGGGGCCGGTGTACAACGAGCGGTCGTGCGTGGCCTGCCACTTCCAGGGCGGAGTGGGCGGGGGCGGCTCCGCCAGGCAAAACGTGGCGTCGTTCGAGGCCCTGCCGAGTCCGGGGCGGGCCGAGGTTCGGGGCGGTGTTGTGCACACCTTCTCGGTTTCGAAGGAGTGCCGGGAGACGCCGGCCGGGCTCCATGAGTTCTTCCCCATCGTGAAGGGCGGGCTGAAGATCGTCGGAGGCTGCACCATCGAGACCCGCGACTTCGACCCGGTGCATCTCCAGCCGGTCAACCCGACGGCCCTGTTCGGGGCCGGCTGGGTCGACCGGATCTCGGGCAAGAGCATCTTGCACCAGAGCCGGCAGCGATCGTGGCAGGTGATCGGGAAGGAAGTCGTGGGGGCCGACCTGAGCGGCGGCCGCCCAGGACGTCCGCGCGTGCTGCCGGACGGACGTGTCGGCAAGTTCGGCTGGAAGGCGCAGTTCGCCACGCTCGAAGAGTTCGTGGCCGCCGCGTGCGCCAACGAGCTCGGGTTGGGCAACCCGATGATGGAGCAGGCCAGGCCGTGGACGCGCGGGGTCCACGCGAAGGTGGACGCGGACCTGGACGCAACCCAGTTCCGTGCGCTGGTAGGGTACTGCGACACACTGCCCAGACCGTTGGAAATCCTGCCGGATGACCCGAAGGGACGGGATCAGGCGGTGCGCGGCAAGGTCCTGTTCGGGCAGATCGGCTGCGCGGGCTGTCATACGCCCGACATGGGCGGCGTGTCGGGCGTCTACAGCGACTTCCTCCTCCACCGGGTCGTCGACACGAGGACTGCGGCGAGCGGATACTCCGAGGTCCCACCCCTCCCGCTGCCGGACGACTACCCGCAGCCTGATGAATGGAAGACACCGGCGCTCTGGGGCGTCGCCGACAGCGCACCCTACTTCCACGACGGCGCGACGCCGACCCTCGAGGCCGCGATCCGCCGGCACAAGGCGGACGCGGAGAGCGTCACACGCGCCTTCGAATCGCTCGACAGCGGCGATCGCGCGGCGATCGTCGGCTTCCTCAAGACCCTCAAGGCGCCGACCGACACCAAGCCGGCCGAGGCCAAGCCGGCCGATCCGCGCTCCCGCGGGATCATCGCGATGAGCCGTTGAGAACGTAGCGGAGTGGCTAGTGGCAGGAGAATACCGCTGCTTTTCTCTCGTCTCGCCACCAGCCACGAGCCATCAGCTAGCCAAGGTGGAGCCCGGCCAGGGTCAGGAATCCGTCCTCGTCGAACGAGCCCCGGTCGCTCGTGTCGAACCAGCCGGAGGCAAATGCCACCCGGGTCGCATCCGGGTCGCGCCAGTAGTCGCGGAACAGGTTCGGTCCGCGAACCTGGACCGAGCCGACTGCGCCCGTCCGGGCGGGTCTGCCGTCGTCGTCGATCACTCGGACCTCGACGCCGTCGAGCGGCTTGCCGACGGACCCTCGGGGCCCGGAACCGTCGGGCGTCGGGCTGGCGACGACGTGCGCCTCGGTCATCGCGTACGGGACGATGACCGGCCGGCGCAGGATCGATTCCAGCCCCGGAAGCACCTCGGTACGGATCGCCGAAGAGACGCAGGCGAACAATCGGACGTGCGACCAGCCCCGCGCGATTTCCCGGAACTCGGGCTCGTCGAGGAAGGTGTAATAGAACGTCGGCAGGCCCATGAAGACCGTCCCACGCCCGACGATCTCCAGGGTACGGCGGGGATGGAATAATTCTTCAATCTGCATGCAAGAGCCCGTTAACAAACTGAGATGTGCGCCGAGCGAAAGTCCGTGGATCTGGAACAGCGGCAGGACGTTCACCATCGTGTCGTCGGGGTTGAATTGCCAGGCCGCCCGGAGGGTCCGCAGGCCGGAGGCCAGACTGGCGTGCGTGTGTACGACCCCTCGGGGTTGTCCGGTCGAGCTCGAGCTGTAGAAGATCACGCACGCGGCATTGCGGTCGATCGCCGGATCCGAGAAGGTTGCACCCGGGGCCTCCCACGCTTCGGAGTCGAGCATCAGGGAGCGAAGTCCGGGCAGATCGGCCCGCAAAGCGTGGACGATCGAATGCACGTCGCTGCCAGCCACCACCACTCGTGCGCCGCTTTCCCGCAGGAAAAAACGCAACTCGTCGCCCGCGAGACTCGGGCTCAAGGGGAGCGAGACGGCCGCTGCATGAAGCGCACCCAAGTGGGCCGCCAGGAACGGCAGTTTCTCCGCCGTAGCGATCGCGACCCGGTCTCCGCGCCCGACCCCCAGTTGGCGCAATCTCGCGGCGCAGCGGCGAGCCTTCTCGTCCAACTCGCCGTAGGTCCATGATCGGGACTGGTAGACGATCGCGGGCCGATTCGCGCGATCGGCGAATGTCGCACGCAACTCGTCGAGGAAGTGCCCCGGCTTCCGTGCGACATCTCCCATTGATGAGCTTGCCATGATGATTATGTCCGATTCTGAAGGGCGTCACGGATCCCGGGGACGATCCAGCGGCCCTTCACGCCGATGGAGCCGGCCTGGCTCTGTTCCCGCGGCTCAACCGGCCGGTTGAGCTGGGAGTCTGTCTCGGAAGGTCTTTGTAGAATGCTCTGTGAGCACCGATCCGGGTTACTTTGTCCAATTCGGTGCTCACACAGCACCCGACGAGACCGCCGCCGAGCCTTCCGGGACCGACTCTATGTCCTGATGTCGCTTTATTCCTTGACAGCTCCCAGCTCCAGCCGCTTCGAGGGCGCATAGGCCTTGATGCACGCCGCGTAGGCTCGCTCGAGGTCCGCCTTTGGGATCGGATGCCCGATGGCGTCGACGGGTTCGGAAATCCGGAGCGGGCGCGGGGCCAGTCGGGCGGCCAGGTCGGGCAGGTCATAGGCTTCGAGGGCGCCGGGAACGACGTTGCCGATCTGGCCCCGGCTGATCCCTCTCTCGACGATATCGGTCCACGAGCCGAGCGACCTCTCGAGGACGACCTCCTTGATCAAGCCGACGCGGTCGAGCAGGGCCGCGTGGAGGACGATCGGGCCGGCGGTGCCGATGCCGACCACCCGGAAGCCGTTGTGTTCATCCTGCCCATCGCCCGACTCGCCATCCAACCCCGCCAGGACTCTCAAGATATCGGCCGCGCGCTGGCCGAGCAGCGGCCGGTCGAGGTGGAACGACAGGAAGGCTTCCTTGACGTCGTTGCCGAACGGCGATTGGCTGCGAACCGGGTTGGGGCCGGGATCCGTCTCGCCCATGCCCCGAGGATCGAGCAGCACAACTCGCCCGGCGGGACCCATCAGCGCGTCGATCGCCCCGGGAGCGGTCAGGTCGGCTTTCCCGCTCAAGCCGATCTCTACGAGGGTCGGTTGATTGGACTTGTCGGATCGGTCCTTGCTGATGTCGAGGGCCGTGACCATCATGCTCGAATCGACGTCCGCGACAGGGAACGTGAGTTTGCGAATCTTGTAGCCCTGGCGTGAGATCGTCTCCACGACCTTCGCTCGGACCGGGCTCATCGAGCGGCCGACCAGCCCCAGTCGTCGCTCGACCTCCTTGCGGAAGTCCTCGTCGGACAGACCGGCATTCCGGGCGTCGCGTGCGATTTGCAGCGCGCGGGCGCGATCGGCGTTGAAATCGAACACCGACCGGTCCTTGAAGTCGGTGATGACCTGGCCCGACCGGGTGCATTGGAGCTCGGCGTCTGCGGCGATCGGGGAGTCGGGCTCGTCGACGGCTTCGTCCTTCTTGAGGAGCCATCGCATCATCCAGCGCGCGGTTGCGATGCGACGAGGCCGCGTGAAGCCATGCTCCTCGTCCGACTCGAACAGGTCCACGCGCTCGCCGTAACCGAGCCGGCCGAAGATCAGCTTGGCCTCGCGGAAGGTGTTCCAGCTCCCATCGATGTCGAAGAAGTCCCGGGTGCCGACCGTCAGGAGGGTCGGCTTCGGCGCGTGCAGGGTCACGTAATCGGCGTGCTCCAGACCGGCGGCGACCTGGCCGTTGATGTTCTGCTCGGCGTCCTGCGGTCCGATCGTGGCGAAGAGCCGCTCTAGCGAGGTGATGAAGCACGAAGGCGCCGCGACCGCGATCCGGTCGTCGAGCGCCATGAGGTAGGCGGTCATGGTGCCGCCGCCCGAGTTGCCGGTGCAGCCCAGGCGGGTGGGATCGATCTCGGGCCGGCTCGCCAGGTAGTCCAGTGCGCGCAGGCCGTCCCAGATCCGATAGCTCGCCAACTGGCGGCCGACCAGGAGGGCGCCGAGGCCGGCCATGGTGTGCTCGGTCGTTCCTCGGATCGCGGGCTTGCCCTGCGCATCGAGCCGCTGGTTCCGCTCGCCCTGACCGATCGGGTCATAGCACAGGACGGCCATCCCGTTCTTCGCCAGCAGGATACAGGCCCGCTGATAGCCCTCGTACGCCTTGCCGTTGTCGCTGTGGCCGCACGGCAAGAGGATGCCCGGGAACGGAGACTTGCCTTCGGGGATGTAGAGGTTGGCCGTGACGTGGTGGTTGGGGCGGCTCTCGAAGATGACTTTCTCGATCCGATAGCCGTCGCGCCGGAGCGTGCCGACGACATGAGGGTTCATCGGCGTACGCTCGGGCAGGTCGCCGAGCGAGCGGAGGAAAAACGCGCGCAGCTCCTTCTGTCGGCGGGCGATGTCCTCGGGCGTCTTGATGGCGGCGATCGCCTGACGTCGTGCGTCGAATTGCCGTTGTGCCTGGCTCACCAGGCTTCGGTAGAGCCAGCCCCGCGCGGGGGGCGGATCGGTCTTCTTGTTCTCGCCGGGTTTCAGCACCTGGAAGTCCGACGGCTTCAGCGGGCCATCGTCGGCGACGGCCGGCGGGGCGAGGATCGACGCCAATACCAACACAATGCATAGGAGTAAGTTCGCGCGCATCGTATGACTCCGGCAAGAATGCTCATAAGAAGAGTTAACCACGGAAAACGCGGACGGACACGGAAGGGGAAATTCATCCGGATTCTCTTCTCCGCGTTCGTCCGCGTTTTCCGCGGTCGAGCTTTGATGCCCCGCGAGCCGCGATCGGCCGTTTCGGGACCGGATCGGCTGTCAGGGTCTTGCGTCAATGGTCGAGCATACGCAGGGTCAATGCAAGCGAGTTGAGCCGGGTCTCGGTCGTGTCGGCGCGCGACATGAAGACGACCGGCGCGGTCGTCCCTCTCAAGATCCCGCCAAACCGGCAGTTGGCGGTGTACATGATCGCCTTGACGGTGAGGTTGGCCGAGAGGAGGTTGGGGAAGATCATGACGTCGGCGGCCCCGACCACCGAGCCCTCGATTCGTTTCTTCGCCCCGGCCTCGGTCGCATAGGCCAGGTCGAACGAGAGGGGGCCTTCGATCGAGCAGTCGGCGAATTCGCCCTCCCGGTTGCGCCGGGCCAGCTCATCGGCCTCGACGGTCTCGGGCATCGAAAGCTTGACGGTCTCGGTGGCCGCCATGAGCGCGACCTTGGGTTTCTCCGCGCCAAGGGCGTGCGCGACCGCAACGGCTTCTCGCAGGATCTCGATTCGCTTGCGATCATTGGGCGTGACGGTGATTCCCGTGTCGGCCAGGATGAACCGGCGATCGTCGCGCGGGAGCTCCATCAGGACGACCTGACAGATCACGCGGCCGGACCGCAATCCGCACGTGGGGTCGAGCACGGCGTCCATCAGGGCCGGCGTGGCGATCTGGCCCTTCATCAACGCCCGAGCATTGCCGGACCTCACCTCGGCGACCGCCGCCGCGGCGAGCTCCTGTCCTTCGGCGTGTCGGATCGTGAAGCCGCCGAGGGACATTCTCAGCGAATCGGCGATCGCACGAATGCTCGGCTCGGGCCCGACCAGGATCGGTTCGACCCAGCCGCGATCGGCGGCGACGCGGAGCGCTTCCAGGACCGTGGGATCATCGCCGCCGGCCGCGGCCACCGGCACCGGCTCGGTCCGGGCATCGGCATCTCGGTACAGGCTGTCGAATCCGTCGAGCGGCATGGGAGTCTTATAAGTCGTAGAATGGAATTCATTCCGTTTGGTCTCAGTCGCGGGAAACGGAATATATTCCGTTCTACTCCAACTCAATCCTCGATGCGGAGCTGGATCTCGTCCGAATTGGCGCGCAGCTCGGGTGCATACATCGCCTGGGCCCGGGCGGGCAGGGCGTGGAACCGGCCGGGGATCTCGGCGCGGAGCCGGTATGACACGCTGTGCTTGCCCCGGGCCAGCGTCCGCGCGAAGAAGGCCACGCGCTCGTCGCGGAACTCGACGTAGGCACCCAGGTCGTTGCCATTATACCCGCTCCGGACCTCCGCCGGCTCGAAGCCGGCTGCCTTGTAGTCCTCGAAGACCAGGTACTCGTAATCGTTCTTGCTGTCGATCTCCAGCTCGACCTCGACCAGGTCGCCGCTCTTGAGCGTCGCACCCTCGGCTAGCAATTCGCGACGATAGCGCTCGACCCGCTGGCTGACGGACTGGCCATGGCCGCCGGCTACCTCCACAGACTTGTCGTCCTTGACCAGCCGATAGATCTTGCGATCGACTTTGACCTCCAGCCCCGCGTGGGCGATCGGGTCTTCGAGCGTGAAGTTGGTGAGGTAGGCGTTGAAGTAGAGCGGGCCGGTCCCCCGCTTGACGAACGAGACCGTATGCTCGCCGGTCTCGAGCGCGGCTCCTTCGAGGGCGAAGGCATTGTCGAACGTGAAGAGATCGCTCGGGGTGATCTTCACCTCCTTGCGCTCCTTCCCGTCGAGGGCGATTGTGATCGACATGTCGGGCCGGTCCTCGCCGCTGGCCTTGAGATAGTCGGCGAGGGCCTCGATGCAGAAGGCCGTGTCGCGGGTCGAGTTCCAGTACGTGCCGTGCTTGCGGTTATTGAGCACGTACTTGACCAGCCGGGGCGCCAGGTCGCCCTTGGGATCGGTCCGGGCCAGCAGCTTGAGGTAGAACGCGTCGGTCTCGATCTCGCTCCCGTACCACCACCACCAGTAGCCTTCGTTGGGGAGCTTCAGGTAGGCCGTCTGGTTCTCGTCGTCCCGGACGACATACTGGCCGATGTTCTGGAGCACGAGTGCCAGCTTGTCCTTGTCGCCGATCCGCTCCAGGCCCAGGCCGAACATCGCTTTCGCGTAGACTGAGAGGTGCGTGCGATCGCGATCCAGGAAGCCGAGCATCTGGTCGTTGCGGACCCCGGCGTCGGACAGGACCATGAAGACCAATGCGTCCAGGTCATCCGCCGTTTTCTTGTAGGGCTTGACCTGGCTGATCCCGTTCTCGAGCAGTGCGGCCTGCCTGGCCTGGTAATCGTTGAGCCAGGCGACGCCCCGATCGAGCATCCCGTCGGGCAGTTTCAGGTCGTTCTGTCGGGCGACTTGCAGGCCGTGGACGACCAGGGCCGTCGTGTGCGGCGACGAGAACTCGCCGTATCCGGAGAACCAGCCCCAGCCCCCGTCGGAGAGCTGCATGTCGGCCAGGCGTTGAATCCCGGCGCCGGCCATCTTGGTGACGTCGGCCAGGTCGAAGACCGGGTTGTGCTCGTAACCCTTCCATTTCTTGCCACGCTCGCGGGCGTCGCCGATCTCCTGGGCATTGAGGTTGGTGTGCCTGGCCTTGATCGCCTTCAGGTCGACCCCGAGGTTGATCAGGACCTTCTGGGTGATGACCGTCGGCAGGAACCGGTTCAGGGTCTGCTCGGTGCAGCCGTAGGGATAGTCGGCGAGGTAGGGTAGGGCGTCGACCAACGCGCCAGCCAGGGTCGGTGAGTAGCGCACTTCGAGCCGCGACTGATCGGGCTTGCGGTCGGCCGGGACGCGGAGGACGACCTGCGCCTTCTCCTGATCGGGCCGGATGGCGCCGGCGAAGGCCTCCGTCTTGAGCATGCCGTGGACATAGGCCGGGAAGGTCATCTGGGCCGCGTCGGATTCCTCGTCGGTCAACGCCTTCATCCGGATGACGGCCTGGCCTTCATGCGCGACCTTCACCCGCCAGTCGACCCGGTGCTCCGACCCCGCCGCGATCGCGACGGTCTGGGCCATCGCGGTCTCGCTCATCGGCTGGAGCACGCTGCCGTCGAACTCGAGCACAACCTGGACGGCCTTGTTCGTCTTGAGCTTGTTGTGGACGTTGGCCGACAGCACGACCTCGTCCTTCTCGACGAAGAACCGGGGCGCCTGGAGCCGGACGAGCAGGTCCTTGGTCGTGACAATCTCCGAATCGCCCTGGCCGACCGTCGTGCCGGGGCCCATCGTCCAGGTCTTGACCTTCCAGGTCGTCAGGCTCTCGGGCAGGGGGAATTCAACTTCGGCGGTGCCATCCGCGGCGGTGGTGAGGGCGGCGGCCCAGAAGGCGGTGTCGGCGAAGTTAGTGCGGACCGCGGGCTGGACCGGAGGTTGTCCCGGCGTGGGCACGAGAATCGCGGCGAGGCCCACCGCATTCCCTCCCCCAGCCGGCGCCGCCGCCTTGGCCATGGCCGGGCCCATCGCTGTCGGCGCGGCGGCCAGGGGTTTGTCGTAGGCATAACCGCCCCCCATGCCGGCCATCCCACCGCGGCCCATGCCCCCCATCATCCCCATCATCGGCGCACCGAGACGCGTCACATCGGCACCGTCTGTGAGAAGAATTTCTCCAAACGCCCCCAGGTTCTGCATGGGCGTCTCGCCGGGCCTGATCAGGTTGTTCGACCAGCGGTCGAGGCTCGATTCGGTCTGAGGATGGTGGTACCGCTTCCATTTCCAGAAGAACTCTTTGATATCCGGGACATTCGAACCGCCCGAGATGTACTCAACGGCCTTGTCGTAGACGGTCAGCACTGTCGAGCCCACGATCGGCTTCTTGTCGGGGCCGGTGAGCCTGACTTTGACACGAGCTTTCTGGCCGGGCTTGTAGGTCATCTGCGAGGGCTCGACCGCGACGTCGACGACGCGCGACTCGGGCGGGATGGCGATCTCGCGGGTCTCGTCGTGGACCTTGCCGTCGGCGACCGTCAGCGCCTCGACGAAGATGTTGGGCATATCGGCCAGGGCGATGCCGATCTCCTCGACGGTGCTCTTGCCGCGCAGGTGGATGACCTTCGGCGGCAGGTAGACGCTGTTCGTCGGCCGGATAAATAGCAGGACCGTGGCGTTCACCTGATTGGTGTTGATCAGGAGTCGGAGCGTCTCGCCGGGCCGGTATTCCTTCTTCTCGGGGATGATCTCCAGGTCGTTGAATCGGAAGCTCGCGCCGTCGAACCCCTGGCCGGTGATCGTGAGCAGGTAGCCGCCTTCGATCGTGTGACCGTAGCCGTCGTCGATCGTCGACGCGAGCCGGTACTGGCCCGGGGCCGATGCCTTGATCGATTGATGAGCTTGGCCGTCGGCGTCGAGTGTCAGGTCCCAGCTCTCGACGGGCGTCTCGACCGGCTTGCGGTCGGCATCATAAGCGATCTTGAGCAGCCTGAGCGTCCCCTTGCCGGCGACCGGCTTATGGGCGAGCGTCTGCGCGCGGACTTCGGCCTCAATCGTGTCGCCCGCGCGGTAGTGGCCGCGATCGACCCAGGTATAGACGCTGAAGGGCTTGCGGGCGACCAGCACGGTCCCCGTGCCGACGATCGTCCGGCGCGACTGGTCGGTGATCTCGGCCGTGATCTCGTACCGCTGGTCCTGGTCCGGATGGGCCGTCCTGGCGATCGCGGTATCGATCTCGATGGGGAGCGTGCCGTCGGGCCGGACCGGCAATTCGGCCGCGGCCACCACTTCGGGAGGAGCCTGCGGGCCGGCCCACCACCAGAACACGGGCCGGAGCATGCCCCAGCGCGACCAGCCGGGATACCACGGCGAATCGGAGGCGAACCACCAGTAGCCCGAGCCGAACAGCCAGTCCCAGCGCGCGGCGGGATACCATCGGGCGTCGGCCGTCGAGCGGAGGATCTTGTACTTGACCTTCGCCTCGGCGACGGGGCCGCCGAAGTAGTACTTCGCGTTGATGGTCGCCGAAATCTTCTCGCCGAGCATCACCGGCGTCTTCGGCGCCTCGACGGTGACTTCGAACTCGGGCTTCTTGTACTCCTCGACCCGGAACGAGCCGCCGCCCCGCTCGGGGATGAAGACCTGATAGACCCCGAGCATCGCGTCGGAGGGGAGTTCGAACGAGCCGTCGAACCCGCCGAAGGCATCGGGCTTGAAACGCCCGGTGAAGACCGTCTCCCCCTTGGGATTGTGGATCTCGACCATGGTCAAGTTGCTCCCGAGGAACTCCGCGATATCCGACTGTCGCCGGGCCTGGTCGTATCGGGCGCGGGCGACCCAGAACTTGAACCGGACCGGGGAACCGGGGCGATAGACCGGCCGGTCGGTGATCGTGTAGACCTTCACCTGGTCATAGGCAGGGGCCTGCTGACCGATGAACCAGATGTTCGTGAAGCCCAGGTGGGCGCGTCGGCCCTCGGTCGTCGCCGCCGTGACAAGCCATTGAAAATAATCCCTCGGGGCACTCAGATCGGCGAGCGGTACCTGGAGTTGGCCCTCATCATCGGCCTTGAGCGCCATCGACTTCGTCTCGACCCGGAACTCGTTCTTGCCATTGACTTGCACCTGTCGCCAGCCGAAGAGGGCGACGTCGGCCCGTGGGACCGGCTGGCCGGTGCGGGTATCGGCGACGAAGTAGTACGCCTTGTCGGCGAGGGTCTTCTTGACGAGGACCGTGTCATCGACCCAGATCACGATTCGACTCGTGTTCCCCTTCTCCATGCGGGCGGTGACCAGATAAGCACCGGCGTTCTGGAGTGGCGTCGTCACGGTCATCCGCCGGTCGAGGTGGCCAGGGAGCGGCTCGAGACCCAGGTCCCACTGCGCGACGAGACGGCCCACGTACTGTTGCTCGTTCTGATCGACCAGCCGGGAACCGATGTCATTGATGTTGGCTTTCTGCCAGTCGATCTGCCTGGGTCCGGATGAGATGTAGTCCTTGACGTCCTTCAGGAGCTTGTCGAAGAAGATCTCGTGCGCTTCGAAGTGGACGCCAGAACCATTCCGAAAACGGAAGTCGACCGCGGCCCCCCGGCCGTGTGCCTGAGGTCTCAGTCCCTCGAATCCACCCCATGCGCCCAGGATCTGATCGAGGTGCTTGGCCTTCCAGCCGCCCTCATCGCCGTAGGTGGCTCGGTTTCGCTTCAGGTAGTCGGCGGCCCGGTCGAACTGGCGACGGTTCTCGAAAATGTTTGTCAGGGCGGTCAGCGCCTCTTCGCCGTGCCCGCGCAACGGCTCGTCGGCGATCGCCAGGTCGATCTTGATGGGGTTGAATTCATCGGGGAGCGTGAACCGCTTGATGCCGGTCGCCAACCGGGCGATCGTCTCCTCGTCCTTCAGGGTGTCCAGTGCATAGGGGCCGGAGGATTCGGGAAGGTCGCTGGCGGGTCTGCCGTGGTACGCCGCTCCGATCAGGGTCTGTGTCCCGAATTGGCTGAGGCAGAATCCGGACAAAGCCAGGCGTACCGTGTTGAGCAGGCCCGAATCCGCTGCGACAGCCCGGGCGAGTGCCCACCGCCAGCGCTGGCCGTCGTTCCTGGCCTGATCGAAGCCCTCGGGGATTCGATAATAGACGGGCGTGCCGTCGGGCTCGACGGGTGCCCCGGATTCCAGGCCGCCGAAGTAACCGTAACCGCCCTCCTCGTGGTCGGCCAGGACGTCGAGCGGCGTGAGGTTCTGGAGCCTCCAGGCTTTGTTCTGGGCGCGGTCGCCGAGGAGGGCCTCGGCGAGCTTGAGCCAGAAACGGCCCACCGCGGCGCGATCGGGGTCGGCCTGCGCAGGACCCAACCCTCCAACCAGGAGCTGCAAGGCGCGGGATCGATCGCGCTCGTACGAGCCGACGTATCGGCCGCCCCCACGATGCCAGCCGCGGTGGAACTTGCCCGCGACGATGAAGCCGAAGTGTTGAGCATCGCCCAGGTAGCTCTCGGCCGCCGCCTGGAGCAGCCGCCAGTTCCCCGGATGGACGGCGACGACCGCCTCGCGGAAGGCGTCGACCTCATCGAACCGCCCGAGCTTATTGAGGCACTCGACCGCGCGCCCCAGATCGGCCCCGACGCGATGGGGATCGGCCTTCGGGTCGAGGGCAAGGCCCCGATAACCCTCGTAGGCGTCCTTGAAGTTCCCCTGCGCGAACAGCTTGTCGAAGCGTTCACGGCCGCCGGGTTCCTCGGCCTGGTAGCCCAGGGCAACCCCGACGGCTAACAGCGTGCAAGATACCAATCCGATGACGACCAGGCGGAGAACTTCCATGGCAGCCTCGCTCGATTCGAGCTACCCCCCGGCGATCCCGGAGGCGTTGAAGATGGGACCCCGTCAGTATAACGATCCCGAGGCGCCATTCTTAGTCGAGAGGTTCAAGGTGTGTCGAGGATCTCGTCCCAGGAGGTGGCGGTGTCGAGTGTGCAGTCGACCATGCGCTCGAGGCGTGACAGATCCTCCAACTGCTTGATGGTCGCCTCAACCGTCTCGGTTGGCGCGCCGAGTTTGGCCTTACCAATCTCAAGCAGGAACCACTTCGCCTCCCTGATGGCTCCTTGCTCGAGGATGTACTGGTAGGTCGTTGAATCTTCCATGGCTCAAAACCCCCGGATCAAGAACCCCCGTAGTTTTCCGCAGATAAGTGCAACATTTGGATCGCAAGAGCCGCTTAGGTTGTCTCTAGCACGTCGTTCCAGGAGGTTGCAGAGTCTAAAGCGCAGTCCATCATGCGCTCGAGGCGAGGAAGATCCTCCAGCTCCTGGATCGCGGCCCTCACCGCCTCGGTTGGTGCACCGAGCAGTCTAGCTCCTCGCTTGAGCAACATTCTCCGCATGTTCTTAATTTCGCCCTGTTCGATGATGTACTGATAGGTCGTTGAATCTTCCACGGCTCGATACCTCCGGAACATGTTAACGGCGAGTACTCGATCCAGTCTCAGTCCGGACAGGATCAGGGTCGAGGTGATGAGGTGATTGGCCTCTTCCCGGTCGTAGGTCCGTTCCACGCGCCGGCACAGCTTGGCGACCACCTCGGCGACGCCGTCCTCCATGGTGACTCCCGGCGGCAAGGCGCCGAGCACGCTCAGCGGCAGCACGCCCGGCCCGCATCGGAGCAGACGCTTCGCCGGTATCTCCCAGATCCGGATCACCTCGTAGCGGAAATCCATTTTGCCGCGCCGGGGCTGGGCCGAATAGGTCAGTCGACCCGTGAGATTCGGGTGCTCGGCCTTGGGACGCAAGAGGATCGCCACGCTGTGGACGGGGACGTGGAAACGATAGCAAAGCGCCGCGTTGTACAGGCAGATCCGGTCGGCCAGGTCCGGATCGGAGCCGGTCTGGAAGTTCAGGTCGAGGACCGATTTGATCGGGTCGCCATGGCCGAGGACCACGTCGGTGGCCGCGGAGATCACCGAGAGGTCCACGTTCAAGGCGCGGATGTCCGACGCATCGCCCAGGCGAAAGGACGAGACGTCGTCTTCGGGATGGCGGCGGGCAAGGTCCTTCAGTGTCGCGTCGAAGGGCAACGGCATGGGGAGATTCCTGGCGATCCCGGGGGTTCTCGCGATCGAGGAGTGTTGTGGCAAGGTCTCCTGACCTTGCCACCGGACCGACCGCAGGTCTCCTAAGCCGTCGGAATACCTGCGTTCGCACTCGGGCGGGGTCATGAGACCCGCGCCCAACGCCCTGTCACCATCCCGTCTCCATGAGCCATGCCTTCTCACTCTGACGATGCCCCGGCGCGGCGACGGGCCCGAGGCCGCGCGTCCGGTTGGGCGGGGTTCCCCTCGGGAGGCGTCGAGGGCGCGGCGATGTCGCCGGGCGATCCGGTCTTCTCCTTCTCGGACTTGGGCGTCAGCAGGGTGCGCCGGATGAAGTCTTGCTGGATCCGCTGGTAATGCGCGCCGCCGATGCCGTGGCGCGACGACGGGTAGATCATCAGCTCGAAGTCCTTGTTCGCGAGTTGGAGGGCCTGGACCAGCCGCATGGTGTTCCGTAGCGAGACGTTGTCGTCGATCGCCCCGTGCAGGATCAGCAACTTGCCGTGCAACTTGCCGGCGGCCTTGACGACCGACGAGACGTTGTAACCCTCCGGGTTGTCCTGGGGCAATCCCATGAACCGCTCGGTGTAGATCGAGTCATAGTCGCGCCAGTCGGTCACCGGAGCGCCGGCGATCCCGGCGGCGAACAGGTTGGTGTGGGTCATGGCGTACGACGTGATATACCCGCCGTAGCTGTGGCCGCTCATGCCGATCCGCGAGCCATCAACGTAGGGCTTCTGCTTGAGCCAGTTGATCGCGTCCGTGATATCTTCGGTCTCTTGGACGCCGAGGTGCTTGTAAGCCTTCCAGGCGGAGACGGCCCCCTTGGTGCTGGCGCTCCTCGGGTCCATGTGGAAGATGACGAGTCCCTCGTGGGCCATCGCGTGGTCGCGCATCCGGCCGCCCGACCAGCCGTCGGAGATCGTCGCCGTGTGCGGGCCGCCGTAGGTCGTGAACCAGACCGGATATTTCTTGCCCGGCACGAGCTCGGTCGGCAGGATTAACTCGGCCTCGAGCAGGAAGCCGTCGCGGGCGCGGATCTGGAACCGCTCGTGCGGGCCGAATCGCATCCGCTTCAGCTCGTGCGACGGGTTCGAGTCGATCGTCCGGACCAGCTTGCCGTCGGAAGTGTAGAGGGCGATGCGGTCCGGGGTGCGGATGTCGGACCGACTGGACAGGAAGAGCGATCCGTCCGGGCTCATATTCGCGGTGTGCGTGCCGGGCGACTGCGTGAGCCGCTCGACCGGGCTGCCCGGCCTGACGCGGTAGAAGTCGGTCGACATCGGCGCCTCGCGGGTGCCCGTGAAGTAGATCCAGCCGTTCTTGAGGTCGACGTGATCCAGCCGACGGACCTCCCAGGGGCCCGACGTGAGCTGGGCCTTGAGCGTGCCGTCGGAGGCATACTGGTAAATGTGCTTGTAGCCATCGCGCTCGCTCAGCCAGAGGAACGTCCCGTCCTTGTAGGCGTGGATCAGGCCGGGGCTGTCGATCCAGGCCTTGGTCGCGTCGCGGAACAGGCGCTTTGTCGGCGCCAGCGCTCGGCGCGGGTCTCCCGACCCCGCCGAGGATGATTCGGGCGTCACCTTGACCAGGTCGAGCCAGGTCTGTGCGCGATCCTGCACGTAGCAGTACGCGGCCGAGCTATCCGGCCACCAGCCCACCTCGCTGATCAGCGATGCACTCGGCGAGTAGTCGGAGAGGTCCGCCCACTGCACCGCGCCGCCCATCCCGGACACGATGCCGAGCCGGACCTTCGGGTTGGCCTCGCCAGAGCGGGGATAGTGCGTCAGCTCGACGTTCCGGGCCGACGCGCTCGACGCGTCGTCGAGGACCATGTGGTAGGGGACGCCCGCGTCGTCGAACTCCATGAAGGCGAGCTTCTTCGAATCGGGGCTCCACCAGAAGGACGGCCAGCGCCGGTTCCAGATCTCCTCGAAGTAGACCCAGTCCGCCTGCCCGTGGCGCAGGTCTTCGCGACCGCCGGTGGTCAGCCGACGCTCTGCCTGGGTGGCGATGTCGACCGCGTACAGGTCGAAGTCGCGGACGAACGCGACGTGCTTGCCGTCCGGGCTGAACTGGGGCCATTGCTCGCGGCCGGGCTGGCTCGTCAGGCGAACGGCCGTCGAGCCGTCGAACGTGGCGTAGTACAGATCCTGGTCGTGGACGAACAGGAAGCCCTTCTTGGCCGGGTCCATGTCGAAGGTGGTCTGGCCGGCGATCGACTCGGCGGTTTCGGCATCGATCGACGGGATGCGGGCCAGCGCCTTGGCCAGGACCTTGGCGTCGACGAACGGCTGGGAGCGGCCGGTCCGGGCGTCGAACTTGAGGAGCCGTCCCTCGCGGGTCTGGAGCCAGTGTTCGCCGTCGAGCCAGCGCGCCTGGCCGCCGAATCCGAAGCCACCCCGGCCTCGGCCGCCGCCGCCCCCGGCGGACGCGAGCGTGATCGGCTGCGGCGGACCCTGGTTCTCGGCGAGCGGCGCGGCGCCGGTCGTGAAGAGCGGGGCGGGCTTGGGCAGCCGGACCACCGGGAATTCCCCACCGGCTTTCAATCCGGAGTCGAAGAAGTTCCAGGTGGCGAGGCCGTCCTCCGATCGGGGTTCGAGCAGGCCGACGGCCAGCGTGCCCAGCGGTTGGGCCGTCCTCACCACCAGGGTGCCCGCCGGCACGAGCCGCGCCGCCTTCTGGCCACTGACTTTCAACTCGACGGCCTGATGGCCCTCGAACCGCCGCGGTGATTTCTCGATCGCGTCGATCTTGTAAGTCTCGATGTCGAGCTCGACCTCCTCGCGGAGCTCCTGGACTTCCAGGCCGTGCCGCTGGAGGACCGCCACGGCCTCGCCGAATCCCGGCGGGATCAGGTAGGCGAACGGGCGGGCGACCGATTCGGCGGCCTCGAACTCGTTTTCCAGCTTGACCTTGTAGTCCTTGGTCACGTCGCTCTTGATCCGGCGGTTATTCGCGTCCCGGCTTTCTTCGTAGCCGAGGACCGTCACCGGCTCTTTCGATGGCTTGACCCGCGACCGGATCGACACCTGATCGGGCTCCTGGGCGGCCGCGCCGGCCCGACGCGCCGGGGCCAGCAACTTGACGATCTCGGCCTTACGGCCCGCGGCGATCTCCAGGCAGCCGAGCACAAAGTCGCGCGTCGCCAGCACGCGCGTCTTGTAGGGGGCATAGCTATACGCCTCGGAGAGGACTGACAGCCGGTTCCTCAGGCCCACGTAGGTCGTGCCGTACCGGGGCTCGGCCGGATAGCTCGTCCATCGGGCGTGGTCGCGGTCGAAGTTCCCGTAGTAGAACGCCTTGAGCGCGGTCCGCTTCTCGAAGTTCTTCGTGACCTCGGGGAAGAACGTCTGGCGCATGAATCCGATGACCTTGGGGTCGCCGGCCGGATTCTTCGGGCCCTCATAGGTGATCGTGTAGCGATGATACGAGCCGTTGGTCGTGTGGGTGTCGATGAAGAGATGGGGATTCCACCCGTTGAGGAATTTGACGAGTCCTCGCGTCTCGGGCGCTTCCAGCTTGACGAAGTCGCGGTTAAGATCGAGGCCCCGCGCGTTGGCGCGCTGGCCCATGCCCTCCTCGGGCCCGACCTGGCCGGGGCGGTTCGTCTTCGAGACGCGCTCGTTGCCGTCGGCGTTGTAGATCGGCGCCACGGCGAGGATGATGTCCTTCAACAAGGGGGGATGTGGGCCGGCGAACACCTCGCGGAGCAGGATCGGCAGGGCTTCCTTGCCGCAAACTTCACCGGCATGGATGTTGCCGATCACGAAGCAGACCAGTTTACCGGATCGCGCGGCCTCGGCGGGCGTCCGTACGGGCGGATCGGCGACGATTAACAAGGGGAGCGATCGCCCCTCCGACGTCCGACCCAGTTCGGTGAGGTGGGCGTTCGACGTGGCCTTGGCGAACTCCCGGCACCATGCCATGATGTCATCATACCGCGCGGTGGCACGATAGCCGCTCCGCTCGGCGACCGTCTGCAACGCGACACCCTGATCGGGAGCCTGCTGGCCCAGTACGGGCAAGACCAAGACAACCAAGTTGAAAATGGACGACATCGCCGGGAGTCCCTCGCTCGTCGGGATCAAGCGGACGACCGGGGACCACGGTCCCCTCCTACAGCGGTCTCATGCAGGAGCCGGCTCCGTCCGGCGATCTCGATCCGTGGGAAAAACCGCACTCACACACTATCCGACCCAGTGCCCCAAATCGAGTGTCGACAGCACCCGATCGCGCGGGACTGCCCAGGAATCTCCCCGATCGGTCGAGAGAAGACCCCGCCCGAGCATCCATTCGTTCGCGTCGAGTGCGACGAAGACCGGAGGTCCCTCGCATGCGCTCTCCCTTTGCTGATAGCCCCGAATTCCAGCGATTGCTGGCCGGCGAGGATCCCGTGCACCTGGCGCGGATCGCCCTGGAGATCGCGCGCGACGCCTATCCGGACCTCGAGGTCGAGTCCTACCTGGCGCGGATCCGGCAACTCGCCGACCGGGTCCGTCTCCGATGCCCCCTCGGGGCGAGGGTCCGCGAGATCCTCGGGCAGATCAACTGGGTCCTGTACGTCGAGGAGGAGATGCGGGGGAACGGCGAGGACTATTACGACCCGCGGAATAGCTATCTCAACGAGGTGCTCGACCGACGGCTGGGGATCCCGATCACCCTGTCGGTGCTCTACCAGGCGGTGGCGGAGCCGCTGGGCCTGTCGATGGCCGGAGTCAACCTGCCAGGGCATTTCATGCTGCGGGTCGACGACGAGAATCAGACGTGGTTCGTCGACGCCTACAACGCGGGGAATGCGATGAGTCGCGAGGCTTGCGAGCGCAAGCTTTCGGACATCCTCCAGCAGCCGCTGGACCTGACCGATGACATGGCGTCGGCGTGCTCCATCGCCGTGATCGCCACGCGGATGCTCCGGAACGTGAAAGCGATCTATCTCAATGCGAACGACATCCCCTCGGCCCTGCCGGTCCAGCGCCGGCTGACCGCGCTGAACCCGCTCGATCCCCGGGAGGTCCAGGACATGGGCATCCTCTGCCTCAATGCCGATCGGCCGGGCGAGGCACTCGACCCGCTTCGGGCGTACCTCGCCGGCGCGACGGATGCCCACGAGTCCAAGGAGATCCAGGCCCTCTTCGAGGTCGCCCGGCGCCGCGTGGCCCAGTCGAATTGAGCCGGCGGCCCGGGAGACCCTTCGCTCTGTCGAGGCTGCGTGGCCGTCGACTGCCCGTTGGGCCGAGCCGTTGCTACTTCAGCTCCTGGATCTCGATATCCTTGAAGCGCACTTCCATCGGCTCCGGCCAGACGTGGATTTGCAGCGCGATGATCCCATCCTTGGCGAACGCGGGGTCTTTGCGATTGATGATCCGGGTGCCGTTGAAATCGATCGTGACGATCGACCCCTTGGCAGTGATCACGAAATCGTTCCAGTCGTCCTTCTTGACCAGCGCGTTGGCCTTCTTCTCGGGATAGCGCTCGAGGATGCCCCGTCCCCGTTCCTCGTAGAGGAGGCCCCAGTAGCCGTCGGCCACGTCGGCCTGGGGGCCCGAGACCGCGCCGTCGTCGGCGCGCTTGCTGCGGAACTGGATCCCCGAGTTGCCGTTGCGAATCTTGACCTTGGCCTTGAGCACGAAGTCGCCGTACGACTTATCGGTTACCAGGAATTCGTTCTTCTTGAGCTTTTCCTTGGTCGTCCGGCCGACGATCTCGCCGTCCTCGACCGTGAAGAGCGACTTGTCCTCCGGCGTGATCCAGCCGGTGAGGTCCTTGCCGTTGAACAGCGAGTGAAATCCCTGGGAATCCTGGCCCAGGGCCCGCGGTGCGTGATACGAACCGACGAGGCCGCAGACGCCCAGCAGCAACGACGAGGCGATGGCGAGGCGCGAGGATCGAGTCATGGGGTGAGTTCCTTACTCCCTGGCCCGGAGGCCGGCCGTCGGCGAGGTTCGAGGCGGCCGGCGCGCGGGGACTGTCATTTGGGTCAAACAATCGAATGAGATTCGCCGCCGGTCGATTGTGCCGGCGCCGGCGCGGCCCGTCAATCATCGACTCTGACCCGCTGGCGTCGCGTCGCGGGCGCCGGTAGAATCACTGGCCTTCCACCACGAAGCGATGCCTCGAACGAATCCACGCTTGGCTGATGAGCATGGCCTTTGCGGACGAATTGCGCCGTTACGGACCGGAATCCTCGGCTCGCCTCTCGCGGGACGAGGCGAAGCTCTACTGCGCGCGGTTGACCGCGACCCACTACGAGAATTTCAGCGTGGTGACTCGGCTCACTCCGCGCGAACACCGGCCCGCGTTCCAGAGCATCTACGCCTTCTGCCGATGGTCCGACGACCTGGGCGACGAGGTCGGCGATGCGCATCGCTCGCTCGAGCTGCTCGACTGGTGGCGCGGCGAGCTGCGGGCGATGTATCAGGGCCACGCCCGACACCCGGTGATGATCGCGCTGGCCGAGACGGTCGCGCGGTACGACATCCCGATCGGGCCGTTCGAGGCGCTGATCTCGGCCTTCGAACAGGATCAGACGGTGGCCGAATACGCGACCTACGAGCAATTGCTGGATTATTGCACGCGGTCGGCGAACCCGGTCGGCCGCCTGGTCCTGTACGTCGCCGGCGCCTTCAGCCCGGAGAATACCGGGCTCTCGGACGCCACCTGCACGGCGCTCCAACTGGCCAACTTCTGGCAGGACGTGGCGCGCGACCTCGCCATCGGGCGGATCTACTTGCCGCGCGAGGATCGGGACCGATTCGGCTATCCGGAGTCCGACCTGCGGGCGCTGCGGTTCACGCCGGCGTTCGCCGAGCTGATGCGATTCCAGGTCGAGCGGACCCGGAGCCTGTTCGCCGTCGGTCGGGCCCTAGTGCCCCGGGTACCCCGGGCGTTCGCCGTCGACATCGACCTGTTCTCGCGGGGCGGCCTGGCCATCCTCGACCGGATCGCGGCCCGTAAGTTCGACGTGCTGAGCGCCCGGCCGGCCCTGAGCCGATGGACCAAGGTCCGGCTTCTGGGCCGGGCTGTCGTGGCGATGACCATCGCTCGATTGCGGAGCGGCTCCCCTGAACCCCCGGCCCTCGACGGTGCTCGTCGAGCACCGGCCGAGCCGCCCACGCCCCTTCGCTCGGAGGGCGCGCCGTGAATAAGTACCGGGTGCACCGCGAGAGTTATCGTTTCTGCTGCGCGCTGGCCCGCCGCGAGGCACGGAACTTCTATTATGCGTTCCTGCTGCTGCCCCGATCGCGGCGGCTGTCGATGTGCGCCCTGTACGCGTTCATGCGGCATACCGACGACCTGGCCGACGGGCCCGGCCCGGCCAAGGAGAAGGCCCGGGCGCTCGACGACTGGCGCCGGGCGCTCGACGCGGCGCTGAGCGGAAACGCCAGCGGCAACGGCGACCTCCCCGCCTGGCCGGGGCTTCCGGCCCTGGCCGACACCGTGGCGCGGCACAGCATCCCCGCGAAGCTGCTCCACGAGGTCATCGAGGGGGTCTCGATGGACATCCAGCCCCGCGGCTTCTCGACCTTCGACGAACTGGCCGATTATTGTTATCACGTCGCCTCGGTGGTCGGCCTGAGCTGCCTGCACATCTGGGGCTATCGCTCGGGCGGCGGCAAGGCCGAGCGCCTCGCCGAGCACTGCGGCATCGCGCTGCAATTGACCAACATCCTCCGCGACGTCCGCGACGACGCCCGCGGCGGGCGGATCTACCTGCCCCGCGAGGACATGGCCCGGTTCGGCGTCGCCCCGGAAGACCTGGCGGCCGGCGGCCGGCCCAGCGACCGCGTCCGCGAATTGCTGGCCTTCGAAGGCCGTCGCGCGTACGAATACTACGAGGACGCCCGACCGCTCGTCCCGCTCGTGGACCCGGTGGGCCGCCCGGTGCTCCGCACCATCGTCGGCATCTACCGCGCCTTGCTCGACGAGATCGCGCGGCGGGATTACAACGTCCTCGATGACCGGGTCTCGCTTCCAACCTGGCGCAAGCTGGCCATCGCGCTGAACGCGTTGATGGGTAGAATGGAAGGCGAACCACGACCATCATGAAGCGGACCGTTCTTCCCCGCGGAAGGGACCAGAATCATGGCCACCAAGAAGCCACAACGCCCGGCGCCGACCGCCAATGGGGCATCCGTCACCGAGCCGGTACCGAAAGAGTCTCGCGGCGATATGGTCAACACTCCCGAACCCGCTCGCCGCCCGAGAATGACCAAAGCCCAGTTGGAGCAGTACGTACTCTCCTTGGAGGAGCAGGTCGCCCGACTGAAATCAGAGCTGGAAGAGATTCGTGGGCCACAAGTGCCCTGGTGGCGTAAGATCAGCGGGAGCTTCGCAGACGATCCCGAGGCCTTCGAAGAGGCCATGCGCCTTGGTCGCGAGTGGCGAGACTCGTTCCGTCCCAAGGAGCGATCCTCCAAGAAGAAATCCCCCAAGAAGACATCCCAGAAGGTAAAGTCGTCGGATGGTCGCCCTTCCAGAAGGTAAAGTCGTCGGATGGTCGTCCTTGATACAGATTCCCTCAGCATCTTGCAATTGGGCGAGTCGAAGCTGAAGGCGAAACTCGAAACTCGTCTGAGTGAATTAGATCGTGCGGAGATCGCGACAACGATCGTCACTTACGAATAGCAGACCCTGGGATGGATGGCGTATAGAGCCCGTGCCAGTAGCGCTTCCCAGGAGATCAAGGCCTACGCCAAGCTCAGGCAGCACATCGAGAACTACCGCACGATCAACGTCCTCGACTTCGTTGAAGAGGCATCCGCGGAACTCCAGAGACTCAGACTCTTGAAGATTCGAATCGGAACCATGGACCTGAAAATTGCCGCCATCGTGCTCGTAAAGGACGCGACGCTGATCACGCGGAACCTCGTCGATTTCCGGAAGGTTCCCGGGTTGAAGGCCGAAGACTGGACCATCTGAATGACCGCGGAGGAGTCGATCACGCCTTGCCCCACGAAAATGCCCCCAATTCCCAAGCCTCCTCCCCCTCATGTGGTGATCGTCGGCGGCGGCCTGGCGGGCCTGGCGGTCGCCTCGGTACTGGTCGATCGCGGGCTGCGGATCACCATCCTGGAGAGCCGGCCGCGGCTGGGCGGCCGGGCCAGCTCGTTCCCCGATCCGGTCACCGGCGAGCTAGTCGATAACTGCCAGCACGTCAGCATGGCCTGCTGCACGAACCTGGCGGACTTCTGCCGGCGAGTGGGGATCGGCGCAATGCTCCGTCGCGAGCCGGGGCTGGTATTTCTCGGCCCCGAAGGCACGATCTCGAGGTTCCGGACGGGACTTGGCCCGGCCCCGTTCCACCTGACCGTCAGCTTCCTGTCGGCACGGTTCCTGGGATTCCGCGATAAGATGCAGATCGCCTACGGCCTGGCTTGCCTGGCCTGGTGCCGCGACGATCGGCCCGGCGAGTCGTTCGCCGACTGGCTGCTGCGACATGGCCAGGGCCTCCGCGCGATCAACTTGTTCTGGGGCGCCGTCCTGATCTCGGCCCTGAACGAACGGCTCGACCAGATGGACGTCGGCCATGCCCGCAAGGTCTTCCTCGATGGATTCCTCCGTAACCGGACGGGGTTCCAGTTGGAGCTGCCTCTGGTCCCACTGGGCGAGCTCTACGGCACGCGGCTGGACGGATGGCTGCGGGATCATGGCGTCTCGGTCCGGCTCACGACCGGGGTCCGCGCCGTCGAGCCGGACGACGACGGCGCGATCGCCGGAGTCGTCCTCCGTTCGGGCGAGTCGATCGCCGCCGACTTCGTCGTCCTGACGGTCCCGTTCGATCGAGTCCGGGGCCTCTTGCCCGACGTGTTGAGCGATCGGATCCCCGCGCTGGCGAACCTCGGCGCGATGCAAGCATCACCAATAACGGGTGTCCACCTCTGGTTTGACCGGCCGGTCTGCCCGTTCGACCACGTCGTGACCCCGGGCCGGCTGATCCATTGGGTCTTCAACCACACCGCGATCCAGGGCCGGACCGCGCAGGCCAAGGGGACGCCACCCGGCGAGGGGCAGTATCTACAACTGGTCATCAGCGCCTCGTACGACCTGCTGGCGCTCGACAAGGTAGCGATCCGGGACGCGGTGCTGGCGGAGCTGGCCGAGATCTGGCCCGCGGTGGGATCGGCGAAGCTGCTGCGGTGGTGGGTGGTGACCGAGCATGGGGCGACGTTCGCGGTCCGGCCGGGGATCGAGGTGCTGCGGCCTCTGCAACGGACGCCGATCGACGGCCTCTTCCTGGCCGGCGACTGGACCGATACCGGCTGGCCGGCGACGATGGAAGGGGCCGTGCGGAGCGGCTACCTGGCCGCCCAGGAGATCCTCAAGGTCCTGGATCGACCCGCCCGGCTACTCCGACCGGGGCTCAGGTCCGGCGTCCTGGCTCGCTGGCTCTTCGGCACGGCTGAGTTCCGACCTGGCAAGCTCCCCGAGCCAGCCACGACGCTCGTCGTCGAACAGCCGACGAGTCCGGTCATCCCGTCCCGCCCCGTGCCGACCGAGAGCGCCTGACCGATCGGATGGTTCGGGCCGGTCGCGATCGAAGGGGGCCCCGGCGAGCGGTCGCGGTCATTGCTCGATCCGGAGCTCGTGATTCGACAGGGTCTCGAATCCGTCGGACGTGATGAGATAATTCCGCTCGTACCGCATGCCGCCGACGCCCTCGATATAGAGGCCCGGCTCGAGGGCGACGACGTCGCCTTCGACGAGCGTATCGGTGCTCTCGGGGACGAAATAAGGGAGTTCAGGGTGGCCGAGTCCCAGTCCGTGTCCCGAGTGGGACGTGAACGCGTGGTCGAGCCCCAGCGTCGCGAAATGGCCGCGGACCGCCGCATCGACGTCGCGCCCGGCCGTGCCGGGCTTCAATCGGGACTCGCCCGCGCGCAGGGCGTCGAGGCAGGCTTCGAACATTTCGCGCTGACGGGCGGTCGGGGCGCCGCCGACGGCGAACGTGTTGGTGAAGTCTCCCCGGTAGCCCGAGACGACCACCGAGAAGTCGAGGAGGAGCAGGTCGCTCGGCTCGATCTCGCGAGCCGTCGCCGGGCCGCCCTTGTCGCGATAACAACGCGGCCCGGAGGCGAAGTCGCCATAGACGATCACCGGCTCGCCCGCGGCATCCGCCGCCGCCCGATGGACGATCAGGCAGGCGTCGAGCTCGCTCATGCCCGGTCGCACCTCGGCCAGCGCCGCGGCCTGGGCGGCCTCGCCGGCACGCATCGAGCGCCGGAGGGTCTCGACCTCGTCCGGATCTTTCGACCGCCTCAGCGGCCGGATCAGCGGGCCGATGTCGACGAGCTCGAGGCCCGGCCGCGCTGCGCGGAGGCCCTCGACCATGCCCGACGGGACGCCCGCCATCTCGATACCCACCCGTCGTCCGGGCATCTTCGACAGACGGCCCAGCGCCGAGTCAATGAGCTGGCCCTGTCGATAGGGGGCCGAGTGCCGTCCGTCGTACCAGGCGGGGGCGACCCGTTCATCGACGAACGCCTTCTCCAGGAAGCCTTTGACCATGTCATCGGCGACGAGCGTGGATCGACCGGGCTCGAGCAGGAGCAGGGCCCCCGACTCGACCGTCCGGAACACGAACGGCGACGGCACGTAGCCGGCGAAGTAGATCAGGTGCGACGGGTCGCCCAGGACCAGGAGGTCGCACGTCGCCGGCAACGCCTCCCAGAGTCGTTTCCGACGCGCGGCACATCCTTCGGCGATTAGCATCGATCGTTTCTCCGTGCTATCTCAGCGCTGGACGCGTGCCGAGCCGCCCTTGGCCAGCGCCTCGACCTCTTCGAGCCGGGCCATGGTGACGTCGCCGGGGAAGGTGGTCAGTAGCGCGCCGTGGGCCCAGCCGAGGCGGAGGGCTTCCTCGGGCGATCGCCCCGAGATCAGGCCGTAGATGAGCCCGGCGGCGAAGCCGTCACCGCCGCCGATACGGTCGATGACGTCGAGCTCGAGCGGTTTCGGGATGGTGTACCGCTGGCCGTCGAGCCACAACACGGCCGACCAGGAGTGCCGGTTCGTCGAATGCACCTCGCGCAAGGTCGTCGCGACCAGCTTGATGTTCGGGTGCTGCTTGATGACCTGCTCGATCAGCTCGAAGAAGGTCTCGGGATCGAGCTTCGACTTGTGGGTGGCGACGTCCGGGCCGGCGATCCCGAGGCCCATCTGGAGGTCTTCCTCATTCCCGATCAAGGCGTCGAGATTGCTGGCAATGGTCTTGATGACCTGCTGGCCCCTCGCCGCGCCGCCGACGGACGCCCAGAGCTTGGCCCGATAGTTCAGGTCGAACGAGGTGATCGCCCCGGCGGCCTTCGCGGCCTGCATGCCCTCGATGATCAGCGGGGCGGTCGTCTCGGACAGCGACGCGAAGATGCCGCCGGAGTGGAACCAGCGCACGCCGCGGCCGAAGATCCCGGCCCAGTCGAAATCGCCCGGCTTGAGCAGCGCTCCGGCCTCGTTCGACCGGTTGTAGAAGACGACCGGCGGGCGGACCCCCTGGCCCCGGTCGCTGTAGACCGTCGCCATGTTCGGCCCGCGCACGCCGTCATGGTCGAACCACTTGTAGAACGGGGTCACGCCCGCCTCTCGGACCCGCGCCTGGATCAGCTCGCCGATCGGGTACTTGACCATCGCGGTGGCGATGCCGGTCCGCAGTCCGAAGCAATCCGAGAGCCCCGCCGCGACATTGTACTCGCCGCCGGAGACGTGGATGTCGAATGAACGCGCCTTGCGGAACGGGATGATCCCCGGGTCGAGCCGGTGAATCAATGCCCCGAGGGCCAGGAAATCCAGGTCGCACTGATCCTTGCGAATCGATAAGCCGCTCATTGTCGCTCGCTCCGCTCGCTCTAGTAGGCAGTAGGCAGTAGGCAGTCGCAGGCGGGTCGATCAGGCTGATTTCCTTACTGCCTACTACTTACTGCCCACTGCCTACTGCTAAGAAGCCACGTTCACGAAGACCTTCAGGGCTTCCTTCTCCTCCAGCAGCCGCATCATCTCCTGGTAGCGATCCAGGCCGGCGACGGGGTGCGTGAGGATCCGTTCGGTGACGCCGGGATAGGTCAGCTCGCCGTGCGAGAGGGCCTGGAGACCCAGCTCGAAATGCCGGCGGTTGCCGTTGACGCTGGCAACGAGCAGCTTGTTGCCGAGGACCCATTCGATGTTGATCTTCGCGGCGTCGATGGTGATCTCGTGCTTGCCGCCGGTGATGCTCGTCCAGATCAGGGCCCCGTTGTGGGCGAGCGCTTCCATCGATCGGAAGCAGAGCTCGGCGTTGCCGGTCGCTTCGAAGATGAGGTCGGGCTTGCCGACCTGCTTCACCAGGTCCGCCAGCGGCGTTTCCTTGGTGCTCACATACGTGGCCCCATAGGCCTCGACGATCTCGGACTTGCGATGCGGACCCGGCTTGGTCGCCAGGGCGTAGACTTCCATGCCGCGCAGTTTGAGCATCATCGTCGCGAGCAGGCCGATCTGACCCGCCCCCATGACGAACGCGCGCTTCGGGTTCCAGACCTGGAGCCGCTGCTGGGCCAGGAACGCCTGTTCGATCGCCTTGGCGCAGACGCTCGCCGGCTCGGCCAGGACGCCGAGATGCTTCAGGTTCTGCGGCACCTTCACGATGTATTCCGCGTCGTCGACAAATGTCTGGGTCAAGTATCCGTGGCAGAGGTTGATACCGCGCTCGTAGTAGACTTCTTCACTCGTGATATCGTTCCGGCCGATCTGGTCGAAGAGCGACCCGCCCGGCCTACGGACCGTGCAGGAGACGTAGTCTCCGGGCTTGACCTCGGTCACCTTGTCCCCCACCTCGAGCACCTGCCCGAAGCTCTCGTGGCCGATGACAAGGTGCTCGCCGCCCGGGGGAGCATTCCCGTAGAGTGCCTCGTTGATCTCGCGGTCGGTGGCGTCGACGCCGATCTGGAGCACCTTCACCAGCACGCCACGTCCCTCGGGCACCCGGCAGACGTGCGGATGCGGCTGGTCCGTCAGCTTCGGGACCGGGATCTCGCGGAGGTGGACGCTGTTCGGCTTGCCCGGCAGGACGGCTACGGCTTTCATCTGGGTGGTCATTGGTCATCAGTTATTGGTCATTGGTCATGAGTCGTTAGAGACACGCCCCCGGCGTCGACGCGGTCTCACGCGACGGCAGTACGCAGGTTTTACCGATTGTAATCGGATGCCTCCGCGTTCTCTACCGTCCCGGTGCCGGGACGGGCCGCCGGCAAGGGATTCGCCCCTCGGCCTCGCGCCCGCTCAAGGCGAGGAGAACTTGTAGATCGTCGTTTGGGAGTAGGTCGATCCGGGCCTCAGGATGACCGATGCGAAGGTCGGCTGATTGACCGCGTCGGGGAAATGCTGGGCTTCGAGGCAGAACCCCTGATGCTTGCGATACACGGCGCCCCCTTTGCCCTTGAGCGTCCCGTCCAGGAAGTTGCTGGTGTAGAACTGGACACCCGGCTCGGTCGTGTACATTTCCATCATCCGGCCGCTCTTGGGATCGACGACCCGGGCGGCGAAGGCCGGCGACTTCTTGTCGGGGCGGATGACATAGTTGTCGTCGTACCCGACCGGGTCCGCCTTGATCTGATTGAAGCGTGAGCCGATGGCGGTCGGGCTCGTGAAGTCCAGCGGCGTCCCCTTGACGGACCGGATCTCGCCGGTCGGGATCAACGTCGCGTCCGAGGGCGTGTACTCGTCGGCCGCCAGCGTCAGCTCGTGATCCAGGATCGTGCCGGAGTCGGCCCCGGCCAGGTTGAAGTAGCTATGGTTCGTCAGGTTGACCGGCGTGGCCTTGTCGGTCGTGGCCGAGTAGTCGATCTTGATCGCGTCGTCGGCCGTGAGGGTGTACGTCACCGCGACGGAGAGGTTTCCCGGGAATCCTTCCTCGCCATCCTTGCTGAGATAAGTCAGCTTGACGGCCGGGCCATCGGCACCCGAGACATCCTCAGCCTTCCAGACGACCTTGTCGAAGCCCTTGAGCCCGCCGTGCAGGCTATTGGGGCCGTTGTTCAGGGCCAGCGTGTATTCTTGGCCGTCGAGGGTGAAACGGCCCTTGGCGATCCGGTTGGCGACCCGCCCGGTGATGGCTCCGAAGTGCGGGTTCTTGGCCAGGTAGGCATCCAGATTATCGAAGCCGAGGACCACGTCGGCCGTCTTCCCGTGCCGATCCGGTACCAGGAGCTCCGTGATGATCCCCCCGTACGTCATCACCTTGGCCGTAATCCGGCCGTTGTTCAACACATACAGATCGACGGCGGTCCCGTCCGGCGTTTTCCCGAAGTCCATCCTCTCCACACTCCTTCGGTTCTTGGGATCTTGGTCGGCTCGCGCCTCGGCGGCCCCTGCCGGCAAGCGCGGCATCCCAAGCAAGGCGGCAGTGAGAACGACCCACTTGGTGTACTTTTGCATTGGTTGATCTCCCTGGATAGCCAATTGAAGATACCCCAGTCTTCGGCGATAGCCAGTAGGCTCCCGGAAAAAGTCGTCCTTTGGCCCGTCGGTCTGGGTCCGCGTCCGGCTCGATCTCGATCCCGGGACCGGGCTTCGATGAGGAGTGAACCGCGGGCACCCACGCATCGACGCGTGAGCCGTCGGCTCGTTGATCTCCGAGCGAACCTCGATCACTCGAATCGTTACACTTATTTACACATGCCGGTCCTCGCGGAGCGAGGTCGTCTCAGGAGCGGGGATCGACCGCATCCTTCGCCTGATGTCGACAGTTCCTCACCAGATCCGACACGCTTGCGAGCGTTTGCTGCAAATACTTGCAGCGAGGTTCATTGGGACTGTTCCAGATGTTGACGGCGGCCATCATAGCCGGTTCTGAATCATCAAGAAATCGGCTTCCCTCCAAATGGTTTCATGGTAGATTCTCGTCCGTCGTGCCGAGTTGCCGGAGTGCCGGTCGTGTCCCGGACGTGGTGGCCAGCAAGAATTAGAAGGGGTTCCGAGTCCGCGGCCGTAGGCACGACGGCCGCCCATGGAGGAGCCAGCGATGGGAAAGGTGCTCATGCGGAAGGGGCGGGGCAAGGAAATCCTCCTGATGGACCCGTCCTTGTTCCGGTTGCATCGATATCTCCTCATCCTGAGTCACGCCCGGAGTTATACGACGCTGCTCTGCCATATCCTCGGAAGTCACCGGCAGATCGCCGGATACGGCGAGACCCTGTTACCTTATGAGACGGCCGTCGATCTCTACCGGTTGAACGCCAAGGCGTGCGAGGCCGGCAATTATCGGACGGATTGCGAATACGTCCTGGACAAGATGCTTTACGATCAGCTCGCATTGTCGGACAAGGTGCTGGGCCTCCCTCGGGTCATCCCAATCTTCATGATCCGGGAACCCGAGCCCACGATCGCGAGCCTGACCCGGATGAGGGTCCGGGAGCATGAGCTGGGGATCCACAAGTGGGACGAGGGGACCGATCGCCGGGCGACGGCCAGTTTTTCCGCGACCTATTACACGCGTCGCCTCCAGACCTTGCAATCGTACTGCCAGCGCCTCGAAGCATTGGGAGGCCGGGGCATCCTGCTGGCCTCCGATTGCCTGCTGGACGATACCGACGGGACGTTCCGATTCCTGGAACGTGAGTTGGGCCTGGACGGCCCGCTCAGCGAGGAATACACGATCTTCGAGAGGACCGGCGAACCCGGCTCCGGCGATACCTCGACGACGATCCGGACCGGTCGCATCGTCAGGGATGTTCCGGAGCAGGAACAGATCCCGCTCCGAGCCGACCTCTTCGAATGCGCCCAGGATGCTTACACCGCATGCGTGGATTACCTTCGCAATTCATCCGTGCTCGTTCAGCATGGGTGGTAGCGAATGGACGCGAAGGGTTGGACCCTCAATTCCCTTCGACGGTCCCGCCCCGCTTCCCGGCGTAGAACCCGTATCGGCCCTGGATCAGCTCGTGGCCGGGCCTGACCTTGGGATAGACCCACGCCACGTCGCGCACGGTACGCCCGTCGGGCGCGACGTAATCCACCCAGTTGCAGGTCCCTTTGATGGGGCAGGTGTAGGTTCGCTCGGTGACCCGCAGGACATCGGCCTTGACCGAGGCGGGATCGAAGTACCACTTGCCTTCGTACTTGGCCAGGCTCGGCCCCACCTCGGCCTCGGCCAGGGCGGCGCCGGACTCTCGCTCGCGGATCGTCACGCTCATCGCGATTTCTGTCCCCTGTTCTTGATTCGGATTGCCGATTCGGGCACCCCGCGTGCCGGCCCGGCATCGGGGCGGGCCCCCACAAGAGTAGGTTTTTTCCGGTTGGCCGCCCGAAGTCCTGGGAACAACAGGCGTTACGCCATGACCTTCTTTCCGGACCCGATCGCTGGAACTCATGCTGGGAAGAAAGGTTACGCCACGACTTCTCGAAAAACCTACTTTTGTGAGGCACTCCCGCGAGGTTCGTAGACCCGACGCCCCTCGCCGTGCCATCGCTCAACTCACATGAGGAGACTGCGTCTCGAGATTACACCTCTCCCCACCCAACGCAACACGAACGAGACGCATGCGCCCCCACAGACCTCCAGCACCCGTCGCCACCCCCTTGACATCGCGAGAAGATTGTTTAGAACTAAACCAACATCAAGGACCCCGGGACAGAGCGGGCGGGGACGCGCGTCTCGTGTCCCGGGCGAGGTTTCCGTCCCATTGCTTCAAAAGGAGTCGATCGATGCGAAAGAACCTGTACGCCATGGCGGTGGCGACGTCGGCGTTGCTGGGGCTCGGGCTGGCCGCTTCCGGCGACGATTACACCATCGACGCGGCGCACTCGGGCGTCGTCTTCAAGATCTCCCACTCCGAGCTGAGCTGGATCTTCGGCCGGTTCAATGATATCTCCGGCGAATTCACGATCGATTCCAGCGACCCGTCCAAGTCGTCGTTCCTGATGAAAATCAAGCCGGAGAGCGTGGACACGAATAACGCTGCACGCGACGGCCACCTCCGCAGCCCCGACTTCTTCAACACCAAGCAGTTCCCGAGCATGAGCTTCACCAGCACGTCGGTCAAGCCGGTCGAGGGGGGCTTCGAGGTGACCGGCGACTTCACGTTGCACGGCAAGACCAATCCCGTCACGTTCGCCCTCAAGGGGGGCAAGACGGTCATGATGAAGGGCACCCAGAAGACCGGATACACCGCCGAGTTCCCGATCAAGCGCTCGGAGTTCGGCGTCGGCAAGCCCTCGCCGATGCTCGGCGATGACGTCTGGGTCACGGTCAGCTTCCAGGGCGTCAAGAAGAAGTGAACACGGCGAATGTCTCGTAACGAAAAGGGGCGATGTCCGGCCGGCATCGGCCCCTTGGTTTCGTCGGCGATCTCACTCGACGCCTTTCAATGTCCTCCCACCTCCTGGAAGACCTCGCAGATGCGCCTGGCAACGATGCGGTGTTCGTCGCCTTGCAGCGTCCAGACCATGATCCTCAGTCCGCGCTCGCCTTCGGCCAGGACGGCGATCCGAGGGTCGCCGTCCCAGAGCTTGCGCACGACCTCCTCGGCCTTGAGCGGGGAGTGCCACTGGCTCCACGCGACCACGACCTGAGGCACATGATTGGCGATCTCGGCGACCTCTTGCCGCGCGCTCATGCCCGGGACCTTGGTGAGCGAGGCGATGATCTCGGTCGATCGGGCCTCCCAGGTGCGCCATTCCGCGTCGTGATCGAGCTTGAGGTAGCGCTCGACGGCCGCCAGCAACCCGACGATCTCCTCCTTGCCAACCTTCATGGCGCGTCCGATCCCCATGCTCGGGCTGATGGCACGCCGGCCGGCCGCGATCAGGTCCGGCCGGCCGAGGAGAAGGCCTGAGGCCTGCGGGCCGCCGATCGCCTTGCCGCCGGAGAAGGTCACCAGGTCGAAGCCCTCGCGAATGTACTCGGAGAACCGCGAGATCGGCGGGACGTCCGCGGCGGCGTCGAGGAACGTCAACACCCCGCGCTCCTTGCCGACCTTGAGCCACTCCTCCCGCTTGATGGCGCCCAGCGGCCCGAAGCGGTTGAGGAAGAACATCATGGCCGTGCGCGGATTGATCGCCCGGTCCAGCTCCTCGCGGGTCTCGACCCATACGAGCTTCGCGCCGGTCAGCGACATCTGGGGCTCATATCGGCTCTTGTGGCCCTTCTGAAGGATGACCTCATTCTTGAGCCCGGTGGTCTCGGGCAGTCGATCGATCGCCGGGAGGTTGTCCCAGGTCATGCAGGCGGCCGTGGCCACCGCGATCGCCGACGCCGCGCCGGCGGTGACCATCGCGGCCGGCACGCCGAGGAGCCCGGCGATCCGTGCCCCAACTTTCTCTTGCAGCTCGGGGATCGAGACGAACCAACCGGCCGCCTCGGCCATCGCTCGCACCACCTCAGGGGGCATCACCGAGCCGCCCACCACGGTGACCGTCCCCTGCGCATTGATCAGGGTCTTGACCCCGAGCCGTGAATAGATGTTCTTCGCTGGTGCCATGTCCGTGAATCCGCCCGGGATTGGGTGTCTCGAAGGTCGGTCCGGCGAGGCCCTGTGCCTCGGCCTGGGATGTTCCGGCCGCGTTCGAGTTTCGCAGATTCGGACGCGGACCACGAGTAACCCGTCAGGCGAAATGCGCCAGGTCGGATCCGCTGGCGCGGATTTACACCCGCGTCGATCCGGTCTCCGGATGCCGGAAGCGTATCGGGACCTGGGCATCGGGTTCCACGCCCGGGTCGGGGAAGACCCGCACGCCGTGCCCGGCCACCTTGAATGGAGTGCGGATCGAGAAGCTTGTCCCGTTGCGGACGGAGGGCAACCGGGCGACGATCTCGCCGTCGTCCACGGCGAGCGGGACGGCCCGCGCGTTGGCCACCACGACCATCGGGGGCAAGATCGATCCCGCCGGCTCGGTCCGGAATGTGAGGGACCAGGGGAGGCCGGGGATCCAGGACTTCTTCAGGCTATAGGAGACGGTGACTTCCGGGTGAGGCCCGGGCAGAATCGTCGCCGCCGACGGCTCCAGGCCCGGCGAGAGCGTGCGGACGCCGTCCCACTCGGCCACGCTGTAAACCCGGATATGCCAGGGACCGCCGTCGGACGGGGCCGCCCCGGTGCCGGTGCCGTTGGTGCCCCGGGCCGGCACGACGGCGGCGCGGGGCGGGGTCGTCGGTAGGCCGAGCGTCCAGCAGTCGTGCCGGTCATAATCCGCGCGGGGGACGTTCGCCGTGATCGCCAGCGGATCGCTCGGCCCCTGGGGCGGCGCGCCCTGTCGCGCGACGACCAGCGCGGCCATCGCCTCCGCGTTCCATCGCCATCGGAGCGTGACGCGGATGCCGTCTCGGACCGAGCCCAGCCCGCTGCCGGCGCGGGTGGCGCGCAGCTCGGACGGGTCCGGGACCCGGCTGAGCACCGAGCCATGCCCGACGATCCACGCGTCGCCCCATTCGACGACCGGCGTGTAGTAAGACAGGCCATTATGGGGCGGAGCGGGGTCGTAAGCCCGGTCGGGCGCGGCCGGCTCGATCCATTGCCCTTCGAGAGACCGGGCCTCGGTGGCGGTCAGTCGGGAGCCGGCCGGCAAGGGCAGGGGATGGGGCGTGCGGACGATCCGGATCGAGCCCCGCACCGGCTCGATCCAGTCGATCCGGACTCGCCCCGTCGGCTCCTGGAGCAGCCGGGGTGCCTCCGGGACCGCGACTGTCGGCTGCGGTCGCGCAGTGACGACGACACCCGGCGCGGGGAACAATCGGCCGTCGGGCATCCGGTAGATGGCATAAATCCCATATTGACAATCGTTATCGATTTCGCGGTCGAGCGCACGATCCACCGTCGAGGGAATCCGGTCGCCATCCTTGGGGCTCGCCGGCGGGCCCCCGCGCTTGCGGATCACGCGGACCTCGGCGATCCCGCGCGGCGGCGACCAGGTCAACTCGGCCTCCCGGTCGCGAACTTCGACGCGCACGTCCTTGACGTCGGCCAGGAAGACGAACGGCCCGAGCGAGATCGCTCCGACCGAGTCGATCCCGCCGCGACGGCTCAGAACGGCGTAGCCCACCGTCTCGCCGGGCGTCACGAGAGTGTCGTCGAACTCGCAGGTGCCGACCTCGGCGATCCGGGTGCCGTCGGCGGGATGCTGGAGCATGCCGTTGCGCTTCCGCACGACGGCGAATGTGAGCGGACCCAGGCCGTCGGGGGGCGCGGGCGTCCAGATGAGGCGGATCCGGTCGCCGAGCACCTGGGCCTCCATCGCGGTTGGCGGGTCGGGCGGGGTCCGGGCGAGCCCGGCGACTGCGTCGGGCAGGTCGGCGGCGATATCGAGGGCCTGTCGATAGAGGTTCCGCGCCGAGGGAGGGTCGGTCCGTTCGAGCTTCCGCGCCTTGCCCGCCAGCGCCTCGGCCCGACGCAGGCTCGGGGTCAGCTCGGACCAGGCCGCCTGGATCTCGGGCGAATGCGGGTCCGCCAATCGACTCCAGGCCTCTATCGCCGCCCGGGCGGCGGCGAGCTTGCCGCCCGACCGTGAGGTCTCGTACGCCGCCTTGACGCGGATCAGGTCGGACTGCCGACGGCGGACCTTGGCGATCCCGTTCCGGGCCCCGGGGAAGCTCGGGGCCAGCTCGAGGATCCGTTCGAGATGATCGAGCGACCCGTTGAGGTCGAAGGTGCGGAAACAATGCTGGGCCGCTTCGAAGTGGCGGATGACCGGCTCGCGCATCGCCATGCGGAACCCGCACGGGCATTGCGGCTCGTCGACCCAAGGGGTTCGCCGGCAGACCGGGCAGTCCCAGCGCAACGATGCCCCGCAGTGCGGGCACCGCGCCGTGCCGGACTTGCGCGCCACCGGGCTCAGCTCGGTCACGCCGCCACAACCGCGGCAGCGCAGCATGGTGAACCGCTGCGATCCGTTGACGGGTGGCGAGGCGGCCGGATGCGTTGCGTGCGAACCCGGGTTAGGCATCGGTGGCACCGGTCCCCCCTCGCGTGTGATGTCCATCCGTCGGCAGAGCCGGCCGATGAGGCGATCGGCGCGGTCGGCGACGATTCCCAGCGCGGCGGCCTCCTCGACGAGGACCGCCCGCGTACCCGGGTCGAGCCGCTTCAATCCCTTGAGTGTGAATGCGGCCATCGCGTCGAACGACTCCTCGGCTTCCAGGGCCAGGGTCCGGTCGTAGCGCGCCCGCGACCGGGCCGAGCCCAGGTGCGATTGCGCGTGCGTGATCACCTCGAGCCAGGCGGTCTTCTCGGCGGTGACCTGGGCTTTCTTCATCCATCGCTGGCGCTCGGCGTCGGCGCGGGCGGTGATGTCGGAGGCCGTGGCGTCCCGCGTCAGGCCGAGCGCATCGTAGAGCTCGCGGCAGCCCAGGTGCTCCAGCGCCATGCGGATCTGGCGGCGAGTCGACGGGTCCAGGACGTCGGCCGGCGGATTCGCCTCGAGCTCGATGTCGCCGTGAGCGCTCGGCGCCTCGACCAGGTTCGGGATCGGCCGGGTGATCCGGACCAGGTCGTCCTCATTCAGGCCGAGCCGGACGGCCTCCTCGACCAGCAGCCCTCGGTCGGTCTGGCCGAGCCCTCCCTTGGCGGCGCGGAGGCGGACCCGCCGTTGCAGCTCGTCGAGCTTCCGATCCCGATCGGCCCGCTGGCTCACGGCCAGCTCGGCGTCGTACGCCGCGCGTGTGGCCGGGTCGCCCAGCAGGGCCCGTCGCAACGCAGGGATCTCGTCGAGATAGAGCTGGTTCGCGTGACGCGTCTTCGGGTTGCGCGTGCCCATCGACCAGGCCGGCTGCTTGCGCTGGAGCGCAGCATCGATCTCGGCCCGATCGGCCTTCGGATCGACTCCCAGCCTGGCGTAATAATCGGGCACCATCGTTGGCTCGCTGCCGGTCTTCGGCCTGGATGAACCGTCTCGGATCAAGTCGATCCACTGGACGCTTCCAGCAATCCATTCTAACGCCCCGGATCAATGGTCTCCATCGATCCGCCAGGCTGATTGTTCTTGGAGAGAGCGAGCAAACAGTCGCTTGCTTCGTCTTCGGCATTTCGGGGCTGATGCCCCGAACTCTACGACCACGCCCCCATTCTGAGGCTCGAGTGGGGATTCAATCCTCGCCGATGGTGATGATCCGCTGAATCTCGTCCGACTTGAAACCAAGCGCCATGGGCCGGGAAACTCCGGGGAGAACGGCCACGTCGTAGAGCTCGCGGACCATCCCTTCCACACGGATCCAGTGGGCGACGTCGCCGGTACGCAGGTCGATGATCAGCAGGCCGCAACGGGGCTCCGCGTCGCGATTGGCCAGCTCGGCATCCAGCGCCAGGCCGCCGAAGGTCTTGTCGTGGCGCGGCCGGGACAGGCCGAGCACGGCGTAATCGCCGACGAATGTCAGTCCGCGCAAATAGCCCGGGCAGAAGGTCAGCGCCTCGAATGGCCCGCCGCCGGGATCGATGCTGCCGAACTGCCCCGCGCCGGAATTGTGTAGCCAGAGCCGGCCCCGGTAGAGCCGGGGTGAGTGCGGCATCGAGAGCCCCGACGCGAGCACGCGGCTCTCCGGCACTTCCAGCACGACCCCGCCATTCTGGCGACGGTCGCGCCAGCCGTCGACCACGTCGCTCTGACTGACCGCCGTGACATAGCGCGGGCGGCCCTCCTCCAGGGCCATGCCATTGAGGTGGCAGCGATCCTCCGCGGCCAGCTTGCTCAGGAACCCCGGCCGCCAGAGCGGGGTGAAGCTG
Organism: Isosphaeraceae bacterium; assembly: GCA_052148775.1. Taxonomy (GTDB): domain Bacteria; phylum Planctomycetota; class Planctomycetia; order Isosphaerales; family Isosphaeraceae; genus CAVZRC01. The sequence goes on along the minus strand of JBKQHM010000804.1, from coordinate 9,574 downwards.
GACCGCATCGACAGGGTCGCGATGCAGCCGAACTTCGTGGCGACGAACACCGGACGGCCGTCGTGATCGATGGCGATGTCGTGGATGTCCAGGTCGCCGGTGGTGTTCGCCACCTTCGGCACATAGAGCCGGTCGTGTCCCTCGTAGAGCTCGCCGGGCCTGAGCAGGTTCTCGAATCGCCAGACCTGATAGAGCGTGCTCAGCCAGAGCGTCTGGCCGTCGGCCCAGAGGCCCATCGCGCGGTTGAGCGTCCGCTCGGCGACCGCCAGCCCACCTTCCTTCTTGTGCCCCATGAGGAACAGCTTGCCGGACTGGTAGGTCGTGAACGCCAGGCTGACCTGTTGCTCGGCCAGCCAGGCTGCCAGCCGTGTCGAACCGGTCACTTCGACCCAGGGTTCGTTCTGCCGGTTGGAGGAGGAAGGAGATGCGACGCTCATCGTCTGGACTCGCTCGAGGGTGAATCGGACCGCGATTCACGAGCCCGGCTCGCGAAGGGCGGTGTCAGAAAGAGCACGGCGGCGGCCACGGCTTGTAGGCCGGCTCCAATGCGCTCCATCAGGCCCGGGGCCAGCGGTTCCGCTTCGTCGCGACCGGGACCGTCGAAAAGCCCGGTCGATCCTCGGTCGTTCCTGCCGGGGGCATGAGGCGGTTCGTCCCGTACGGCTCCCGGTTCGTCGCCCTTCAGCCCGCCAGCCGGATCGGGGGCGGGCCCGCGGGATTGCGCCCGTTGTTGTCGCCAAAAAAGGTCCTCATTCCAGGGATCTTGCAGGAGATCGACAACCCCCGGCACAGCGGATTCCCCGGAACCGTGATAGTCCTTCAACGCCTCATCGATCCCCACGATCAGGCGCCACAATGGCGACGTGTCGCCGATCGGGTACCTCGCCGACAGCTCGGGCATCCGTCTTGCGACATCGGCGGCCTCGTCGCCGTACTGGGATCCGAAGTCGAGTACCGGCACGTTCAGGTAGGAATTGCCCTGGACCGCGACGAGGATCGCGACACTCGCCCCCTCGAAGAGCGTGTTGAGCGTCGAAGCGAATCCGCCGAGCGACAATCCCGCAGTCACGGACCCGCCCGTCGTCGCGGCAACCGCGCTCGACGCCGAGGATGTGCTCGCGGCCGACGACGACTCGCTGGCGCTCGACTCACTCGCGGTGGTCAGAAGGAACGCAGCCTGGTTGAAGGACGAGCTCGAGGAGGCGAACGGCTGCGAGACCGTCGAGGAAAACGCCCCTCCGGATTGCCCGAACGTCCCCGGCGTGAAAGCCCCCGCCCCCCCCGCCGCGTAGACGTAGATGGTGTCGGAGCCCTGGCTGCTCACCAGCACGTCGAAGCTCCCGCTGGCGTTTTTCAGCACCTCGATCGAGCTGGGCAAGGCGGGGATTCCCCCTTGCGCTTTCAAGAGTGATGAGACGGTCAGGCCGCCCTCCTGCGGGGCCAGGAGCTCGACGGCTCCGCTGGCCAGCGCCACCACGACCTGTCCACTCGACAGGGCTTGCGCCGCCACGATACGTTGACCGGCGAAGACCACGCGGGCACCGCCGCCGGAGTCGTTCAAGTCGAACCGGACGAGGTCCCCGACGGCCGTCACCGCGTAGCCCACGCCCGTGTTGGCCACGAAGCTCGGAGGCTGAACCACGGCGCCTCCCAAGTTGAAGAGTGTTAGAGGGTGCTGGTCATCGAAGAAGCCACCGCCGACGCCGGGCAGCAGAGTCACCGTGCCGCTGCCCCCATTGACGACCGCCAGGTCCAGCACGCCGTTGCCGGTCAGGTCGCCCACCTCGACGGCGATCGGGCCGTCGCCGCCGGACTTGAGGCGCGGACCGGCGATACCGACCCAGTCCCCCGAGGCGTCGTAGGAACCGAACAACACCGAGACGTCGTTGCTCCCCTGGTCGGCGACCAGCAGGTCGGGGATTCCGTCGTCGTTGATGTCGGCCACCGTGACGCTCGCCGGTGAGGTGCCGACGAAGTAAGTCCGCGGCGCCGCGAAGGTGGGCACGCCATCGGTGATCGACAGCGTCCGATAGACCACCACCGCGTTGCTTCCCGTGCTCACCACGATGGCGTCGGGCAAGGTCGAGCCGCTGTCGAGGTACGCCCACTCGACATAGCCGGGCGCCAACTGCGACGATGAGGCGCTGCCCAGTGTCGACACGGTCCTGTACTGGCTGCCGTTGGCCGATGGGGCCTGGACCGTCACGCGGTTGCTCGCCTGGTTCGCCACCAGCACGCCCGCCTCACCGGCGCCGAGCAGGTTGGGGACCACTGACAGCGAAACCGCCGCTCCGCTGATCTGGAACGTGCCGTCCCCCTTGCCATCGAGGATCAATACGTCGCCGAAGGTGTTGCCCACCACGAGATCCAGCAGTCCCGGTCCGTTCCCGGGGACCAACGAGAGCCCGGTGGCGTCTTCGCCGACCGCGATGCTGAAGGTGTGGCGGAACGTGCCATTGCCCACGGGGGTATAAATCCAGACCTGGCCGGTGTCTTCCATCAGCACGGCGAGATCCATCGGGCCGTTGCGATCGAAGGCGCCGGCCACCATCGCGCCGGGGTCGTTGTTGATATGGAAGCCGTCGCTGGTCGAGGTGGTCATCGACAGTTCCGGCGCAAGGAAGCCGCCGTTGTCGTCCCCGGGTAACAGCGTGATGGTGTGCGTGCCGCGATCGACCACCACGAGGTCCGTCTGACCGTCGCTCAGGAAGTCCCCGGAGACCATGCTGACCGGCAGGGCGACCGAGCTGAGGGCGGGGCTGCCCGAAGTCGTATTCAGAGTGCTCGGCTCCGTGCTGGTGCTAAGAGTTAGCTCCTGGCTGAAAGTATGCGCGGGATCGTTGAGCAGGACGGTCACCTCGCCGGAAGCCTGATCGGTCACGATGATGTCCGGCAGAGAATTGCCGTTGACGTCCGCGACGGCGATGTCCGATGGCGTCTCGCCCACGGGGACCGTGATCGGAGCACCGATCTGTCCCGACGCGGTCTGCAAGGCGATGGTGACGCTATTGTTCAGGGCGTCGGCGACGATCAGGTCGTCCAGGCCGTTCCCCGTCAGGTCGGCGGCGATGACGCTGGTGGGTAGGGACGTGGTTGTGAAGGCAATGCTGCGGGTGAAACCGGCGTCCGCAGGGCCCGTGTATGTCGAGCTGAGCTGCGGAGGTGGTCCGTATTCGACGGGGAGATCGCTCGGTTTGCGGAAGGTGTAAATCGAGACGGTAAAGACGAATTGGTTGGTGGAGAGCTGGGGATCGAAGTCGGCGTCGGCCGCGGCGACGGCCAATCCCGACCCGATGTTCACGATCGCGATCGAGCGTGCCGGGTGGCCGGGGTTGAGGATCACAGGCGGAGCAAAGGAATTGCTCGCGCCCCCCAGTCCCGCGCGGAAGAGGATATTGCCCGATCCATCCAGGACCACACTATCGTCGATGCCGTTGCCGGTGAGGTCCGCCAGGAACGGCGTATTGCTCATTCCGACCGCGACGGCCGCCGAGGCGGGCTCGAAGGTGTCGGCACCCGTATTCAGCAGAACGCCGATCGCGCTGTCGTGATTGCTCACGGTCACCAGGTCGGGCAGTCCGTCGCTGTTGACGTCGGCCAACAAGGTCTGGATCGGTTGCTGCTCGGCGGCGAGGGTAAGCGGCGCCTCGAACGACCCATTGCCGTTGTTCCGCAGCACGCTCACCGTGTTGTCGCCTGCGTCGGCGGTCACCAGGCCGGGCAGGCCGTCGCCGTTGACCTCCGCCGCCACGACCGACGACGGTTGGTTGCCGGTTCGGAAAACCGTCTGACTCTGGAACGAGCCGTCACCATCGCCCAGGAGAACGCTCACGGTGTCGTCGGCGTAGTTGGCGGTGACGATGTCCTGGATCCCGTCGCCGGTCAGGTCCGCCACCGCCAGGGCGAACGGCTGTCGGCCGACGGCGAATGTCTCCTGAGGTTCAAAGGTGCCGTTGCCCCGGCCCAGAAGCACGCTGACGCTGTCACCGCCAGCGTTGGTGACGATGATGTCCGGAATGCCGTCACCCGTCAGCGTCGCCACCGCAACCGCGTAGGGGCGGTCTCCGACCGTATAAACGACCTGCGGCTGGAAGGTGCCATCGCCATTGCCCAGGAGCACGCTCACCGTATCGTCATCGTAGTTGGCCACGACGAGGTCGGGGATATCGTCGCCGGTCAAGACCGCAACCGCCAACCCGCGCGGGCTGCGGCCGACGGCGAAGGTCTTCTGAGGCTGGAAGGTGCCGTCGCCATCGCCCAGCAATACGCTCACGGTGTTGTCGGCGGAGTTGGTCGTCACGATGTCCTCCCGCCCGTCGCCGTTGAGGTCCGCCACCGCGACGGCGATGGGCTCGGCATCGACGTCCAGGGTCGATCCCTGCGAAAAGGTGCCGTCGCCGTTGCCCAGTTGCACGCTCACGGTCCCCTGGAGCCGGCTGGTCTCGATGAGGTCGGGATTGCCGTCGCCGTTGACGTCCGCCACTATCGCGGAATACTTGTTCGCGCCGAGTTGGAGGACCTCTTGGGGCTCAAACTCGCCGTCGCCATTGCCCAGCAATACACTGACTGTACCCGCGCTCTCGTTTGCGGTGACAACGTCGAGCTTTCCGTCGCCGCTGAGGTCCGCCACCGCGACCCCGTAAGCCCCCTCTCCAACCGCGAAGGTTTGCTGCGCCGCGAAGGTGCCATTCCCGTTGCCCATCAAGACGCTCACTGTGCCGTCGCCGTAGTTGGCGGTGACGATGTCCTCGATACCGTCGCCGGAAAGCTCCGCCACCGCCACCCCACGCGGGTCCGATCCGACCGCGTAGACTTTCGCGGCCTGGAAGGTGCCGTTCCCGTTGCCCAGCAAGACACTCACGGTGTTGGAGGCGCTGTTGGCCACGACGAGGTCGGGGATGCCGTCGCCGGTCAGGTCCGCCACCACGACCGAATTGGCCCTCCCCGCACTCCCTCCCGCCGTGTATTCTTTCGCGGTTTGGAAGGTGCCGTCGCCGTTTCCCATCAGCACACTGACCGTGCCGTCATGATGATTCGCGGTGATGATGTCGAGGACGCCGTCGCCGGTCAGGTCGGCCAACGTCACAGAGACGGGGCGTGAGCCCACGGCGTAAGTCTGCTGGGGTTCGAAGGTGCCGTCGCCATTGCCCATCAACACGCTGACCGTGTTGCTGCCTTCGTTGGCGGTAACGATGTCCTCCTTGCCGTCGTCCCGCAGGTCCGCCACGGTTAGATCATTGGGCGAATCGCCCACGGCGAGGATTTCCGGCGCCTGGAAGGTGCCGTCGCCCTTGCCCATCAACACGCTCACGCTGTTGCTGTGGTAATCGGCGGTCACGATGTCGGGGATGCCGTCGCCGGTCAGGTCCGCGACCGCCACCGCCCCCGGGCCCGTTCCGGCTCCGGTCGGGAACGTCTGCCTGGTCTGGAACGTGCCGTCGCTATTCTGGAGGAGCACGCTCACGCTGTCGTCGTTGATGTTGGCGGTGATGATGTCGGCCCGACCATCGCCGGTCAGGTCCGCCACTGTCACGGCATAGGGGATCAGATCGAGAGCAGGGGAGGTGGTGGCCGGGGGCGTCTGGAACGTGCCGTCGCCATTGCCCAGCAACACACTGATCGCGCCGCCGCCCGCGACGACGATGTCGGGCTTGCCGTCTCCATTCAGATCACCGACCACGGGCTCACCCGGGAAGTCGCCGGAGAAAACCCTCTGCGTCTGGAACGTGCCGTCGCCGTTGCCCAGCAACACGCTGACCGTGCCGTCGCTGTTGGCTGCGACGATGTCCGGAATGCCGTCGCCGGTCAGGTCCGCCGCCACGACCCAATCCGGTCCTGGACCTGTCGCGTAGGATTGCGGGAGTTGAAACGTGCCGTTCTCGTTACCCAGCAATACGCTCACGGTGTTGGAGTAGGTGTTGTCGACCACGAGGTCGGGCTTGCCGTCCCCGTTCAAATCGTCCACGGCGATCGAACCGGGGGCTTCTCCCGCGGCGAAGGTTTGCTGTGGTTGAAAGGTGCCGTCGCCCTTGCCCATCAACACGCTGACATCATCGCCGAACGTATTCGCAGTCACGATGTCGGGGATTCCGTTGCCATTGAGGTCCGCCACGACCAGCCCAATCGGGCCAGGGCCGACGGGATAAACTCGCTGGGGCAGGAAGGTGCCGTCGCCGTTGCCGACCAAGACGCTCACAGTCTTATCGGCATAGTTGGCGGTGACGATGTCCGGGATGCCGTCGCCGGTCAGGTCTGCGACCGCCACCGCCCCGTCGTCCTGTCCAACCGTGTCGTGTTTCGCCGGCTGAAAAGTGCCGTCGCCATTGCCCAGCAGCACGCTCACTGTGCCGTCGCGCCAGTTGGTGGTGACGATGTCCAGCTTACCATCGCCGGTCAGGTCGGCCAGCGTCACGAAGCGAGGCTCGGCGCCGACGTTAATGACTTCCGGCGGCTGGAACGTGCCATCGCCGCTGCCCATGTAAACGTCGACCGTGTCGTCGAGTTGGTCGGGAACGACCAGATCGAGGATTCCGTTATTGGTCAAGTCGCCCATGGCCGGCCGGACCAGGCCGAATCCGCCCGAGAGCGCATTCGGGAGCGGAGCCAGGATCGGACTGGTTGAGGTGAACGAGGTGTCGAGCCGGAAAGTACCCGCCACGGCTTGCGCGGTGACGGTGAGAAGATACGTCCCGGGAAAAAGTGCCTGGACGATCCGATCGCTATCCGACTGGACCAGGGTCTGGCCCGTCGGATCGGAGAGCGTCAGTCGGGGGAGCAAGCCGCCGATGCCGTCGACTTCGGCCGTCAGCTCGCCATCGCCCATGCCGCCGGTCACGGTGAGGGTGTACACCCCCTCCTGAATCGTGCTCGCGGTTCCCGTCTCTTCCGTGCGCAGGCCGGCATCAACCAGCGACAGGTTGGTCACCCCCGCCGCGGATCGGGTGACGATCGTGAGTGGTTCCCAGTCCTCGCCGCGATGGACGCCGCTCTTGTCGTTCAGACCGGCTTCGGGCACGGCTGGGTCGGGGATGATCCGCGTTCCGAGGTAATACTGCCCCGATGACAGGCCAACCGGCATCACGACGTGGAAGCCGCTCGGCGATGAGAAGTCCTGGCCCGAAGCGCCGGGGACCAGTTGCTGGCGGGAGAACGTCGCCAATACCTGCGACGAGCTGTTGAAGAGATTGCTGTCGTCTAGCAGCACCTGAACCTGGAAGTTTCCTGGGTCGGCGCCGCCCCGGTTCTCGACGGTGAAGTTGACGGGGACCGTGTCGCCGGACGCCGACATGTCCGCACCGGCACGGAACGAACTGCCGGTCAGGTCGGGCAAGAGGGGACCGGTCTTCGTGAGGTCCACGTCCAGCTCGTACGGGCCCATTGTGTCACCGATGCCGCTGTTCGAGAGCGCCGGATTGTAGTTGTCGTTGGGGGCGCTGCTGACACCGATGTAGTAGGTGCCGGTGGTTGCCGCCTGGAAGGTCAGGTGCGGGTCGCCCCCCTGCTGGTTGTCCAGCGACAGGGGCGTCCCGTCCGCATTGAAGACCCGCAGGAGGCTGGCCAACCCACTGCCCGTCTCTTCGGCGACGATGTTGATGTCGAGCGTGTCGCCGGCCCAGAGCGTCGCGGCGTAGAGATCGACGTCATCGGGTGTAGTCAGTGCGTGCGAGATCTGGATCGAGTCGCGGGAGCTGAAGTCCAGGGGCGTCGCCAGGGCCAACGGGGAGAGGGCTAACAGGGTGCGACGATCGAGCCACTCCAAGCCCCGCGGCAACGAAGTCAGTCTCCGAAGACGGTGGTCACGCCGGGCCTTGGGCCGCGATCGCGAACTCATCAGTCAGTCCCTTCGCATCAACGAGGTTTCCAACTGGACGAAGGCGGGGCGTCGCCGCAGCGTGGTGAGGGCCGGGTCCGTTCGAATGGTCTTGGACCAGAACGCGCGTTGTTGATCGCCGGGAAGCAGGTGCACCGCCTTCTGGATCAACTCCATCGCGCGCTGCGGGTTGGCGTCGGGGCACTGCGCGTAGATCCGCGCGGCGTTGTAGAACAACCGCGGTGACGGCGGCCCGAGGCGGATGGCCTCCGCGGCGTCCCTCGTTGCCTCACGATAACGACCCTGGCCGGCGTGGACAACACCCCGGCCGCTGTAGGCATCCCCGTTGCGGGGATCGAGCTCGATGGCCAGCTCGAAGTCGCGCAGCGCCAGCTTGGGCGCATCGACCCCCAGGTGCATCCAGCCTCGGTAGGCTTGCACCGCCGAGGTGGGGCTCAGCTCCAGCGCCTTCGTGAAATCCTCGATGGCGCCCGGATACCGGCCGAGTTCCGCCCGGGCCAGGCCACGGCCTCGATAGACCGACTCCAGCGGCTTGCCGATCTCGAGGTATCGGTCGAACGCCGCCACAACCTCCTCGAAGCGGCCCAGGTGAAAGAGGGCCTCAGCCTCCAGCCGAAGCGCCCGAGGATGGTCCGAGCGCAACGCCAGGGCGGCGACGAACGAGGAGAGCGCCTCGGTATACTTCTTGCCACTCAACAAGAGACGGCCGCGGTCGACGAGGTCATCCGCCTGGTAGGGACTCGTCGAGTCCTCCCGCCCGATGGCCTGATTGAAGTCGACCAGCGCCAGCTCCTGCTCTTTGCGTTCGAGCTGGAGCCGGGCGCGCAGGCGGTAGAGGTGGGCCAACCCCGGTTCGAGTTGGATGGCGTGATTCAACTGTGCCACGGCCTGGTCCAGCTTGCCCAGCCTCCGGTACGCATTGGCCATGTTGACGAACGCCTGATAGGCGTTCGGCTTCAATCGAATGGCCGCTTGCAAATCGGCGATGGCGTCCGTGCATCGGTCGGTCCGGATCCGCAGCACCGCGCGATAGACCAGAAGGACGTAGCGCGTATTCTCATCGAGGGGCAATTTCGCGGCCTTCTGGAAGTCCGAGTCGGCCGCGTCCCAGGCTTGCAGCTCCTCTTGAGCAAAGCCGCGCAGCAGGTACGGCCAGACGAAATCGGTGCGTTGCGCCAGGCACGCTGTGAGCAAGGCCCGCGCTTCGGCGGGCCGCTGTTGCCGCAGGAGGCAGAGCGCATCGAGATACTCGGCCCAGAAATGGCTGGGATTTTGCTCCAGGACCCGTTCGAATTCCTGGATGGCCTCACGGAATTGCTCGCGGCGGTAGAACTCATCCGCCATCAGGAAATGATCGAGGATGTTGTCGAGCGGCGCCTTGCCCGCCGCCAGCTCGGCCTGCTCCGCCTCGGCCGGCTTGCCGAGCATCCTCAGGTAGCGCGCCCGCCTCAGGTGGAACGCGCGGGAAGGCGTGCCGAAGGTGCTGGCGCGATCGAGGTCACCGAGGGCTCGACGCAGGTAGGTCTCCTTCTCGGCAGGCTTATCGTCCGACGCGGACTGGGCTTCCGTCTCGGCGAGGATCAGCAGGAGCTGATAGCAATCCCCGAGGACCTCGGCCTTCTGGGCGTCATTGAGCTCGGCATCGAGTGCGGGTCGGGCTCTCGCGTCTCTCGAGACGCCGTAGACGGCCAGCGCTTGCTGCACCGAGGCGCGCGCGGCCTGGAGGTTGAGGGCCAGGTCCAT
>JBKQHM010000803.1:0-12382 GCA_052148775.1 Isosphaeraceae bacterium | reverse complement strand
CGCGACGGCCTGGTCTTCGACGAGGATTGTCCGGTCGATCAGCCAACGGTCCGCTGGAGATCGGCCGACGGAAGCGAGGCGGCGGAAGTCGAGATCGAATCGACCACCTCGTCCGGGTCGACCTTCGAACCTCCAACGTCTCGACACAGGACGGCCCGCGAAGACCTGCGATTCTTCGCACGGACGACCTCGACGGCCTTGCGCTCGATTCGCCGCAATGCCATGCGATCGGCACTGACGACTCTGGGCATCATCATCGGCGTTGGCTCGCTGCTCGCAATCGCCGAGATCGGCAACGGGGCGTGGTCGGCGATTCGCTCGCTCTTGACCAAGACGGGCGTCGACAACATCGTCGTCCAGGCCGGCGCGGCTTCGCGCAACGGCGTCAGCCTCGGTAGCGGCAGCGTCAAAACCCTGACCCCCGAAGACGCGGAGAGCATCCTCCACGAATGTCCGGACGTTGACAGCCTGGCTCCCATGGTCTTTGCGCGTCGGCAAGTTGTTCACGGCAACAAGAACTGGGTCCCGAGCACCTTCATCGGCACGACCCCGGGATACCTACGGGTCCGGGAGTGGGAAGACCTGGAGGAAGGGCAATCGTTCACCGAGCGCGACGTCCAGGACGTTGCGATGGTCTGCCTGCTGGGCCAGACGGTCGCGCGAGAGCTGTTCGACGAGCAGTCGCCGGTTGGAGAGGAGGTCTATGTCAACGACGTGCCTTTGAGAGTCATCGGCGTCCTGAGTCGCAAGGGCGCCGACATCATTGGTGAGGATCAGGACGACCTGCTCCTGGCACCCTGGACGACGGTCAAATTCCGAGTGAGCTCTTCCTCTGCCGGACATGCGGACGGTCCCTGGTCGGATCCTGATGCCCTGCACGGTGTGAGGAATCGGCGTTACCCCCGCGGATACGCCGCGCTTTTTCCGACCCTCTCCCCGGCGCAGATGATCGACACCCCCCGGCTGGAGCGGTTATCCAACGTCGATTCGATCCTGGTCCGCGCCTCCTCGACCGAGGACATCCCGGCCGCGATGGAGGAGGTCACCCGTGTGCTGCGCCATCGGCACCGGATCGTGCCCGGCGAACCCGCGGATTTCGCCGTCCGCGACTTCACCGAGGTCGTCCGTGCCGTCCGGGGGACCGTGGGCCTCGTGGCCGGACTACTCTTATGCGTCGCCCTGATCGCGCTGGTAGTCGGCGGCATCGGGATCATGAACATCATGCTCGTGACGGTCACCGAACGATACCGCGAGATCGGCCTGCGCATGGCCGTGGGCGCGCGATCCCGCGACATCCTCCGCCAGTTCCTCGTCGAGGCCGTCGTCCTTTGCCTCCTCGGGGGGGCGGCCGGTATCGCCGTCGGACGGACCGCCTCGGTCCTCGTCCGCCTCCTGGCCCGATGGCCGACCGAACCTTCGCTGATCGCGGTGCTGGCCTCGGTCTCGGTCTCGATCACCGTCGGTGTGATCTTCGGCTATTACCCTGCTTGGAAGGCGTCGCGACTCGATCCGATCGAGGCCCTGCGGTTCGAGTGACCGCCGATGGATGTTTTCCGGTCAGACAGGCCAGTCAGCTACCTTGAGCCAGGACCGTTCCCCCCGGAAGGGGCGTTAACATCGCCTCCAGCAGGCCGATCTTGCCCGGCAACTGGCGAAAGTTCTGGTTCCACTGATTTGGTACAGATGTTGCTTCAATATAAGTAAGGCTTTCTAGACCAATGATTCTGAATCCCGCATCGTCTCGAACGATCGCGGACAGGGGATTCGTCTGGAGGAGGCGGCCTTGCATCACGGATTCCAGCAACTTGCCATCCTTGCCTTGACCCTGTCGATCGGCTCCGCTTCCATGCCCGACGATTCTACGGGAGCGGACGCCTCGAGTTCCGCGGCCAAGTCCCTGGTGACGCCGCCGTCTGCCGGCTCGAGCGCCGGCAGGGGAGCCGTCGCCGGGACTGGCAGGCTCCGCTTCAAGCCGCTCGGGCTCTCGTCGGTGCGCCCCTACGCAACGGGGAGGATCCCCGTCGTGCTGGTGCACGGGCTATGGGGCGGCCCGCGACTCTGGGAACCCATGGTGAAGGCCCTGGAAGCCGACCAGAGTGTGAGCGGGCGATTCCAGTTCTTGACCTTCGCTTATTCCGGGGGCTGCTCCATTCCGCACTCGGCCCTCCTGCTGCGTCGGGAGCTACGAACTCTCAGGGATCGGCTCGATCCCGACCGGTCAGATCCGTCCTGGGACCGCATGGTCCTCATCGGACATAGCATGGGGGGGCTACTTTGCAAGATGATGGTACAGGACAGCGGCTCGAAGCTCTGGGACCTTATCACCGATCGCGCCGTCGAGAAACTGGCCGGTCCGGCCGAAGCCCTCGAGCGATTGCGGGGGGAGATGGTCTACAAGCCGTTGCCGGAAGTCCGTCGGCTCATCTTCATCGCGACACCCCATAAGGGCAGCCCGGCCGATCGCGAACTGGTCCGCACCGTCGCATCGAGATTCGTCCGTCCATCCGATGACTTGCAACAGTCCTATGCGTCGCTCCTGGCCGCCAATGGCCCGGATGCATTCCGTCCGGCGTTTCGAGTGGGATTACCGACGAGCATCGATCAGCTTGTCTGGGAACATCCCTTGCTACTGGCCATCGACGGGCTGCCCATCAAACCGACGATCAATCGGCATTCGATCATCGCCGATCGGAGGAGGCAGCCCGGGACCGTTGGGGGCGATGGCCTGGTGCCGTATGCCAGTGCCCACGACCCGGGCGCGACTTCCGAATTGGTTGTGACTGCGGGTCATCTCTGCCTGGACAACCTCGAGGTCATTGGTGAGGTTGCCCGGATCCTCAAGGAACATGCAAGCGATCGAGATCTGCCCGTTCGTGTCTCGCGGCCGGATGAGCGATCTCGAGAGATGTGACAAATCACAACCCCAGTCGAGACCTGGCTGGGGTTGGCCGTACGGCCGGGATCGAACGGGCGCGATCGACCCGGCGAGCAACTTGAGAGCGCCTGGTATGAACATAGCCTCTTTCATCTGGAGCGAACGACCATGAACAAGATTCGTCCACGACAGAAGCGATCCCTGGGTTTTGAGGCGCTCGAGGGACGCCTGACGATGAGCACGGGCCTGGCCATCGCCTCTCCCCATACCCATGCTCTCGCCATGAGCCAGGCCCAGGGACAGATTCCGGCCAGTTTCAAAGGCCACACGTCGATCAACGGGACGACGGAAGTGACCCCAGACCTCACGGGGAGAATCGGGAGAGAGCGCCTCACCGGCTCTGGGACAGCAACGCTCTCGGGCACGATCGTCGAGAGCGGGGACGCTTACCTGAGCAACAGCCAGGGCAGCATTCAGTTCAGTCTCGGCTCCGCTTCGGTCACCCATGTTGGAAAACGGACAAAGCAAAAAGTCCCGGTCGTCGTCTCGGAGGCCACCGGAGCATTCGCCCAGTACGTCGGGACGACGGGGCAGTTGACGACATGGAACGTCCCTGCCAATCCCAACGCGACCTCGACTTTCTCGGGATACTTGATCCCGGCGTAAAGGCCTCTGGCGACGACCCCGGCGGCTGCACCCGGCCGCGGCAGCATGGCGCGTCGACCTCCACCATGGTGATGACGATGCGATCTTCATTCGGAGATCGACGTCGGTTCGCCGATCTGGTGGGGGTGCTTTGGGATGGCTTCGCGACCATCATCTTGCCACGGACCGGGCCCCGATTCGGAGGACTCAGCAGTCTCGGTTCCGACGGGGTCCAATCTGGGGTCGGAGTCGTAAGTATTCCGGAATGATCCCCCACATTTCGTTTGCTGTCTCAAGGATGAGTGGTCCGAGCCGTTCGACCGACAGATAGACGATCCACATCAGAGTACCAGCCATGATCCTCGACCAGATTAACTATGAGAGTCTGTTGATTCCGATCAACCGTTTCTACGACGTGCACATTGGCGGGCCTCGCCGTCCGGTCTTCTTCGACATTGCCGCGACCCGCCCCGAGCTCCTGGAGCTCGACCGCAACTACCCCGTCATCCGCGAGGAGCTGCTCGGCATCCTCCCGGACAAGGGGTCGATCCCCCGCTATCACGAACTGGACCAGATGCAGTACAACATCTCAGCGCGGGTCGACCCGGACAAGGACTGGAAGGTCTACCCGCTCAACATCATGGGGGTGAAGCCGGAGGCGTATTGTGCTCGCTGTCCGAGGACGATGGCGCTGCTGGACGGGATCCCCGGCTTGTTCGAGGCGTTCTTCTCGATCCTGGAAGGGGGGAAGTCGATCCCGCATCACGAAGGACCGTACCGCGGCTACCTGCGCTATCACCTTGGCCTGATCGTTCCGGAGAAAAACCCTCCCTCGATCCGACTCAAGGACACGGTCTATACCTGGAAAGAGGGCGCCAGCGTTTTGTTCGACGATAGTTGGGACCATGAGGTCTACAACTATTGCGAGGCCGACCGCGTGGTTCTGATCGTCGACATTCGCCGTCCGATGCCGCAGCCCTTCGATGGAGTGAACCAGCTCGTGCAGAGGATCATGAAGGCCGTCTACGGAAGGCACATTCTCGGGCAACTCTCTGCCATGACACCGCCGAAGTCACCCGCGGCCGTCGTCGCGCCTTCGGAAGGCGAACCTGCCGTGGCCGGAGGCGCCTGATCTCTGCGGCTTACGACTTGACATCGATCGGAATCGACGAAGCGGTGGCGCTCTGGTCGAGTCCTCGCGCCGTGATCACTTGAGGCTCTTCGCGCGGTTGAGCAAGGTGTCGAGGTCGCTCAACAGTTTGCGGCATTCCTGGCGCTCGGCTTCTGGCAGGTTGTTTACGGCGTCGGGGTCGCGCAGCCCAGCCAGGTCCGGGTCGGTCCGCCAATGTGTCAATATCTTGGTAATTAACGTGCGATCCGCTGCCGGACTGCTGTCCAGATTCTTGGACCAGGCGGCCAGATCGGCCTGGAGCCACTCCCGCGCTTGCTTGCGCCAGCGTGCCCGCTCGGCTTCGCTCAGGTTGGCCCCACCCTCGCCACGTCCGGAGCCGGCCAGGACGGCAACGATGGGGGCGTTGTAGCGGAAGCCGGCTCTCATGTCGTCGGGCAATTGTGCTCGAGTCGCAAGCGCATCCGAGAACAGTTTCGCGGCGGCGGCATACTGTCTCCTGATGCGACAGAGGTCGGCGAACTGGATGCATTCGGTCGAGTCGGCGGGCCTGTCCTTGCCCTGGAGTACCGCTGGGAGTCGACCTTCCAACGCCATCAGGCGCTCACAGCGCTCCAGTTGGCGGGTCAGGTTTGCACGCCAGTAACGATTACCTTCGGAGGGCAGGCCGAGGGAGCGGCGGGTGGCGGCCAGTGCTTCCCTGATGCGACCCTGGGCTAGCAGCGCCTGGCCGAGGGCGGCGTGGGCCAAGGCCAAGTCGGGGTCGGATCGGAGTGCCTGCTGGTAGTGGTCGATCACCTCGTCCAGCCGGCCCTTCTCTCGCGGGATGCTACCCAGGTCGTTGTAGGCCGGGGCCCACGTGGGGTCGAAGAGAATGGCCTGAAAGTAGTGGTCGAGGGCATCATCCTGCGCGAGTCCGTGGATCCGATCGTGTGCCTTCACATCCTTGGGAGCGACGCGGATGGCCTTTTGGTAGTTCCCGTTCGCCTCATCGAGGCGGCTCTTGGCCAGCAGGCCCACACCGAGCAAGTAGTGGGCCCGGGCGCAGTTGGGATCAATGCGGAGGGCCTGCCGGTAGTGGTCGATTGCTCCGTTCAGCTCGCCCCTAATCGCTAAGGCCTCGCCGAGGTTGAATTGGGTCGGGGCCAGCTCGGAGTCGAGTTGCAAGGCTGCCTTGTAGTGTTCGATCGCGTCGTTCAGCAGGCCCTTGGCTTTGAAGGCGAGGCCAAGGTTGCTATGGGCCGGGGCAGACCTGGGGTCAATT
Source organism: Isosphaeraceae bacterium (assembly GCA_052148775.1). Taxonomy (GTDB): domain Bacteria; phylum Planctomycetota; class Planctomycetia; order Isosphaerales; family Isosphaeraceae; genus CAVZRC01. The sequence goes on along the minus strand of JBKQHM010000803.1, from coordinate 6,469 downwards.
CGGAGGGCCTGCCGGTAGTTCTCCATGGCTCCGTCGTTCTCCTCCAGCCGGTATCGGAGGAACCGAGCGTGACCGATGTTGATGTAGGCGGCGACCGCATCCGGTCGAATGGCCAGCGCCTTCTGGTAGTAGCCGACCCCTTCTTCCAGCTCCCCCTTGTCGTGCAGCGCCTTGCCCAGCGTAAAGCTGGCCCAGAAGTCGGCCGGATGCGCCGGCTGCACCCGCGCCAGAAAGCCGGTCGCGTCCCCGCCTATGGCCTGCAACCGCTCCCCGAGCGCCACCAGGAATGGCACCGACCGTTCCGCCACCGCTGTGGTTCGAGTCAGTTCGGTCAGCGCCGCCGGGTCTCCCCACGCTACCGGATCGCGGACTCGGTCGCGCCATGCGTCCGGGTCGGCTCGCCGGGTTACTTCCAGCAGCCAAGCCTGCCGGCCCTTGTCGACGGCGCAGACCGCCCAGTCGTCGAGCGCGGCCACCAGCGCTCCTCGAACGGCCGATGCCTTGACCCGCACCGCCATACCCTCCGCGTCGTGCTGGATCGCCCCCAACCCGGCCTTACGGAACGCCTCCTCGTATTCCCTGTCGGCTCGAGCCTGGTTGAAACGCCGCTCGGCTGCAACGTTGAAACGCCCCTCGACCACGGTTGCCCGTGTCAGGCGGATGGCGTCCAGTCGAGTCAGCAAGACAAGGTCGCGGCGGGCCTGGTCAAGGCGTTGGTGCAAATCGGCCGGTGCACTGTACCCAAGGCGGTCTTTGGCCCGCTCGAGTTCGGCACCGGCCTCAGCCCAGGAGAACTCTTGCTGCAATCGGGCCACCTCCCTCAGTTCTTGCGCGACGATGCGCGCGGCCTCCGTCCGTTGCCGGACCAGCCAAAGACCACCGCCGACCAGGCTCATCGCCAACAATAGGCTTCCTGCCAGTAGCGCCGCTGGAGCCGGGCGGCGACGTACCCACCGCAGGCCGCGTTCCAGCCGACCCACCGGTCGCGCCCGGATCGGCTCGTGGTTCAGGAACCGATTCAGGTCGTCGGCGACCTCGCCAGCCGTCGCGTACCGCTTTGCGGGATCCTTCTCCAAACATTTCAAGCAGATCGTGTCCAGGTCCCGCGGCACTCGTGGCACCAACCGGGTGACTGGCACGGGTTCCTGGTGGGCGGCTTGCAACAAGGTCTCCATCGGGCTGATACCCTGGAACGGGGGTCGGCCGGTGAGCAACTCGTAGAGGATCGCCCCCAGCGAGTAGATATCCACTCCCGGTCCGGCCACCTTCGCCTGGCCCCTCGCCTGCTCGGGCGCAATATACGACGGCGTTCCCAGGATCATCCCGGATTGCGTCATCCGTTCCTCGGCCACACCTGGCCCGGGTAGGATCTTGGCCAGTCCGAAGTCGGTGATCTTGGCCGTCCCGTCGGCGGCCATCAGCACGTTGGCCGGTTTGAGATCGCGGTGAATCACCCCCTGGCGGTGGGCGTAGTCGACGGCTCCTGCCAGGGTCGCGACGGTCCGGGCCGCTTCGGCGGCCGGCCGGGCCACCCCAGCGACCCAACCGGCAAGATTCTCCCCCTCGACCAGCTCCAGGGCCAGGTAGGGGCAGCCCGCTTGCTCGCCGACCTCGTGGATCTGCACGATGTTCGGGTGCCGCAGTCGGGCGATCGCCTGGGCTTCGACGCGCAACCGCCGCCTCGCCTCCGGCGAGAGGTGCGGCCCGGCCAGGATCATTTTCAGGGCGACTAGCCGGTTCAGCACGCGGTGCCGCGCGCGGTAGACGACTCCTACAGCCCCGCGACCGAGTTCCTCCAGGATCTCATAGCCCGCCACCTCGGGAAGCCCGGCGCTTTCGCTCTCACTAGGCTGCCACCCAGGCCGCCCGTCGGAGCCACTGCTCACCACTTTCTGCTTGAGCGCTTCGAGGAACGCGTCCGCCTCGGCGGTTGCCTCCCCAACGGCTGGCTCCGACAGCGCGGACTGGAGATGTGCCGGGGCCGGCCCGGGGGCGCTCTGGGCCAGACGGTGCAGGGTTTCCTGGCAGGCGGTGCAGCCCTCGACGTGAGCCTCGATGCACTCCCGTTCCGGGTCGGTCAATACTTCGCCCAGAAGGCGTTCAAGGCTCTCCGCTGGCGGACAGACTCCCATATCAGAACTCCCGTTCCAGAGGGGAGGGGAGCGGCGGCTAGCCCCCTCTAGCCGCGCGACCTCTTTGCGCAGCACCCGTTGCACTTTGCTACGGGCGACGAACACGGTCGCCACCCGCATCTCCAGGCGCCGCGCCACCTCCACCCCGAACCGTGCCTTGAACGCCAACAGGCAGAAGCCGGCCCACGTCCACGCTTCAACCCGAAGCCGGACCCGCGTGGCCAACTCCTTGAGCAATTCCTTATCGTATGCTTCGGCCAGCCGACGAGCCAGATCGTCCCGGGCCTCGACGGCCGCCAGGCACTCCATGACGGATTCGCTTCCACTTCCTCGCACAGGTTTCCGCTGTCTGTCCAGGTAGTCCTACCACGCATGGTGGATGAACGTCTTGAGCCAGGCCCGGAACCTGCCCCACGGATCGTAGCGGAAGCGGAAAATAGTGCATGCGAATCGATACCCTTGGATGCCGAAGTTAACAGTGCATGAAAAAAACTGGCTCTCCAGTTCCATTCCCGCTCCGGCTCCGGCTGCCGAGCTTGCGCCGGTAATGTAGCGTCTCTGCTTATGTGGCCTCCAGCCGGTTGATGCCAGCGATTCAGCCGTTATCTACTTGAGAAGATAACGTCGGTAGTTGAAGAAGGTCGCCCAACAGCCGCCCCCCTGCTCGACGGACGCCTTGACCCGTGCCGCCGTGCTGGCGTAGGCGCCGTTGGCCAGTAGCTCGCGAGCGAGCCGCGCCCGCTGGTACTCGCCCTCGTCCGCCAGGACCTCGGTCCAGTCCATGCCGGCGGCCTTGAGCTCTCTGGCCCGCACGTAATGCCGGAGCGACGGCTCGCGCACCCGGTGCAGGTTGGCGGCAAACCACTCATAGATTTCTCGATCGTCGAACCGGGTCCCGGCCTTGCGATGGACTTCCGCCGCGCCGGGCTGGAAGAAGAGCACATGCCCCCGGTCCTGGAGGGCCGCCACGTTCTGGTCGAGCGTCCGCCAAACGACGAGTGACAGGTAACGCTGCGTCCAGGGCGTTCCGTTCGCCTTCAAAAAGATGTGCCCTTCCTTCGGGCTGCCGATCCGGGACTTGAGCAGTGCGAGCATCTCCGGCCCCAGGTAGACCGGCCGGTATTCGATCTCCGTCTGATGCCGGGTCTTGTTCAACACGAAAAGGATTTTTGACCGCTGGTGGAACTGGTCGATGGTCGCGCCGCACATCTCCCCCGGGCGGCAGCCCGTGTGCCGCAGCGCCGTCAGGATGGACCGCAGCTCGTCGCTGGCCGCGTCTTCCAACTTGGCTTCCTGGGTGGGCGTCATCGCCGTGGTACGCGGCTTACGTTTTGGCCTGAGCATCTTGGGCACTTCCAGCCGGTGAGCCTTGTCGGGCCGCTGGACGCCGATGGCCCAATTGATCGCGGCGGTGATGCGCTCCAGCGCCGTCGCCTTCGACGACCAGGTGTCCTTGCTGGCGAGATAGGCGAGCACCTGATGCACTTCGATCTGGCTCACCTTCACATTGCCGATGTATTCGATAAACCAATCCAATTGTGCTTTAGTATCCACCTTGGTCTTGGGATTGGTCAGGTATTCCACGTAGGCGTCGGCCAGGTCGCGCAGCCGCATATCCTTGGGTCGGTGCTCCTCGCCGGGCTTCACCGCTCGCATCTGGAATTCCAGGGCGTGCCATTTCTCGATGATGTGCTTGGGCGGATTCTCCTTGCCCTCGCCGTGCTCGTCCTTGCCGAGCGTCTTGATCCGCCCTCCGGGCAGGGTGATGACCCAACTACGGCTTTGCTGTCTTCACCATGGCTTCTTGATGACTACGGCCCCCGGGCACTGACTAAACACTGACTGAAGGAACGAAAAACCCCCACAGAACCCTATTTTACAGGGGTTTCTGCGGGGTTGCAAGCCTCGTTAGGAGCGAGGGATGATCATCCATTTCACCACCGGGGCCAGGTCGCTCCATCCGTCCGGAACTGGTATCTATCAGACGCCGATCGGCTCCGAATGTTCGCGCGTGGCCTGCGGGTTTTCGGTGGTCCCTTGATCGGTGGCAAGCCGGAGCGAAACTGGTTGGGGAGCCGGGCGGTGGATCCCGGTCGTCGCCTCATGGTCCTGACGCTTGGAGTCCGACCGATGCCCTTGATCGACCACCCCTCGGGTGACTACCGCTTCCTGCCCGGAATCGCCCCGTACTCGTGCGGCGTGGTCTCGAAACCGGGCTTCGAGGTCGCCCACGTCACCCTCCATCGCCCCGTTCCCTACGCTCAGGGCTTCGAGGTCATCGCGGCCCAACTGGCGGCCGAGGGGCGACCGAAGGCCGCCCTTTGCGCGATCGAACTCCGCTCGCCCTTGCCCTTTTCCTTCCGGGGGTTCGGCGAGTTCAACGCCGAATATGCCCGGATCCTGGAGGGATGGGGGCTCTTCGTCGAAGGCGTGAACCCCGTGGCCAGGACCAACGTCGCGCCGGCGGTGGACCCGGCCCCCGAGCCGGTCCTCTACGGCTTCTCGTATTCGAGACCTTGCGATCCGTCCATGCTGCCGACTTTCGTCGTCGCCGGTGCCGGGGAACTGCCCGAGGGCGTCCTGGAGGCCGAGGGCATCTTCCGGGCCGGAGACACCTCGCCGGGGGGCATTGCCGCCAAGGCACAGTTCGTCATGGACCTCATGGAGAACCGCCTGCGGGGTCTCGAGGCCGACTGGCCGGGCGTCACCGCCATCGACGTTTATACGATCCACCCGATCGCGACGTCGCTCCCCGAGATCATCCTGCGGAGGGCCGGGGCGGCGGCCACGCACGGAGTCCGATGGTTCTACAGTCGCCCGCCGATTGTCGGGATCGAGTATGAGATGGATCTGCGCGGCGTCAGGACCGAGCTCCGACTCTATTGACGCGGCGTGGCGACACAGATCGTCACCGGCCGTCCCGGCTCGATTGGCATCGGCCTCGTTGCCGGCGTCAAACGGAGGGCATGCTCCGGGGATGGGCCATATCTGCGGCCCGCCCCATGGTATCGAGGGCCATCCTGGGTTATGGTGCCTGACAGCCCGGCCGGGGATCAACCTCGCCGACTCGAATCACGACCGGCATCGCCCGGAGGGACTTCATGAGCCTATTCGTCCGAGCCCTTGCGCTCTCCTGTCTCGTACTCGCGTCAGCCCGGACACTCGGGGCTCAGCCACCGCCGGTTCAGCGGGGCTACGCCATCCCACTCCTCGACCTGGCCGGACAGAAACATCGGCAGATCGTGGTGGATCGAGAAGGCGGCCAGTACCTCGGCCATCCGACTACGGTCCTGCTCGAAGACGGCAAGACGATGATCGTCGTCTATCCCAAGGGGCATGGCAAAGGGGCCATCGTGATGAAGCGGAGCACCGACGGCGGCCTCTCCTGGTCCGACCGGCTGCCCGTGCCGGAGAACTGGTCCACATCCAGGGAGACGCCGACGATCCACCGGATCGTCGATCTCCGGGGTACCAGACGGTTGATCCTGTTCTCGGGCCTGTATCCCATCCGCCGGTCGGTCTCCGAGGACGACGGCCGCACCTGGTCGCCCCTGGAGCCGATCGGCGACTTCGGCGGCATCGTCGCCATGGCCAGCGTCGAGCGGCTCAAGAACGGCGACTCCATGGCGTTGTTCCACGATGACGGGCGGTATCTCCGGGCCGGGGGCAAGCCGACCCGGTTCCGGGTCTACAAGACGATCTCGCACGACGGCGGCCTGACCTGGGGCCGGCCGGAGGTCATCGCCGAGCATCCGACCGCCCATCTTTGCGAGCCGGGCCTGATCCGCTCTCCCGACGGGCGGCAGATCGCCGTGCTGTTGCGGGAGAACAGCCGCAAGCTCAATTCGTTCGTCATCTTCTCCGACGACGAGGGCCGGACCTGGACCGAGCCGAGGGAGCTGCCAGGCGCACTGACGGGCGACCGGCACGTCGGCAAGTACGCGCCAGACGGCCGGCTGTTCCTCTCGTTCCGGGACACCACGCACGAGAGCCCGACGAAGGGGGACTGGGTCGGCTGGGTCGGCACCTACGACGACATCGTTGCCGGGCGGGAGGGCCAGTACCGGGTCCGTCTGATGGATAACCACCGGGCGGCCGATTGTGCCTACCCCGGCGTGGAAGTGCTGCCCGACGGCACCATCGTCGCCACCACCTACGGACACTGGACCGAGGGGGAGGAGCCGTACATCGTCAGCGTGCGATTCAAGCTTGATCAGCGACAATTAGAATTCCCCCCCAGCGACAATTAGAATTCCCTCCTCCCTCGCCTTTCTGTTCACTACTGAAAAGTCGCTCCTTTCTCGCTTCTCTGTTCACTTTGCGGTCTCCTCCTGAGT
>JBKQHM010000802.1:0-7056 GCA_052148775.1 Isosphaeraceae bacterium | reverse complement strand
CGACGCGTCCTGCGGGAAATCGTTCTACAGCGACCGTCGCTCGGCCGACGGTCATCGCATCGCGATGGAGATCTGGAACCGGGCCACAGGGCGTGCCCGGGAAGGCTATCGGCTGGCGGTCGTCCGTTGCCGACGGTGTGGGGGCTTTCACATCGGTCAGAGGCCGATCGACAGGAGGCCGAGGCCGGCCGAACCGCCCCGGTTCCCCGGGGTCGAATGCGCGACTTGCACCCATCATGAACCGACGATGCCCATCGACGGGATCGATCCGTTCGCGGATTGGTAGGGAGAGTCGGATCACGGCTCCACGGCTCGCTCCCTCTTTGTGCTCTCGGGGGGATTTGTGGTTAAATCGATGCGGTATCCGGTCGCGTCCTCGTCCTCGAAATCGGGATGAGCGATCGGGACCGCATGGGTTGATCCGACGCGAGACTTGATCCGAGGAGCCGATGAGCCTGGCCTTTCGGTGCACGCGGTGCGGCAAGACCTACTCCGTGGCCGGGAAGCTCGCCGGCCGGAAGGCTCGCTGTCTCGCCTGCGGACGGGTCCAGCGCATCCCGATGCCGGCCGATCCTGCGCCGGATGCCGATCCCCGAACCGACCGGGATGATTATCCGCTGGCCGAGGTCGTGCCGTCGCCCGTCTCCATCCCGGCATCCGGGCCGATCGTTTTCGGCAACCGCGAACGCTCGAATGGAGGGATCGGCTCGATGCGTGTCGGCCGGGCGGCGGGGTCGCGCGGTCAGGTCCCCAACCGATGGCGGCGGCTGGTGCGCGAGTACGCGGGGGAATCCAGCGTGCTGGAGCAGGAGATCCTCCTGCTGGTCGCCCTCAGCGCGGCCGACTTGCTGGTGACCTATGCCCTGCTGCGGCAGGGCCCTTCGTTCTACGAGTCGAATCCCTTCGCTCAATGGGTCTTCCATCGTTGGAATATCGCCGGGATGACGCTGTTCAAGTTCGGGGTGATCGGCGGCGTGATCGTGATCGGCGAGGTGGCCGAACGCCGGCGTCCCGGCCTGGGCCGCGGCCTAATGGCCGCGAGCTGCCTGGCCACGGCGGCCGTTGTCGTCTACGGGCTTCGTCTCCTCATCGGCTACACAGCCGCATTCGGTGCATGAAGGGGCCAATTCCTCAGCCCAGAGCCCGTCTCGGGAGGTCTTTGTGTGCTCTTTGAGCACCGATCCGGATCGCTTTGCCGGATTCGGTGCTCAAAGAGCACCCTACGAGACGGCCGATGAGACTTCCGAGCCGACTTCTCAGACCGACACGAGCTCCTGCCCCTGGCCCTCGACGAGCGAGAGGAGGAGCGACCGGTCCTTGCTGCGCGTCTCGCCGATGGCGGTGACGTACACGGCCGGGTCGTCCTTGACGGGGCACTCGTGCTCGCAGATGCCGCAGCCGATGCACTTGACCGGGTCGATGTACGGCTGCTTGAGCTCGATGGTCGCCCCCCATCGGTCGGTGGCCTCGACGTTGCGGGTGAAGATGGCTTTCGGGCTGACCGGGCAGACCTCCTCGCAGACCACGCAGCTCGTGTCCATCGACCAGGGGAGGCATCGGCCGCGGTTGTAGAACGCCGTGCCGGTCTTGATCGGCCCCTTGGCCTCGAACGGCCCGATGCCGAGCTTCTCCACGATCGAGATCTCCCGGATGGCGCCGGTGGGGCAGACCTGGCTGCACAGGGTGCAGTTCAGCTCGCACCAGCCCATCTTCGAGATCATGATCGGGGTCCAGAGGCCCTCCAGGCCGGCCTCGAAGAGCGCCGGCTGCAGGACGTTGGTCGGGCAGACGCGGATGCACTGGTCGCACTTGATGCATCTGCGGAGGAACTCGTCCTCGGCGACCGAGCCCGGGGGGCGGATCACGGCCCGGCTGAAGTTCTTGCGCACCCCGCCCGAGAGCCGCGCCATCGGGAAGAACAGCAGGCCGAAGACGCTCGCCAGGACCAGCTCGCGACGGCCGACCGCCGGATTGGTCACTTCGCTGGCCTTGCGGGGCAGGAACCGGAACGTGAGCGCGTCGTGCGGGCAGTCCTCGATGCAGTTGAGGCAGACGAAGCACTCGCTCTTGCGCAGGTCGGTGTGCGGGTCGGAGGCGCCCTCGCAGCTCTTGAGGCACAGGTCGCAGTCGGTGCAACGGACGGGGTCGCGGTCGATCCGCCAGAGTGCGAACCGGCTGAAGATCCCCAGCAACGCCCCCAGCGGGCAGATCGCACGGCAGAAGAACCGGGGGATCCACCAGTTGGCGACCAGGAAGCCGATGAAGATCAGCCCGACCACCCAGGCCTGCCAGTATTCGCGGGGCTCGGTGTAGATGCTCTCGGTCGCGTTGTGCACCGACGGCAGGACGCTCGTGGTCATCGAGCGGACCGTCAGCGCGATCGGATCGAGCAGGCCGATCTGGAGCGAGCTATTGCCCCGCTTGTGCTCCTCGGCGGCGCGGGCGATGCCCGTCCCGACGGCCGCGAAGACCCGAGACGGCCCGGTCTGCCGCAGCTCGGATCCGTTGTACGCCTGCCAGATCTGCCCCGGCGCGGAGAGGGTCGTCGGGATGATCCAGAGGGCCGACATCGCGATCATCGCCGCCAGGATGTAGTACTTCAGCGCGTAGATCTTGCGATAGCGGTTGACCTCGATCATCTGCTTGGTGTTGCGTCGGTTGCCGATCCAGCCGAAGAAGTGGTGCAGGATGCCGAACGGGCACATCAGTTGCACCAGACCCGGCCCAGCATCATGGTCACGGCGATGATCACCAGGCCCCAGACCAGGTTGCGGTAGATCGTGTGGGTCGTCAGCGCCGTGGCGACGGCCACCAGCGGCGTGGCTTCCAGGAACAGCGACACCGGCCACCCCTTGAGGTAGCGCAGGTCGGTGATGACCAGGAAGAACAGGAAGAGGCCCAGGAACAGGACTTCATAGGCGCGTCGGATCTTAACCATCGGTCCCTCCGGCGGGGGGCATCGGATTTCGGCTCGTCGGCAAGCTGTTCATGTAATCAAGCGTACTGATATAAAGCGTGTCTGCGATCGGCGGGAGTCAATCGAACAGGATCCCCCTCAATTCCAGCACGAATCCCGGCAGGACATCCTCGCCGGAGAGCGTAACCGGCCTCTCGAGGGTCTCGACCGGCCGGCCGGGGCGATAGATCTCGACGGTGCCCCCTTTGGGATCGATGAGCCAGCCAAGCCTGACCCCCTGGCCGATGTATTCCTCCATCTTTTTCCGAAGCGTGTTCATTTCGTCGGTTTTCGACCGCAACTCGACGACAAAGTCCGGGCAGATATGGGAGAACCTCTCCCGCTCTCGCTGGGGTAGGGCGTCCCAACGCTCTCGAGTCATCCAGGAAGCGTCGGGGCCGCGAATCGCCGTGTTGGGGAGTGTAAAGCCCGCCGAGGAGTCGAAAGCGATTCCGAGTCCCGATCGCTGGTTCCAGTACCAGAGTTGCGCTCCGATGCTCATGTTCCGCCGACTGCTGTCCATCCCGGCGGGCGGCATGACGATCAGCTCTCCGTTCGCGTTACGTTCCAGCCGCAGATCGGGATTGGCCCGGCAGATCCGCCAGAAGCCGCGCTCGGAGACGCGCACGCCCGCCGGCATCACCAGCGGAATCGTGGCCTGATGCCGACGGGTGCCTCGCGAGGCTCGATCGCGTACTGACTGGCTCATACCGTGATCTCCTGGGTCCAGTTGGGCCGCCAGTCCTGGCCCAGGCCGCGGGTGATCACCTTGTCGAGATAGATAATATCCTCGCGACGGCGCTCCAGGAGCTTGCTGACGCACCAGCTATCGACGGCCGTGTGGTCGGTGCCCACCACCATGGTGTCGCCCCGCTTGACGTCATTGAGGCTGCCGCCGGTCGGCCCGTTGCGCATCAGGAGCTTACGCCCGTCGGCGATGACGAGCGTCGGCTTCATCATCAGGGCGAAGTCGGAGATGATCCCGTGAATGTTCTGGTGGAACTGGTTGCGGGGGTTGCCCAGCAGGCCGTACCAGTTCTTCATGGTGACGGTCGCCTTGCAGAGGTTGTGGTCCTTCACCGGCGAGATGCCGATGACCTTGGTCGCCTCGCGGAACGGCCGGTAGAACATCCGCCAGGTGCTGGTGATCGTCTCGCCGCCGACGTAAAGGGTCTCGAAGTAGCTGTCCTTCGGCAGCATCAGCTCGGCGCCGGCGCGGACGGCGGCCTCGCCGACCTTGGTCTTGTAGAAGCAGCTCTCGGGATTGTTGATCGGGTTGTCGGCGACGATGACCTTGCGCGCCCCGGCGCCGAAGCAGAGCTTCGTCACGGCGGCGACCGTGTCGGGCTGGGTGGTAGCGGCGAGGTCGGGGTTCTTGTCGAAGGCGACGTTCGGCTTGATGACGACGACGTCCCCCTTCTGGATGAAGTGGGCGACGCCCCCCATGGTGTCCATCGCCGCATTGACCATCGAGAAGGCCTGTTCCTCGCGGGCCTTCAGCTCCTCGTCCTTGGAGGCGTACGCCTCGGCCCGGACGGGGCTCGAGCGGACCACAACCAGGCTGGGCCGGCCGACCGGCAGCGCGACCGAGTAGTTCTTCAACCGGACCGGCGGCGGCGGCTTGACCCCTTCCATGCCCCAGGTGTCGCGGAGCAGCATGCCCCCGGCCACCGCGCCGCCGGCGACCAGCCCGAAGCCGCCGACCTGCGCGGCGAACTGCCGACGCGAGAACGTCTGGTCGGCCGGGTTCACCCCGCCGAATTTTTCCAGGTTCTTCTGTTGAGTCCGGGTCAGTTTCTCGCTCATCGGATTTGGTCCTTTGTCACTGGTCATTGGTTATTGGTCACTGGGCATGTGTTGTCAGTCGCCGATCTTGAGTGAGTGGCCATTACGAGGCTTTCGTGCACCGAGATTCTGTCCTCCCCTGGATATTGTCTCTTTGGCTGTCCACACTCGTCCGACGTTCGGGCAGAGCCGCCACTGACCAATGACCAATGACTATTGACCGATTCCCTGGACGTTGGCGGGCAGGCTCTTGGCCAGCGCGCGGGCAAAGGCCTCGCCGGCGGCGGGACTGGTGGCGCCGTTGGCCCCGGCCAGGGTGTTCCCCTTGCGGAAGACGAAGTCCACCAGGCCGATGTTGTTGCTGAGGACCATCTCGTCGGCCCCGTCGGCCGACATCATCTTGACCTCGGCGCCGTCCTTTTTGACGCCGGCGACGTATTTCTCGAAGACCTCCTTGGCCTCCTTGGCGTCGCGATAGGGCCGGAGGAAGCCCTGCCAGGAGACCTCGCCGTCCTTATAATCGGCCATGAAGACGTCGGAGAGGAAGCTATAGCCGAAGACGTCCTGGGCGACGTACTTGGGCTCGCCCTCCCGCTTCTGGGGCGGCAGGAGCGCGAAGAGGCTGGCCGGGGTGACCTCGGCGGCGGCCGGCTTGGCCGCGGCGGGGGTCGGCTTGGCCCCGGTCTCGGCCGGGGGCGGCGTCGCGGTCCCGGCCGGCGCCGGAGTAGTCGCGACCACCGGCGTCGCCGGCGGGGTGCTGCCAGGCTTCTGGCGGGCGACGACCCGCTTGGCCAGCTCCATCGCGAAGGCGGAGAACTTGGGGTCGTCCTGGGTCGAGACAATCTGGGTGTAATACTTGCCGGCGTAGAACAGCGTGCTGCCGGCCGAGGTATAGCCCTGGTCGCCGATCGCAGCGGGCTCGGCCTCGTCGGGCTTCTCCGAGGCGTACTTGCCCAGCGCCTTGAGTGCGTCGGGCATCTCGAAGACGTAGAGCTGGATCTCGTTGGACGCGTCGCCGGTCGGGTGATAGAAGGTGTACGCCATCCCCTTGACGCCGTACTGGAGGAAGCTCTCAGCGCGGCCGTCGATCTTCTCGTAGAGGTTGTCGGCGTTGAAGGTCTCGATGTAGCGCTCGCCCGACTTGCCGACGGTCCATCCCGGCGGCAACTCCGACAGCGGCAGCATGGCGGCGATCGTGCGCTGGGGCTCGGGGACGGCGACCAGCTCGGCCGCGACCTCGGCGGCGCCCAGCCCGTTGCCGGACGAGGGGGCGGTCGATGCGACGGGGGCCGTTGCCGTCGGGGTGGCGGGCATGGCCATGGCGGGCGCGGCGACCGGGGGCGCATTCGCGGCGATGGCGCGCAGGTCGACCGGCGGCGCGGTGTAATCGAGCAATTGCTGGGGGCCGTCCACGCCGACGCTCTTGCGCACCCCGGCCAGCGACTGTAAGACGCTGGGGAACCGCTGCGCCACCGCCTGGGACGTGCCGGCCACGCTCCGGAGTGCCAGCATCGACTCATCGAGCTTCTTGACGCTATTGACCAGGTTCTTCCGCTCCGTCGCCAGCCGCTCCATCTCCAGCCTGATCCCCTCGTCGGCCGCCTTCAGGTCCGGGAACCCCCTGCCCTGCTCCAGCACGGACCACGTCTTGTTGGGATCGAACTCGTATCGGTTCTTGTCGAATGACCGGCTCTTGAGCACCATCGCCGCGAAGATCGCCGGGATTCCCATCACCAGGATCATGCCAACGATGATCGACACGAACGAGGGCCGCATCAGAACTCGCCCGCGCCGGGCCTGGAACCATTGCAGCCGACCCAGGATCGCGAAGGCGATCGGCGTCGTCGCCAGCGTCACCAGGGCCGCCGAGAGCGCCAGGATGAGGAACGGGTCGCTCGATAGCTCGTCGCGATACTGGGACCAGAGTCTCGTCAGGCTCATCGCGTCCTCTCAGTCATTTGTCATTTGTCATCGGTCATCCGTCGTCGAACTCGGGCCGACGCCCTGTCGCCGATGTGGACCGGGCGGGCTTACCTAATGACCGGTGGCCGAGGAGCATGGGTGGGAGAGAAACACGATCCGAAGCTCAACAATCGTTAAAATGCCCGGCCGAGAATCATTATAGCGGCACAGGGAAGCGGGCGGCAACGAGCTGGCTCAGACTTGGTCGCGGTTGATTCGGCCACGAGAAGATGGAATCGCGTGCAGGTTCCTTATTGATGGGGACCGGTGATCTCCTGAATCCATGCAGGTTAGGGCGACGCGCCATCTCGGTTCTAAGAGGCTGTCCGGGAAGTCCGGGGTCAAATGGCGTA
>JBKQHM010000801.1:0-15758 GCA_052148775.1 Isosphaeraceae bacterium | reverse complement strand
AGAAGAAGAAGGTCGGCGGCAAGACGGTCGAGACGATCAAGGAGCGGACCGAGGGGGGCGTCCTGCGCTGGGGGAACGAGAACAGCCCCGACATGGACTGGTTCCGCGAGGAGATCAAGAAGGCGTACGGCGGGCGGGCTCCCAGGGTGCTCGACCCGTTCGCGGGGGGCGGGGCGATCCCGCTCGAAGCGATGCGGCTCGGCTGCGAGGCGACGGCCATCGACATCAACCCCGTCGCGTGGTTCATCCTCAAATGCACCCTGGAGTATCCATCCCCTTTTTCTGATGCCGTATGCAATCCAGGCACGAATCGCCCTACATAGATTCCCATCAATCGCCGCCGCAGTGCCTGGAGAGCGACATGGGTCCACTCTGGGACGCCCCTCTCCAGCCGACATGACTATGCTATGGGCTGACGACGGCGACGGCCCGGTCGAGCACCTCGTCGCGACCCTCGGTGACGCCGCGGATCGTGCGGGTGGCCGGCACGGTCGGCTGGATGCCGACGCCGTGGTGCCGGGAGCCGTCGTGCTTGAGCACCTTCATGCCGGTCCAGGAGACCTGGAAGCCGCCCGGCAACCTGAAAGGGTTGACATTGCCATTGGTGCCCGCCGTCGGGCCGCCCACGATGTCGGCGAGTTTGTAGTGCTCGATGATACCCAGGTAAGTCTCCGCATAGCTGATGGCCCGCCCGTCGGTCAGGAATGCGACCTTGGCCTTGAAACGCGGTGCCTCGGGTTGCACGGGCCAATTGGAGAACAGGAACGCAACGTCCCGCCGGTCGGGCGAGTACGTCACGGGGATGTTCCACTGGGCGCAGGTCACCGGGTGGTCGATCAGGTGGCCGATCGTTTGTGGCGAGACGCCCGCAGGGTAGCCGCGCAGGTCGAAGACGATACCGCGGGCCTCCGCCAACTTTGGTACGGCCTCGTCGAATTCCTTCTGGGTGACGCGGCCCAGGTCGACGTAGATCACCCCCGGCTTGATCGTCGCAATCTTCGTCGGACGGGGCTCCCTCAGGGTCGAGAACGCGGCCATGTCGAGGGTCCGGCGCACGCGGATGGTCAGGGTCGTGGAAGCGGGGCTCGCCGAGGCGCGGCGGACCTTCAGGACGACCTCCGAGTCTCTGGAACCGCCCGCGGCCGCGCCGAGAGCTCGATAGCGCCGCCACTGGGAGGTCGCGCCGGAAATCATGGCCTCGTGCTCGGCCAGGACCTCCGCCGCGGGCTTCCCATCGATTGCGACCACCACGTCGCCCGGCTTCAGGCCACCCGCTCCCTGCACCGCGACCCCGGTAATGACCAGTTGCCCCTCGACCCAATCCCACCCGAACGGCGGGAACGTTGTCCCGTCGGGCGTGCCGGGTCCGTAAACGCCGCCGTGGCCGTCGTGCAGCGCGGCGACCAGTCGGCGGAGCGTCCCCATGAAGGCACGGGCGTCGGCATCCTCGGCCGCCCGGGTCAGGGCCCGGTGCAGCTCACCCGGCCAGTCGGCGTCGACGACGTCGAAGTAGGGGTAGAAGTGCTGGAAGACATTCCAGGCGAGGACGACCGCGGCCAGCCGCGTGGCGCGGTCGTTGCCGCTGGGCTGGAAGCCGGGGGGCCGAGGCGCGACGAGAAGATCGGCCTGGGCCTGGTCGCGCGGCGGCTCTCCCCGATCGGGCCTCGGCAAAGTGCCGTCCTTGTCTGCATGGAGAGCCATCGGGACCAGGCAGGAGACCCCTGCGCCCAGGCCCGCGGCGTAGGGCTTGCGCGGGTCGGGGAGCGGCACGTCGGCTGGCTTCGGCACGTCGGCCGGCCGGGGCATCCGGAGATCGACCCGCTCGCTCGAATAGACGGGGGACCGGCCCAGCCCGACACCGATATGCTGCCAGGCCAGGACCCTCGGCGGGAGCGTGCCCGCGCCCGCGCCCTTCTCCGCCGGCTCGGCCGGTTTCGCGGCGTCGGCATCGGCCGGAGGCTTGCCGGTCGGGAAGATCCGCACCGACGGGGCGATCGGGCGGAAGAGGCGATCAAGGATGCGAGTGAGCGCATCGGGGTCCTTCGCCCCCTCCACGGCCCGGACTCCGTCGATGGCGAACCGGTCCCAGTCCGTAGCCGCAGCCTGGTCGCTGGGGTGGAAGTAGCGGACGTAGCCGAGGAGCCTGGCGAAGGCGACCAGGTTGTCCAGGCCGCGACCCTCCAGCGGCCGCGACGGCTCGTCTCCCTCGCCGATCCCGCCGATGGCCTCCAGGCTGACCGCGTCGAGCCAGGCCCGGCCGTTGCCGATGAGGATCAGACCGATCGAAATCCCTTCGGCGTCCTCGGCCACGTCGCCGACGATCTGATACTCGCGCCACGCGGCGTCGACGATCGGGCGGTCCGCCATGTTGTCGAGGAAACCGGCGCGACCTCCCTTGCGGTCGACCCGCAGCCAGAGTTGGGCCTGATTGCCGGCCCCGGCGACTTGAGCTCGGACCTCGGCCCGCAACCGGACCCGCCGGCCGCGATAAGGGGTCGCGTCGAAGCTCTGCATCAGGTTCCCGAACGACGCATTCGGCCGTTTTGCGGCCTCTCCGCTCAGCAGGACGCAGCGCCGGCCCTGCTTCGGGCGATCCTCGGTGAGCTGCGCCGAGTAGCCGCCTTCCCGCGACGGGATGGGCACGAACCAGCCCGACGGGACCTGGCCGAGCGTCCCGCCCTCCAGGTCGGGGTTGACGGGCCCTCGGTCCGGATCGGCCCCGAGACTCACCAGTGCCAGCAGCATCGAGAGCACGCCGGCCATCGTCGCGAGTCGAAGGCCGCGCGCGACTGGGCGTGAGAGATTCCTCATTTCATCACCTCCGGTACGCAATCGACGGGTACTTTGTTGCAATCCGCAGTCCGCCAGGCCGAAATGGAGGGGCGTCACGGAATACTGTACCGTCGCGGGGAGGCGATGTCATGAATCAAGATGCAGTCTATACGGTCGTCCCGATGACCATCGGTTCGACGACCCTCCTGGTCCTGGCAATCATCGTGATCCTGATCCGATCGCGAACGGCTGAGATGAAACTGATCCTGATCGGCATCTTCATGGCGATCACCGCCGCCATGCAGGCCAACGTCTCGGGCATCAGCGTCAACGCCGCGCAGGTGGCCCTGTTAACCGGGCTCGGGTCGGCGACCCTCATGAAGATCGCCGTCATCCTGACGCTCTCCGGGGTCGGGATGATGCTCATGGCCCGGGCAACTCCGCCGACGGTCGTCGGCACCGCGAAGGAGCACCCCCATGTCGACTGAATCCAGACGTTACACGATCGTGGCGGGCGTCGCCCTGGCCTATTTCGTCATCTTCCCCGATGACTTGACGGCCGTCCTGGCCCCGGCCCGGGAGATCCTCTCCTGGACCAATACCATATCGCCGTGGCTCTACGTCGTGCTCGCGTCCGGGATCGTCGCCTGGGCGCTCGTCCGTTGCTTCGGCCGATCGCGCGACGTCGCCGTGCGTTAGCCAGATCCCCGGGCCCGCGAGATGGCGGCCGGGAGAACAATGTTGTGAACATCAACATGGTCGGGAATCTTTAGCCTGACCACGCACTCCCGTGCGTGGTCACTTCATTGTCCGAGATACCCGCGTCTGCCACCCTCGCGCCGGCCCGCCAGAGATCTGCCAATATTTTGGCACTTCGGCTTGGCGCGGCCCCGGCGATGTGTTAAAAATTTGGCATGAAGTGGCGGCGATCGCGATGGGAGGAGGGGTACGCGATGGCATCGAAGCCGGAAGAGACATTGAGCCGCCGAGAGCGGCAGATCATGGACGCCGTGTACGCGCGGGGGGAGGCGACGGCGGCCGACGTGCTGGCCGACCTGCCCGACCCGCCGACGAAGACGGCGGTCCGCACGATGCTGCGGATCCTCGAGCAGAAGGGTCATCTGACGCACGTGCAGGACGGCCTGACGTTCGTGTACCGGGCGAGCCGGCCGCGTTCGCGCGCCGGGCGCAGCGCGCTGCGGCGGGTCTTGCAGACCTTCTTCGACGGCTCGCTCGAGAAGGCCGTCGCCGCCCACCTCGGCGACTCGGCGGCCGACCTGTCCCCGGAGGAGCTGGACCGGCTCGCGGACCTGATCGAACAGGCGAAGAGGAAGGGGGAATCGCGATGACCGGCTGGCTCGATCCCTCGCGAGTTCCCTGGGGCGTGGAGTCGATCTCCTCGCTCGTCATCATGTCGTCGGCCAAGTCGGCCGTGGTGCTCGCGGCCGGCGCCCTGGCGGCCCTGGTGCTGCGCCGCGGCTCGGCGGCGGCCCGGCATCTATCAAGGGACGGGCGAGTGATCGTGGTCACGCCGCTCTTCGGCTCGCCGGCACTCAAGGCCGGGATCCGGGCCGGCGACGTCATCGACGAGGTCGACGGCAAGCCAACGCGGGGCCTCGACGTCACCGAGGTCGTCAAGCGGATCCTCGGCAAGGAGGGCGAGGCGGTGCGGCTCAAGGTCCGGCACGCCGACGGCCGTGCGGAGGAGCTAGCCGTCATGCGGGGTGTCGTGAAGATCCCGAGCGTCAGCGGCTTCCGCGTCGTCGGCGACCACCCGGAGTTCCTGCTCGACCCGGACCACGCGATCGGTTATGCCCGGATCAACCCGTTCAGTGCCGGGACGGCCGACGAGCTGAAGGACGCGATCGCGGGCCTCGCCGGCCGGGGAATGAAGGCGCTCATCCTCGACCTTCGTGGCTGCCCCGGTGGGCTCTTGAGCGCGGTGGTGGACGTTGCGCGGCTGTTCCTCGCGAAGGGCACGATCGTCACGATGCGCAAGCGCGGCGAGGTCGTGCAGTCCTTCACGGCCGAAGCCCAGCAGGTCCTGGCGTCCGACGTCCCGCTCGTCTTGGTGGTCGACGGCTCCTCGGCCTCGGCCGCCGAGATCCTCGCCGGGGCCCTCAAGGACAACGACCGGGCGATCCTGCTCGGGTCGCGGACGTTCGGCAAGGGCTCGGTCCAGTCGATCGTCAAGCTGAAGGACGACGGGGGCGCGATCAAGCTGACGACCGCCTACTACCAGTTGCCCCGCGGCGAGGACATCGACAGGCGGGAGGGCAAGGCCGACTGGGGCGTCGACCCGACCGACGGGTATTACGTCCCCATCGACAGCAGGACGCTCGACGCCTTGATCCGCAAGCGGCTGGAGCGCGATCGCCTCGGCGCGGCGGGCGAGGCCCCCACGGTCACGCCCGAGTCGATCGAGCGAGACGCGGCCGACCCCCAGCTTGCGGCGGCCTTGAAGACCCTCATCGCCCGGACGACCCGCGGCGAGTTCGCGAAGGTGGGCCTCCCCATCGCCGAGCAGTCCGCGCGGCTCAGGCGGGCCGATGAGGCCCGCAAGCGCCGCCAGTCGCTCCTCGAAGACCTCAAGAAGGTCGAAAAGGAGCTCGGCGAGCTGGGTCAGGGCGCCGGAGAGCGTCAATGACGATGGCCACGCGAGACGGGGTGCCGTCAGCGGGACCGAAGGTCTCCCGCTCCCGCCGGGCTCGGGGTTGGAGACCTTCGGTCGGTCCAGTGGCAAGGTCCGGAGACCTTGCCACAACGGGGTGTCCTCACGGTCGCTACTTGTCACGCGTTTGCGCCCGGAGAGTGATCGTGCCCAGCGACTGCGGTTTATCGCCGGGACCATTGACCGTCGGATCAACCTGGAACTCGGAACGACCGATTGCGTAATGGATCCCGGGCTCGGCCGGCTTGCCGACGGCCGGTCCGTCGATCCAGATGCGCAGGTGGTACTGAGCCGGCCGCACCGATTCGATCCGGAACGAGCCGTCGCGGCCGACCGGCAGGTTGTCGCGGTTGTAGGCCCCGCCCTCTTCGGTATTCAGGAACGCTCTGTAAATCTGCCAGACCGGTTCATCGCCGGGAAAGCCGATATGCGGAGCATCCAGGCCAAGGCTGACGCGGGCCTTGGTCCAGTCGATCGGTAGGACGAAGCCTTTCGGGGCCTCGAAGCGTCCGACGAGCGTGCGCCCTGGGCCGCCGAGGCCGATGCGCGTGATCTGCCCCTCGTGGACCTCGATGAAGGTCGCCAGGCCATTCACGCAGCCCTCGCCATTGCCCGCCGGGAAGAAGCGATCGACGACCATCCGGCCCGCGACGACCCGATCGCAGGCGAACCGGCCCTCGGTGTCGGTGATTGCCTCGGCATCCCAGGAAGGCGTCGGCGACTCGTAGCTCAGTGCGCCGATGCGATAGACTCGGACTTTCTGACCGACGATGGGCTTCGTGCCCGCGAGCAACCGGCCCTCGACGCGGCACCACCTGCGGAGGGTGACGATGCCCGAGGCGATGACGTCGGCCGGCCGGACCTCGGCATAACCGCGACCGTGCGCGACAATGATCATGCCCGGGTCGCACTCGGCCGGCAGCCGGAACCGCCCCTCAGCGTCGGCGGTGACAACCCGGTAGCCGAAGCGTTCGTCGACGGCGAGGGCGATCGTCGCTCCGTGACCGGTCGCCTCGCGGCAGAGCGTTGCCCAGGCCACTTGCGCCCCGGCCGCCGGGGCGCCGTCGGGCGTGCGGACGACGGCCGAGATCCCCGCGTCGGCCTGCATGACGAACGTGAGCTTGATCTCCCCTTCCGACCTCTTCACGATCCGGGAGACGCTCGGCCGGTACCCCTCGGCCTCGACCCGGAACCGCGTCTCCTTCCAGGCCCGAGGATTCGGCGGCAAGTCGAACCGCCCGCCCCTGTGGGTCGCGATCAGATGGGGCTGCCAGGTCACTCCGGGACTCATCAGCGCGCCGGGGATGACCCGGAACTGGGGAATGGCCCGCTTCGTCGCCGCGTCGATCACCAGGCCGTGCACCGTGAGCGTTTGCGGCTTCCTCGGCCTGTCGTCCGCACCAGCTTGGGGATGGTCGTCCGCGGCGTTGGTCGTCCCATCGGCAGCCCTGATGATGCGGTGACCGTCGACGGCCGCGACCAGCACGAAGATCAAGATCCAGGGACGGACATGTCTCAAGATCGCCACCGCCGTCCTCCTCGTCCGGGTTGCGCCGAACCGTTGACTTCAACCTTGCGCCGCGGAGGCCACCTGACGGACCCACTCCAGCTCGGCCGGAGGAAGCGCGAGGGATGGGGTCGCGGCGTAGTCGATCGATCGCCTGTATCGACCGCGCCGGAAGGTCAGGGCGAAGATCGCGGCCAGGTCAATCCAGACCTCCGGGTCGGGATCCTGGAGCGGGATCGGGAGTACGGGCAGACGCTGCTGGATCGTCCAGGCATACACGCTGCAATCCGGTCGGCGGGCCGCATGCGAGATCAGGGCGAAATAATTCCCGGGCGGATAATCCCCGCTCAGCGGGAGTCGGCGCCCGCCCAGCAAGAGGTCCAGCTCGACCAGGTGGACTGGCCGGTACAACAGGGCATTGCGCTTGTCCAGATACGACCGGCGGCCCGGCGCTTCCTTGTTAGCGGGTGAGAGTAATTCGAGCGTGGCCACGACCGTCCGTTCCGGGCGACGTCGGATTTCAATGAAGGTCTCTCGGGTCTCTTCCTCAATGACGAGGGGTACGGTGACGGGCTCGATGACGTCGTCGCCGGCCGGAGCGGCCAGGACTCCCTGGGATGAACCTCGTCCGGTGATGATCGGGTCGGGCTCGATCCGCTTGACCTTCTCGGCCGGCTGCTCGATGAGGGTCAGCCGCTCGTCGATCCTGGCCTCGTAGTGATCCGGCAGGACATCGTACAGGGCTTCCCGCCAATACGTGATGAAAGACCCGCGGAAGTCCGGCCAATAGTCCTGGGCCTCGATATAGGGATCAACGCCGGGAAATGGGCTGGTCATCACGATGAATCTCCAGAAGTCTCGGAGGCAGTTCCAAGGTTCAGGTTACGACAACCAGAGTCTCGGAACCAGATATCGTCCACGAGGAGGTCGCCCGGTTGCCCGAATCTTGCCGGGCGGCCGTGTTGCTCTGCGACCTGGAGGACCGGCCCCAGTAGGAGGCCGCGCATCTCCTCCGATGCTCCGACCGGACCCTCCGCCGCCGATGGTCGCCCTGGCCGAGGAAGTCCCGAGGGACCCCGTCGCCGTCGCCGCCCTGCTCTGGGTGGCCAACCTGGGATTGAGCTCGGTGAATCCCCCCGAACGACCCGGCGGCCGGGCCTACGCGAGGGCGCTGGTGATCCTCGCCCAGGACCACTCCGACGAGCCCCAAATCGAACGGCTCGTGAAGGAGGCCGAGATGACGCCGGCAATCAAGTATTACCTCGGCAAGAAAGATCATCACAAGCATTTAACCACGGAAAACACGGAAAGACACGGAAGAAGAAAAGTCGATTCGAATTCTCTTTTCCGTGTCTTTCCGTGTTTTCCGTGGTTGATCTCCGACCTCCTGAGAGCCGTGGCCAGCGGTTACGACACTGAATTGGTTGAGGCATTTGTGCGGATCTTGGTTGCCAGGGTAATAGGTCAGGCTTTACTCCAAGCAACTCGTCAACGATCGGTCATTCCCCTCGCCCGGAATGATGCGGATGCATGCGTCTGATCGAAGTAGATGAGCACATCGTACGCATCGGGCGCGACGATCGGGAAGAACTGCCGGTCCATGGCGACGGTCCCGATCGAGCGCATTTCGTGTGTCCGGCGGAGCCAGGACGATTCGGGGGCGTCGCTCGACGCCCCGCGCAGGTCGAGGACGAGTCGGGGCAGGCTCGTCTCGTGGAGCCGCCACTCGAGGCTCCCGGGGGCCGAAGGCGTCATCTCGTTGTCGGAGACGAGCCCGAGTCCCGGCTGAATGGCCGTGTATCGGCCCGCGTGGCTGGCGAAACCGACGACGACCTGAGCGTTGCCGTAGCGTTCCGCCAGGTGCGCGCCCATCCAGCCCGGTTGCCGGGCCACGTGTCCGTTGTGCGCCCAGAGCACGATCTTCGAGCCCTTCGGCGCGCGGTCGAGGATCCATTCCACGTTCTCGGCCATGCAACGGTCGCGGTAGCCGGCGCCGCGAGACATCAGCTCCGCCGCCTGGGCCGCGATCCGGGCGTCCTGGATCGCCCGCTCGACCCGGTCGGCATCGGCCTTCTCCCGGTATCCGGGGCGCGACGCCTCGAGATGCTCGACGACCCGCCACGCCCCCCGCGCCCGCGCCGCCTTCTCCTCGGCGGGCAACTCCCGGGCCGCACGGACGAGGTCCGGGGCGCCCCAGTATTCGTCCAGCTCTCGATAGGCGGCCTCGAGCTCCTTCGCGTACTCCGGATCGTGCTCGGCGACGAATGCTCGTGTGTTGCTCATCGCCAGCTCACCGAACTGCATGTCGAAGCCGAGGAACTGGACACGCCCTCGGCCCGACTCGTTGAATCGACGCATCCACAGGACCAGGTCGAGCACTTCCCGGGTATCCCACATCCAGAAGTACAGGCCACGGAGTCGCTCCTTCGGGTCGCCCTTGCCGGTCAAGACGTACTCATTGATGCGGTACACCTCGGGCATGTTGGCCTCGATGGCGAACAGGGTGAAGCCCATCTCGGCGGCGAGGAACTCGGTGAGCCGGTGCTTCATCCGAAAGAACTCGTGGGTGCCGTGCGTCGCCTCGCCGAGCGCGACGATCCGCGCGTCGCCGATCAACGGCTTGAGCGGCCGGAGGTCGGCGAAGCCCCGGCCGGGCTCGGCCGTCTCGAACGGGATGACGTGGGTGCGCAGCCATTGTGTCTGTTCGGTCGTCAGGGGCGCGGTCGTCGCGGCCGTGGCGTCAAGCCCCGGCGCGCCGATCCCTTCCTCGAAGTCAAGGTTGGTCGGCGGATTGACCCCGATCGCATGACGAACCTCGCCCTTCTGCTCATGGCCGAGCAGGTCTGTGGACGACACGTCCTTGCCGACGGCCTCGATCCGGACGTCGTCGAGCCACACCTTGCCGTCGCCGATCAGGATGAGGCCGAACGTGATGGTCCGGGACTCCGGGGCCACGTCGAGAACGATCTCGGCCTCCTGCCAGTCGCGGGTCCATCGGATGCGCCGGGAGCTCATGTTGTCGTACGCCAGGATGGCATCCGTGCCGTCGACGCGCATCCAGAGCCCGGCCCCGCCATTGGCTCCCTCGGTCCGGATGAACCCGGAAAATCGGATACGGCGGCCCCGGTAAGGCTCGGCGCGAACGGACTGGACGAGCGTGCCGGGATCGAGCGGCCGCGCGCCGGTCATCCTCACGAGGGCGCTGGCCCTGCCGCCGTGGACGACCGCCCGGTCGATGCCCGACGCGTACGCGCGCTCGTTCGGCGAGCCACCCTTCCAGCCCCGGGGCAGGCCCGGCTCGAAAGCGTTCGCCGTCGCCGACTTCGGCTCATCCGCCCGGGCGAACCCGGAGAACGGCCGAGGGATGCTCAACAGAAGCCCGGCGGCCAGCAGCCCCGCGGCCATGTTCCGACGGACGCCCGTCATGTTGCGTGGAGCCTCAACGGCAACGACCGAGCTTTGACTCAGCTCGATGGGTGGTGCAAGACAACCCGTCCAGATCCGAGTATCCTGCAAGGACCATGCCGCGCCTATGGGCGTCAAATCTGCATGGCAATCCGCGGGTGCCCCCGTCGTGTGGGAGGAGGACGTTTCCTCTCTCGCCAGGGCCGGGGTGTTGTCGACGAGAAAGGCCAAGACAGATGCTGATGCAGGAGCTCATCGGTTGGGGAAGCGCGCTGGTCTTGCTGCCAACCTT
Source organism: Isosphaeraceae bacterium (assembly GCA_052148775.1). Classification (GTDB taxonomy): domain Bacteria; phylum Planctomycetota; class Planctomycetia; order Isosphaerales; family Isosphaeraceae; genus CAVZRC01. The sequence goes on along the minus strand of JBKQHM010000801.1, from coordinate 5,111 downwards.
CGGCGTGCAGACCTACAGGCAGTGGGAGAGCCGGCACGAGCACGTGAGTTCGACCTCGCTCTGGTTCTTCTCGCTGGCACTGGTCGGGACCCTGGGGCAGTTCGTCTATAGCTGGATGGTGGGCAACTGGGTGTACCTCGCCCTCAACGGCTGCCTGGTCGTGAACAACAGCATCGGCATGGGGATCGCCCTCTACCGCCTCAAGGCCCCCGGTCCGGCGACATCCTGATCGGATCGGATCGCCATCCGAGCTTCACGCCGCCTGCCTGGGGTCGAGAACCGGGTCTACCTGGGCTCGATTGCTGCCTGGTCGCGAACGTCGCCATCGGCCTGGGCATCGTCCTCGACCGGCTCAAGGGGCGGGAGCCCGGCGCGCGAACGGGCGTCCTGGCACTGACTATCCCCCGCGGCGAAGGCCCGGCAGACATCCGGCCGGCTCTCGTAGATGGTGCATCGGGCCGACTCATCGAGGAAGCAGCAAGTCTCGTGAAATGGGAGCGGGAAGAGCTGGAAGGTCCATCGCGGCGTGGCCAGGTGGCTCGCGAGCCGCCGCCCCTCGCCGGCGATCCGGGGCTCGCGCGCGGCGTCAGGCTCCGAGGCGAAGATCAGGTAGGAACGGCAGCACACACCACAGCCGTCGCACTCGAAACGCGACATATCTCTCGGTCTTCCTCAGCATTCGGATCGATGAATTCCCGGGCCCAGGGCGGACGCCCGCCCCATCCGATCGCGAGCCGGCGCCCAATGACCGGCTCGACCTCGACCTCTCGACCCGAATCCATTCTATCTCGGAAGCGAGCCCGCGCCTGGAGCTCATGGAAATGCATCCTCACGGCTTCGTCTCGCGATACGGCTTCTTCTCCCGGTAGAGCTTGAGCCGCTGCTCGCCTTCGGCTTTTTCCTCGGGTTGCGTGAAGAGCGGATTGGCCTGGGACTGCCACTTCACGGCGGAGTCGAAGTCGCCGGTCTCGGCATAGGCCGCGGCCAGGGTGTCGATCAATCCGGGCTCCTTCCACTCGGTCAGCTCGCACGCCCGGGTCGCCGACTCGATGGCCTTCTTGCCGTCGCGCACCCTGGCCTCGGGGCAGGTCGCCCGGAGCCACGCGAGGTTGTTGTGGGCTTGGGCGTTCTCGCGGTCGAGCGCGATCGCCTGGTCCAGGTCGACCACGGCCTGGTCGTATTCCTTGGCCTGCGTCCGCGCATGCGCGCGGCCGACGTAGGCGGCCACGACCTGGGGGTTGAGCTTGATGGCCTCGTCGTACTCGGCGATCGCCTTGGCGTATTCTTTCTTCTTCTGCCACCCGAAGGCGCGGCCGAGGTGGGCCATCTGGGAGTCCGGTTCGCGGCGGGCCGCCTCATCGAAGTCGGCGAAGGCCCCATCGTGGTCGCCCTTGAACTCCCGGGCACGCGCGCGGCCGAGCAGGGCCAAGGCCGCGTGGGGATCGATCTCGAGCGCCTTGTTGTAATCGGCGATCGCCGCGTCGAAGTCTTTCTCCTCGCAACGGACGTGGCCGCGGCCGACGTAGGCGGCGGCCAGGTGCGGGTTCAGTCGGATGGCGTCGTCGAACTCGCCGATCGCTTTGTCGTACTCCCTGGCACTGACCCAGATGTAGGCACGTTGAATGCAAAGGTCGGCGTAGGCCAGGTCGCGCTGGAGATTCTGGCCGAAGTTGCCGAACGGGTCGTTACCCCCCGCCGGCACCACCGCCGGATCGACGCCAGCCGCGGGCCGAGGCGCGAACGCCGGGGCCAGCGGGTCGGAGGCTACGGCATCCGCCGGGGGCGGCGCGAGGTCTCCGGGGCCCGCCACGCCGGGGCCGCGGAGCTGCGAGGCGCGGGCGTACCGGGGATCCAGGCGGACCGCCTGGTCGTAGTCGTTGACGGCCTTGATGAACTCGTCCTTGAATTGCCACGCGACGCTGCGGTTGTAGTAGACCGCGGCATTGTTCGGATCGAGGCGAAGGGCTTCGTCGTAGTCGGCGATGGCCTTGTCGTACTCCTTCTTGCGGTGCCGGACGAGTCCCCGGCCCAATAGCCCGATCACCGAATGGGGATCGATCCGCAAGGCCCGATCGAAGTCGGCGAGGGCCTTGTCGTACTCCCCCTTCTCCGCCCAGACATGGCCCCGGCCGGCGAGGGCCTCGGCGTCGCTCGGGCTGAGGCGGATCGCCTCGTCGAAGTCGGCGATCGCCCCCTCGAACTCCTGCTTGACCTGCCGGGCATGTCCGCGCCCGGAGAACGCCGGGGCGGCATGCGGGTCGAGGTGGATGGCCTCGTCGAAGTCGGCGATCGCCCGCTCGACTTCCTGCTTGCCCAGCCAGGCGTTACCCCGGCCGAGGTAGGCCGCGGGCTGCGGTTCCAGGCGAATGATCTCGCTGTAGTCATCCACCGCGCGGCCGAACTCGTTCCGATTCTCCCACAAGGAGGCGCGCATCACATACGAAAACACATCATCGGGATGCGAATCGATGCGAGCGGTGAAGAAGGGGATGGCCTGCTCGACCGGCACGAACTGGCCGACCGCCCCCGAGCCGGCCGCCCCTCCCCCCTCCGCCTTGAGCCAGAGCCGGCCGCCCTCGACGCGCTCCACGCGATAGATCGCGAACTTCTCGCCGCTCCCCAGCACGGCCTCGCCGTCCGCGCGGACGGGGAAGTTGTTGTACTTCTGCACGACCCGCTTGCCGACCCAGTCGCCGGCCGCCGGCTCATCGCCCCGCGAGACCACCGGCATGACGAAGGCCAGGCCGACAGCCAGAAATGCGACGGCATACCGAACTCGAACCGCGCGGCCTGCCGCCGCAATCCTCCACGAACCCTGCATTGGCCCGATCCTCCTTGTCGTGCGATCGTCGTCCGTGACGCGCTTCCAGGCTGGTTGGGAATCTGCGATCTGGAATCTGGAATCTCGAATCTCGAATCCCGTTGCCACGATCGCCGATCAGGGCTTCACGTCGCGATAGGGCTTCTTCGCCTGATAGAGCTTGAGCCGCGCGTCGAACCCGGCCTTCTCGTGATCGTCGGGTTCCAGGGCGATGGCCTTGGCCTGCCATTTCACGGCGGAATCGAAGTCACCGGCCTCGGCGTAGGCGGCGGCGAGGGTGTCGAGCAGCCCGGGCTCCTTCCACCCGGTCATCGTGCAAGCCTTGGTCGCCGACGCGACGGCCTGGGCGCCGTCGCGGTAGGTCGCGACCGGGCAAGTCGCCCGGAACCAGGCGCGGCCGTTGAGCACGTCTGGGTTCTCAGGCTCGATCTGGAGGGCCCGGTCGAGGTCGGCGATCGCCTTGCCGTATTCTTGCCTCTCGGCATGGGCGAGGCCGCGGCTGGAGTAGGCCCAGGCGTTGCGGGGGTCGAGCCGCAGGAGCCGGGTGTAATCGGCGATCGCCTTGTCGAATTCCTTCTTGTCGGCCCAGGCATCGGCGCGGACCGCGTAGGCTTCGGGGTTCTCGGGATCGATCTGGAGGGCCCGGTCGAGGTCGGCGATCGCCTTGTCGTTCTCCCGCTGATCCCGCCAGGTGATGCCGCGGGCCAGGTAGGCGCCGGCATTCTTCGGGTCGAGGCGGATGGCCTCGTTGAAGTCGGCGATCGCCCGATCATATTCCTTCTTGTTCCGCCAACCAGTGCCGCGCGCCTCGTACGCCAGTGGGGCCTGGGGATCGAGCTTGATGATCTGCGTGAAGTCGGCGATGGCCTGGTCGAACTCCCCCTTCTGGCCCCGGACCGAGGCCCGCAGCAGGTAGGCGTCCACGTTCTTCGGGTCGAGGCGGATGGCCTCGTCGAAGTCGGCCATGGCCTTGTCGTTCTGCCTCCGCGTCAGCCAGGCCGCGGCGCGGGTGACGAACGCCGTGGCGTCCTTGGGATCGAGCCGGATCGCCTCGTCGAAGTCGGCGAAGGCCCCGTCGAGATCCTGGCTGGACATCCGGGCCGCGCCTCGGTCGAGATACGCGACGGGGTCCTTCGGAGTGAGGCGGATGACCTCGCTGAAATCGGCGACCGACCGGGCGTAGTCCTGGAGGGCCGCCCGGGCGGCGCCCCGGACCTTGCGCGCGAGGGCGTCCTTGGGATCGAGCCGGATCGCCTCGTCGCAATCGGCCAGGGCATGCTCGGCATCTTCGCGCTCGAAGAGCAAGACCGTGGCCCGCATGGCGTAGTTGTAGCCATCGCGCGGATTCTTGCCGATCGCGTCGCTGAAGAACTCGACGGCCTGCTCGACCGGCACGACCTGCACGGCCGCGGCCCAGCCGGACGAGCCCCGGTCCGGCTTGAGTTGCAGCGAGTCCCCCTTGACCTGCTCGACGCCGTAAACGACCGACTTCGCCGCGCGGCCGGGGCCCCCGTCGGATTCGCGGTCCTTGAGCGTGAAATCCCGATACTTCGGGATCACGCGCCGACCGATCCACTCCTTGCCGGCCGGTTCCCCGCCCATCGATCGGCAAGGCACGGCGGCCATCAGGCCGATGGCCAGAAGTGCGGCGGCCAGCCGGATTCGACGGCTCGTTACCGCGATCCTCAGCAAATGACTCATCACGCCGATCCTCCTCTCGTGGGGTCCTCTTCCCGGCGCGCAAACGCGCCGGGGTAGCAGTCCAGCTCCGGCGAGTCGATCGATCGACGGCACGATGGCGGGGATTCGGGGCGGGATCAAGAGGTGGTGGGGCACACGTTGCGCCAAAGGAGGTCGCCCGAATCGTCGCGGGAGTCGGACACGCCCGAGACCTTACTCGGAGAAGTCAATCGACGCAAGGCGAGAAAGCACGGCAAGAGGCCCCAGAGGCGAGGCCCCGTGCCCCACAACATCGAGGGCCGCCGGGCCGCCGTCGTCCTTGTCTCGCGATCGCCGGCTCGGCAGTGCTCGGGGCTCGGCGACGGGTCCTCCACGGACGGGGGCATTTCTGCTGGTTCGATCTTGGATGCGGAAAAAATGGACGATTCCCGCTTATCAACTTGGTGGCCTCGAACTTGTCGGGCGATCCCACGGCGATTATGCTGGTCGTTTCAACGGGAAGGCTTGAGAATCCAGCACTGAGAGCGCTTCAATCGTGGTTTGAGTAGAGTCGAGGTGTGGCGCGGTGTCTCTGTCTTGTCGACCGGGCCCCGTTTCCACACCCCGCTCA
>JBKQHM010000800.1:0-3743 GCA_052148775.1 Isosphaeraceae bacterium | reverse complement strand
CGCTCACCCCGCCTCCGATGGCAGGACTCGGGGCCGCCACGGTGTCGTGGCCGCAGGCCCATTGCGGGAGCCGGGTGAAGTCCGGCAGTTGCGGCAGCTCGCGACGCCCTCCCAACTGGTACAGGTCGTCGGTCTGCAAGAAGTCCGCCACGCCCACCACCGATGTCCACAGCGATTGGAGGATGCCCAGATAAGCCTGGACGTTCGAGGAGAAGTTCTGCTGGGCGAACACGAGGTCGCCGAAGGAGGAGTTCGGGTCGATCTGACGGCGCGCGAAGACGCCCCGATAGTAGCGGACGAGGTTGGGCAGGATGTTGCGTCGGTAGTACTCCATGGCGTACAGGTTGTTCCGGTAGCCTTCGTAGGCCAGGGCCAGGTTATTGGTCAGGGTGACCCCGACGCGGTGCGATTCTTCGCCGGCACGGACCAGCGCGCCCTGGGCGGCGATGATGTTCCCCTTGTTCTGGTTCCAGAAGGCCAGCGGGAAGCCGAGCGCGAGGGTCTGGAACGTCCCGTGCGGCGGGTTGATGAAATCCTTCTCCAGGGTCAAGTACACATTGAGATTGGGGATGACCGGGGTGACCTGGTTCAGCTTCAGGACGTACTGGGCCCTCCTGACGCCGTTGCGGGCGGTCAGGATATCGGTGTGGTTCTGCAACATGTAAGTGCGGATCGTGTCGTAGTCGTAGTAGGGCATGAACCGATCGACCTTGCCGGCGACCTCCGAGAGCGGGAGCTGGGGCAAGCCGAGGGTCGCCACCAGCGCCTTCCAGTCGTAGATGTAGGACGCGATCGCCTGCTTGTACGCCAGGCGGTTGGTGTAGGTCTGCGCACGCAGGGCCGTCGGCTCATAGGCGGCGGTTTGCGCGCCCCGCAACAACCCGGTCTGGAGCCGATAGATCTCGTCGCTGAGCTGCGCCAGCGCCCGGGTCACGACCAGGGTCTCGACGTCGACCAGCAGGGTGAAATAGGCGTTGCGGACCGCGGTGGCGAGGTCGCTGCGGGCGCGTTTCAAGGCGAGGACGGCGTTGTCCAGGTCCTTCTGGGCCGCAGCCGCGCCGAGCTTCAGTTTGCCGCCGGTGATGATGGGCTGATTGACGAAGCCGGCCTGGACACCGCCCGAGTTGCTGGTAGCCGCGATGTCCTGGAAGTAGCCGGTGATCGGGTTGGGGTAGGTCTTCGCCTGGATCAGGTTGCCCCTGGCCGCCTCGACGTCCGAGGCGGCCTGGCGGAGCGCCGGGCTGTGTTCGGCGGCCAGTCGCTGGAAGTCGGCCAGGGTGTATGGCTTTCCGCCCGGACCCGGCAGCACGTTCGGCGCGACCGGCAGGGGTGGGAGCTCGGGATAGATGCGGTCGATGGCGCGCTCCGCCGCGGTCGTCTCGCGCGGCACCAGGATTCGCGGCGCCTCCGACCCCGGGAGTCGCGGCGAGATCTCCATGTCGAGCTTGCGCTGCGGGGCCACTGAGCCACCGGGACCCGGCATTGGTTGTGTCCACGCCGCGGCCACGACCTCGTCATCCTTGAAGGGTGTGTCTGTTCGGGCCGGTTCCGGATGCGATCCCTTCCCGGGGACGGTCCGCGCTCCGGCCGGCATGTCGGGCAAGCGAGCGGCCTGATCGATCGACCGAGGGGCCGAGGAAATGCTGGCAAAGAGGACGGCGTGCTCGCCCCGCTTCGATGCGGGCTCTTCTCCGGATCGCGCGGTCGAGGGGGTGCCCACCTTCGGGTCCGCCTCGGAGGGCGACCTGGAGGATTTCGGGGCGATATCGAATGGGTGTGCGACCTGGTCGCGCACCGTGTGGTCGGTCGCGTCGCGCACGGCCCAGGCGCAGCCGCTGAGCGGGAGTAGCAAGCCGGAGAGCAGGAGTAGTAGTCTGATCACGATCTCCGCCCTCAAGAGTGAACGCCACCCATGGCGTAAGAGAGAACGAGAGGCCGCCCGGAAGGCCGGGGATCGGGCGGAAGGGCACATGCCCGACGACGTCGCGGGATGTCACCACTTCCAGTGGAAACGGAAGACCAGGCCTTGATTGCTCATCGAGCCGCGCGTCGCACCCTGGGTGGTGTAGGAATTGGTGTATTCCATGTTCGACGCATACTGGAACCAGAACTCGTACACGTATCCCACGTAGAGGGCGATGTTGGGATTCGCCGGCGGCTGCCAGCCCATCCCGACTTGATAGTTCAAGATCGGGATCTGGCTCCAGAAATTCTGCGTATAGGCGCCCCGCTCCGGCACCCCGGCCGCGGTCAAGGTCGTGGTGGACGCGGCGAAGAGCTGCCGGTCGCGTGCGAACGTGTCGGCGATGTCGATCTTGGCGATGAACGAGAGCCCCGACGGGAGGTCCTTGCGTTCCAGGGCGAGCCCGAAGTGCGGGCCGGCCCCCACCGTGTAGTTGCTATCCCCCTGGATGAAGACGCCATTGGTCGAGGCCGCCGCGGAAAACGGCTTGTCGACCCGGACATCGGTCCAGGATTCGGCCAGCCGGACGCCGACGCGCCAATCCAGGCTCCAGTTCGTCCGCTCGGTATCCCACGGGGTGAACTCGCGACTGATGTAATCCCAGTCCGAGTAATTGATGCCGAGGCTGGTCGTCCGCGACGTCGCGCCCGCCGGCCCGACGAACGAGCCGGTCCCCGACGAGTTGAAGAACCGATCGGAGAAGGCGAGCGAGCCGAAACCCGACGGGAGTCGGTAACCGACTTCGAACCGCGGGGCCACCGTCCAGGGGAGCTTGCCGGCACCCGGTGCCACGTTCGCTCTCTGGCCGCTGGGGACCTTCAAGGAGTTGATCAATCTCATCTGGCCGAAGTTGACGTGGGGCTGGATCACTCCGAGATCGAAGTCGGTGAACCATCCGGTCGGATTCCCCCATCGTGGAGGATCGAGCAGTGGGTCGACCTCGAAGTAGCGTTCGAAGTCCGGCGGCGGCGGACCGGGCGGGGGAGCCGGCTGGAACAACGAGAGGGGCTGGTCCGGCGGGTGGGGAAGGGACTGCAATAACGGGGGTTCCCACGCGCCGTCCGCCGTCGGCGACGAATCGGGCAGCGGAGCCGGAAGGGCTTCAACGATGTCGGCGACGTTATTCCGGATCGGCGGGGCGGGTGTCGCGGCACCGGGCGGAGGGGCCGGGGCCTGGGCACGGGCCGATGGCATCGCCAGCACCCCCCCCAGGAACGCCACGGTCAGCAATCGTCGAGCCGTTCGGGCCATGACAGGATCCTCGCTTGGCCGTCTTTTCGCCACCATGTGCGGACTTCGGCAGATCGGTCGGTCGGGCGTTCCCGCCTGACGAATCGTCGCCGTCGGGCTAGCCATCCTGACCTTCATGATTCCTCTCCTCGCCGAAGTCGGACTCCATCAGCACCGCCGGATCGATGACCCCGGCACGCGAGCGTTGCAGCCAGGCGGTCGGGTAGCCCTCCGAACCGCTCGGGGACGTCGGCGGCCGGCCCGGCGGCCCGGCGGGCCGGGGCACCGCCGGCGGCTGGACAACTCGGGATGGAAGCGGTGAGGCGCCGCCGGCTCCCGCTCGGGGGTTCGTCCCATCGAGGGGCAGGGGAGCTCTCCCATCGGGCGGGACCGCCGCTCCGACGGCCGGTCCGGAGGGTGGCAGGGCCGCGATGGACGGATCGCTCACCCCGCCTCCGATGGCAGGACTCGGGGCCGCCACGGTGTCGTGGCCGCAGGCCCATTGCGGGAGCCGGGTGAAGTCCGGCAGTTGCGGCAGCTCGCGACGCCC
>JBKQHM010000799.1:0-19416 GCA_052148775.1 Isosphaeraceae bacterium | reverse complement strand
CTAACATCAAATACTTCTACTCGGTCAAGAACATTCAGTTGATGTTCCGCATGCTGACCAATGTTCCGCAATCCCTGATTGAAAACTGGGATCCGTCACGGCTGCAAATGCTCTATCCTCGAGTAGTGGCAACCATGCCACCGGACCCGAGCGGCAACTACCAGGTTGAACTCCCGAACCGCCGGTCCGCGACCCCAATCCCATCACCGGCTTCGACCCTCGGGACGACCTCGATCTCCGCGACCTGCGGATCGGCGCCGATGATGCCGGCGCCGATCGCCGGGATTGGGGCCCCCACCTGCTCATCAACACGACGCTCAACCTCGTCGGAGACGACCAACTGGACTGGCGCGACCGCAAGGGGGAGTCGTTCCTGCTCTCGTCGCTCTACTGTGGCGCGAAGACCGTCGGGTATGCGAAACTGGATCCGACGAGCCCCGATCGATCCGTGGACCCGAACTTGACGCTCGGCCGGGCGATCTCGATCTCCGGAGCGGCCGTCGATCCGAATATGAGCTTCTACCAGTCCGCGCCTCTGACGGCGCTCCTGACCATCTTCAACGCCCGGCTCGGCTACTGGATCCAGAAGCCGAAGCCCAAGGATTGGACGGCCGAGAGTCCCCGATTCGGCAAATTGCTGCTCACCGAGTTCTTCGGGCAGACCGACGGGCGCGGCGAATTCGTGCATATCTCCGACGGTGGGCACTTCGAGAATCTAGGTGTCTATGAGCTGATCCGCCGACGCTGCCGCTATATCATCTCGCTCGATTCGGGCGAGGACGGCGACCCCTCTAACGACAACCTCGCGGCGCTGATCCGCCTCTGCCGGATCGACTTCGGGGTCCGCATCCAGATCGACACCGCGCCCCTGAGAATGGAGGGGCCCGATCGACTCACGCGGGCCCACCTGGTCATCGGTCGGATTCGCTACGACGACGTGGACCGGGGGGAGATCCCCGGGGTCCTCGTCTACGTCAAGATCTCGCTGACCGGCGACGAGCCGCCCGACCTCCAGAAGTACGCACGCAAGGACGAGCGATTCCCCCACCAGCCGACCGACCTCCTCCAATCGTTCGACGAGGAAGTGTTCGAATGTTATCGATGCCTCGGCGATCACATCGCCTCGGCCGTATTCTCCGATGCGGTCCGGCAGACGGATGAACCCTATTCCGATCCGAGGAGGGTGCCCCACCTCGAGTATGTCCCGCGCCTGTTCTCCAAGCTGCAGAATCTCTGGACCGAGGCGCCCGAGGCGCTGAACGAGCAGTTCCTCGAGCTGTCGAGGGCCTGGGCATCGCTACAGAGCGAACTCGGCTCTCGCCCCGAACTGGGCGGACTGAGCGGCGATCTCTATCCCGAGCTCCCCCCGCCCCGCGAACGCGACGGCATCGGCGATGGCCGCGGTCCCGCCGCTCCGGACCCCTCCGAGGCCGCCCGTGCGGACCTGTTCGCCGTCGGCCGGATGCTCCAGATGATGGAAGACGCCTGGATCTCGCTCGGGCTGAAACGGTACTCCGCGCTGCCGATGAACCGGGGATGGTTGAACACCTTCCGTCGCTGGAGCACCTCCGACGCGTTCCGTCGCATCTGGCCGACCATCCGGTCCGAGTTCGGTTCGGACTTCGTGGATTTCTGCGAGACCCAGCTCAACCTCAGCACGGCCAGGCTGTCCCTGATCCGCCTCTCGGGCTGGCCGGGTTCCTTGATGGAGTCGGAGGATCGGGCGCTCAAGCGGCTCGATGAGGAGTTCGGGCGCGAGTGGCCCAAGGATATATCGAGCGGTCGTGGCCTGACCGAACTGATCGGGCGGGCGTCCCGGCTCGGCCTGCCCGAAATTCCCGTCTGGCTGATCGTCCAGGCACCCTCCGGTCACGAGACGGCCGCCGACGCGCCGGAAGACGAGCGGATCTCCAGTGGGATCATCCTCGTATCGACATTCGACGATCACCCCGAGCCGGAGCTCGACCCCAGCCCGGTCGAGTTGTTCGTCTGGGTACGCCCCCCATTTCGCACGGCCGGCCTCGCTTCCCAATGCCTCACGCGGGAGCTGGTGGCTCGGATCCGAGAATCGGTCGGCGGTCGGCCTCTCTGGGTCCGTTATCCAGTGCCAGCCCCGAACGACAGCGACATCGAATTCGCCAACTGGGTGAACTTCTTCGCGCGGTACGACTTCAAGCGCGTCTTCCCGACCGACGACCGGGATCATTCATGGACCTGCACGCTCCTCAAGCTGGGATGATGGGCCGATGCCGGGGTCTGGTGGGGTCCGCGACGCACGCGACTCGGCCTCGAAGGAGCGCCACGCGCGACCGTTCAACGCTATACTCGCACGCGGAAGCGAAGACGAATCGCGATCGGCGCTCCTGGGATGCCCAATGAAGCACTTGGCTGCGATCGCCGATCTCCGCCGACGTCGGGGTATTCATAATGAGAACGATCGCACGGGGTTCGGGCATCTTGATCCTCGTCCTGGCGGGGATATCGGTCTGGATGCAGCAGACGCAGACATTCGACCCTCCGCCCCGACCTCCGCAGCAGTTCAGCTCGCCGATCCTGGCGATGGAATTGGTCCGGTCGGCCGAGGAGGTCCGGTCGATCCTCGGCGATCCGATCGGGACGCAGAACCGTAGGGTCATGCGCCGGCAGATCGATGAGGACTGGCCGTTTATCGTCACCTACTGGCTCCTCTTACTCGGACTGGGGCGGATCCAATTCGCGTCTCGGTGGCCAGGGGCGCGGATCTGTACCGCCGTCGTCGTCCTGACCGCGACCGCCGCGGCCATCTGCGATGTGTTCGAGAATCTCGGCATCCTCCTGGTGTTGGATTCCGACATCGCGAGCCTCAACGACCCGATGGCGCGGACGATCCGGACGGCCTCGCTCGCCAAGTGGGGCTCGCTCGCGATCGCCGAGCTGGCGGCGGCGCCCGCGTTGCTGGCCTATCGTCGGGGAGCGGTCATCCCCGGGATCCTCTCGACGGTCGCCGGCATGGCGCTGCTGGCCGCTTCCGCGCTCGGTCTCGCGGGGCTCGCCTGGAATCCGGCCATCGAATGGTCGGTCGGGGCTCTCGCACTCGGCCTCGCGACCTCGATGCCGCTCCTGCTGTTTATGCCGGGGGACTTCCTGGTCGGGATCGGGGCAGCCGTCTCTTACGCGCCGCAGTCGTTCCGGCACCTCAAGTGGCTCGTCGGGATCGCCGTGCTGGCCTTCCTGGTCGTCGTCGCCGTGGTCCTCACGCGGACGGTATTGCTCCGATCGGGTCCGGCCCGGGTGCCGAAAGCCGTGGATCTTGCGGTCGACGAAGATGCGGCGGTGCGACGACTCGCCGGCGTAATCCACATCGACACCGTCTCGCACCCCATACCGACCAAACGCGAGGCGGCCGAGCTCGCGAAGCTGCGCGATTACCTCGCGAAGAACTATCCGCAGGTTCGCAACCGATTGAAATGGGAGGAGCCGGAAGGTAATCTCCTCATCACCTGGAAGGGGACGGACGAGAATCGGAAGCCCCTCCTGCTCCTGGCCCACATGGACGTGGTGCCGGCCCGGGTCGAGGAGGAATCGACAAAGGTTGGTGCTCCCCAGTCTGCGCGATCGGGAGAAATGAGCCCATCCTCGGCGACGGCGTCCCCGGGGGAGCAGTCTCGTGACGGGTCATCCCGGGGTGAGACAGGCGACTGGGAGACGCTCGCATTCAACGCCGACCCGGACAGGACGAAGCCCTTCATCTACGGCCGGGGGACGCTCGACGACAAGGTGACGGTCGTCGGCATACTCGAGGCGGTCGAACATCTCCTGATCGAGGGCTTCCAGCCCCGGCGGACCCTCATACTGGCATTCGGGCGCGACGAGGAAGTCGGGGGGAAGAACGGCGCGAGGAAGCTCGTCCGATTGCTGGAAGACAGGGGGATCCATCCCGAGTGCGTCATCGATGAAGGCTCCTATGTGCTCGAGGGCGTCGTGCCGGGAATCGCCACGGCGCTCGCACCGGTTGGCGTCGCGGAGAAGGGTTACGTGGACGTCGAGCTATCGGTCAGGGCCGACGGCGGACATTCTTCGATGCCCCCACAGCACACGGCCATCGGCATCCTCGCCCGGGCGATCGCAAGCCTCGAAGATAACCCGTTCCCCGCTCGCACCGACGGGATCGCCCGGGGGACAATCGCCGCCCTCGGCCCCGAACTCCCCTTCGTCCCGCGCCTCTTGCTGGTCAACGACTGGCTCTTCGGCGGCCTGATCCGATGGGGACTCGCGAGGTCGCCCACCACCAACGCGCTGGTCCGTACCACCGCTGCGGTGACGTTGATCCGGGGCGGTACCAAGGACAACGTCCTCCCGGACTCGGCGTCGGCGATCGTGAACTTCCGGCCTCTACCCGGCGATAACAGCCGGCATATCCTGGAGCATGTGAGGCGAGTGATCGACGATCCGCGTGTCCGGGTCGAGTTCGCCGATGCCGAGAAGTACTCGGAAGTGTTCGAGGCGACGCGCGTCTCTCTCAGTGACACGCCCGCCTACGAGACGCTCCGGACGACCATCCGCCAGACCTTCCCCGGCGCCGTGGTGGTCCCCTACCTGGTGATCGCCGGGACCGATGCCCGTTTCTATGAGGGCCTGACCGACGAAGTCTACCGTTTCCTGCCCCTCCGACTCGCGTCGGAAGATCTGGATCGGATTCACGGGATCGATGAGAGGATCGCGCGCCAGGGATTCGTCGACGTCGTCAAATTCTATTATCGCCTGATCAAGAATTTCGACGACTGACCTCACCGCCCGTTTCCGGTCGGATGATGGGGGAAGAATCCAGGCTTCGAGCAAACCAAGGCGCCGGCTGGATCGGCGGATTCGTGTGTCCTGGCGAGGGGAAGCACGATTCCCCCAAACTCGTGGGAGGGAAACACCTCTCGGAATGGACCAGCATCTGGCGTCCGATCCCGAGTCAGAATTATGATCGGCGGATTCGCTGGCCTCCGGCGTACCGCCGGGTCGGGCGCGTCGGGGCTTCCCGATCCGGAGAGACATCATGAAGGTTGCCGTCACTGATTACACATTCGACTCGCTCGACGTGGAGCGGGCCATCCTCGAGCCGATCGGCTGTCAGGTCGTCGGGCCTTACGTGAAGGATGAGCCCGGCTCACTCGTGACGCTGGTCGCCGATGCGGATTGCGTCATCACGCAGTTCGCCCCCATCGACGCCCGCGTGATCGAGGCGATGGGGCGTGCCCGGGCGATCGTCCGATACGGGATCGGGGTCGATAACGTCGACCTCGACGCGGCCCGGGCCCGGGGCATCCCGGTCTGTAATGTGCCGGATTACTGCATCGACGAGGTCGCCGACCATACCGTCGGCCTGATCCTGGCCTTGACGCGTCATTTCATCGCCCATCGCGACCGGGTCCGGAGCGGACGATGGGGATCGGGTGCCCCCCTGCATGCCCTGCACGCGCTCAAGTCGCTGACGGTCGGGATCGTCGGCTTCGGCCGCATCGGCCGGGCGGTGGCCGAGCGCCTGCGCCCCTTCCGCTGCATGACGATCGTTGCCGACCCGATTGTGGCGCAGGACGAGATCGAGCGAACGGGGTGTCTGCCGGTCACCTTCGACCAGCTCTTGCGGACCGCCGATGTCATCACGCTGCACTGCCCTTCCACCCCCGCCACGCGGGGGATGATCGACATCAACGCTTTCCGGATGATGAAGCCGGGCGTCCTCTTCATCAACGTGGCCCGCGGCGACCTGGTCGACACGAATGCCCTGATCGAGGCCCTCCAGTCCGGTGCAGTCGGCGGCGCGGGTCTGGACGTCTGCGACCCCGAGCCGATCCCGGCCGGCCACCCGCTGCTGGGGATGGACAACGTCATTCTCACGCCTCACGTCGCCTCCGCGAGCGGGCCTGCGGTCGCAAGACTCCGCACCACCGCCGCCGAGACCGCCGCCAGGGCGCTGCGAGGCGAGCCGCTGTCAAACGTCGTCAACAGGGTCAGTTCTCGGGCTCACGGCGAGGGCTCCTGAGTGATGTCACGAGGCGACCCGATGAACCGGCCAGTTACGGCAGACGACTTGCGGACGTTCTGCATCGACGCGCTCACGAAGGTGGGCGTCGGCGAGGCGGATGCGCAGACCACGGCGGACGTCCTGGTGACGACCGACACATGGGGCGTCTTCACGCACGGCGTGAAGAGCCTCCGCGGTTACATCCGTCGGATTCAGGCCGGGGGAATCCGGGCCGATGCCCATCCCCGGATCACGTCGGAAGGTCCGGGCTGGGCGATCGTCGACGGCGGTTCCGCACTGGGCATGGTGACCTCGACGTTCTCGATGCGGGCGGCGATTGAGAAGGCACGCGCGTGCGGGATCGGGTATGCGGGCGTCTTCAATAGCTGCCACTTCGGCGCCGCCGGCTACTATGCCGCCCTGGCTGCCGCGGAAGACATGATCGGCCTGGCCATGGCCAACGACACGCCGAGCGTGACGGCGCCCGGGGCCAGGGGCCGCGTCACCGGCAGCAACCCGCTCGCCTATGCCGTGCCCACCGGGTCGAGCTTGCCGATCCTGCTTGACATGGCCACGAGCACCGTCGCGGGAGGGAAGGTCTCCGCCGCCCATGCACTGGGCAAGCTCATCCCCGAGGGCTGGGTCGTCGACGTCGAGGGCCGGCCCACGACCGACCCGGCCGCCTTCCTGGCCGGCGGTGCGCTGACCCCGATGGCCGACCACAAGGGCTACGGCCTCGCGCTCTTGATCGAGACGCTGGCGGCCGTCCTCACGGGGGCGGCGATCACCCGCCATGTCGTCCCCTGGATCGTCGGAGATCCCTCCGTGCCGACCTTGCACGGGGCCGCCTTCATCGCGGTCAACATCGGGGCCATGATGCCACTCGACGCATTCAAGCGTCGTGTCGACGCGCTGGCCCGAGAGATCCGCGAGTCCCCTCGGACCGAGGGAGCGGATCGTGTCTATCTGCCCGGCGAGATCGAGTGGGAGCGGCGGAAACAGTCCCTCGAACGGGGGATCGTGCTGCCGGAGGACGTCCGGACCAGCGTCGAGGAATTATCGAGGGAACTGGGCATCGCCCTGAAATCGAGTACCGTTGGGACGCCGCTTCCGGACGAATCGCGACCGTGATGGAGGAACCCGCGGCCGATCGCCCGGAGGCGCCGGGTCGCGGGGTTCCTGCCCGCAGATTCATTAGCTCGACCGCATGCCCGCCAGGGTGCCGCGGATGTAGCCGATGCTCTCGGCCACGCCAGGGATCGGATCCTTCATATCTTTCTCGTACTCGAGGCCGACATGGTACTTATAACCGATGTCGAGGAGTGCCCGTAGCATGCCGCGGACGTCGAGCACGCCCCGCCCGACTTCGACCGGCTGGGACTTCCCCTCTCGACTCGACAGGTCCTTGAGGTGCACGTCGTAGAGGCGTTCCGAGCAAGCACGGATCGCCCGGATGGGGTCCACTCCGCATCGCGTCGTATGCCCGACGTCGACGCAGACTCCGATCCGCTCATCGTATTTCTGGATGGCCTCCCAAGCGTCGAACGGCGAGGGCCAGACTTTGTCTTCGGGGCCGTGGTTATGGATGGCCAGCTTGATGTCGAACTCCTTGACCAGCTTGTCGAGGGTCGAAAGCGATTCGCGGGTCGGCTTGCAGACGATGGTGGGGATGGATGCGTCGCGCGCATACTCGAATGCGTTGCGGAGCTGGGACTCGTCGTCGGTCATGCCGACCACGCCGCAGCTCAGGGGCGTGATGCCCGCGTCGCGAAACTTCTTGGCGACTGCCTTGCGCTCGTCGGACGTGCTCTTGATCGGCAGGTGAGCGTCCTTGATCGAGACGTATGTCACCCCGACGCGCCGAACCCCCGCGATGGCGGCCTCCAGGGGCAGCCTACTGTAACTATAGGAAGCCACGCCCACTTTCAGACCCAGCCAGGGGTCGGCGCCGGGACCAGCGGCCTGGGCGTAGGCCGGCCTGGCGCGCCCAACCAGTGGCGAGAGCGCCGCGGCCGAAGCGGCGAGGCCGACGAAACCCCTGCGGGAAAGCGGGGAGAATGAGTCCATGACCGGCTCCTTTCGTGCACGAGATTCGAGGCGTGATGAGCCTTGCCCTGACGATCTCCGATCATACCCGCGCCGGCGGGCTCATGGCAGCACCTCGAAACGGTTTCGGCATCACCCTGGCGTCGAGCATCCCCATCTGTACAATGGAACGCCGCGGGCGTCGAATCGCCCGGCGTTGGCTTGAGGGCGTCGTGCTGGTCGAGGCGAGCGAGGGGTGACCGACCGATGGCGACCGTGACGATTCGCGCGGAGTTGAGGCCTGAGCGGCTGCTCGCCCTGTACCGGCAGATGTTGACGATCCGTCGTTGCGAGGAGCACCTGGCGCGTGCCCACCAGCGAGGGCTGGTGCACGGTGCCTGTCACACGTATGTCGGCGAGGAGGCGATCGCCGTCGGCGTCTGCGCGAATCTTCACGCGGACGACGTGGTCTTCAGCACGCACCGCGGCCATGGTCATGCGCTGGCCAAGGGGGTCAAGCCGGAGGCCCTGGCCGCCGAGCTGATGGGGCGCGAGACCGGCTGTTCTTACGGCCGGGGCGGGAGCATGCACCTCTTCGCGCCCGAAGTCGGCATGATGGGCACCAGCGGGATCGTCGGCCCTTGCATCCTCCAGGCCGCCGGGGCCGGCTACAGCTTCAAGCTCCTCCAGTCCGACCGGGTCGCCGTCGCATTCTTCGGCGACGGCGCCGTGAATAACGGTGCCTTCCACGAAGGACTGAACCTGGCCGGCATCTGGAAGCTGCCGGTCCTGTTCGTCTGCGAGAACAACGAGTTCGCCACCGAGGTCCCGTTCCAGTACGCCGCCGGCAACCCCGGGGTCGCCGGCCGGGCGGAATCCTACGGCCTGCCCGGCATCGAGGTCGACGGCAACGACGTCTTGGCCGTCTACGAGGCCGCGCATGAGGCCGTCGCGCGCGCCCGACGCGGCGAGGGCGCCACGCTGATCGAGTGCAAGACCTACCGGACCCGCCCCCACGCCGAGGGCATGGGCGACTACACCTATCGGACGCGCGAGGATGTCGAACTCTGGAAGACCCGATGCCCGATCCAGAGGCTCCGCCGGATGCTCGTCGAGGAGTCGCTCGCGGGCGAAGCCGAACTCGAACTCATCGAGGCGAGGGTCGAGTCGGAGATCGGCGCTGCCATGCATTTCGCCGAGTCGAGTGCCTGGCCGAGCCCCGCCACGGCTTCCAATCACGTCTACGCCGATCCGTCGGTCGAATCGCGATCGAAGGTCCCCATCCGCAACACGCCCCCGCAAGCCGTCGGTCGCGAGCTAACCTACATGAAGGCGACCCTCGAGGCGCTGACGGAAGAGATGGCGAAGAACCCCCGGATCTTCGTGCTGGGCGAGGGGATCGGCAAGCGGGGCGGCAACTTCGCCACGACGACCGGCCTCTTCGACCGGTACGGGCCGGTCCGCCTCTGCGACACGCCGATCTCCGAACGGGGGTTCACCGGGCTCGCCGGAGGCGCGGCGATGACAGGCACGCATCCGTTGGTCGATTTCATGTTCATCGACTTCGCCCTCGATGCTGTTGGCGAGATTCTCAACCAGATCGCCAAGATCCAGTACATGAGCCGCGGGCGGATCGAGATGCCCGTCCTGCTGAGGGGCTGCGTCGGGATCGGCCACTCGGCGGCCACGCACCACTCGGGCAACTACTATGCGATGTTCGCCCACTTCCCGGGCCTGCGCGTGGTCCTCCCCTCCACCCCCTACGACGCCAAGGGCCTGCTCAAGCGGGCACTCAATTGCCGAGATCCGGTCCTGTTCATCGAGCACCGCGAGATCCTCGGCGTGAAGGGCCCCGTTCCGGAGGAAGAGTACGAGATCGAGTTCGGCCGGGCATCCGTTGTGTGCGAGGGCTCGGACATCACGGTCGTCGCGCTGGCGAAGATGGTCCACGAGGTCCTGAAGGCCCGCGAAGACCTGGAGCGCGAGGGAATCTCGGTCGAGCTGATCGACCCGCGCACGATCGCGCCGCTGGACTTCGAGACGATCCACGAATCGGTCCGCAAGACCGGGCGATTACTGATCGTCGACGAGGACTTCGCACCCTTCGGGGTGGGCGCCGAGATCGCGGCCCGGATGGCGGACGCCGGCTTCGACGACCTCGACGCCCCGATCCGTCGCATCAACGGATTGCACACACCGACGCCTTATAGTCCCCCCCTGGAAGCGGCCGTGATCCCCAACGCAAAAGCGATCACCCGCGCCATCCGCGACCTCATCCGGGAGTGAGCCCGACGCCCATGCCCATCGCGATCACCATCCCCCGGCTCGGCTGGAACATGGAGCAGGGAGTCTTCGTCGGCTGGCTCAAGCAGGATGGCGAGACCATCCGCGCCGGCGATCCGCTCTTCACCCTGGAGGGGGAGAAGGCGACCCAGGACGTCGAAGCGAGCGACCCGGGAATCCTCCGTATCGCCAGCCCGACGCCGCAGGCCGGGGACACCATCGCCGTGGGGACGCTGATCGGATTCCTCCTCGCCCCGGGAGAGGCCGAGCCGGCAAGCGTTCCGGAAGCCCCCGAGAATGTCGTCCGGCGCGAAGCGGCCGTCACCTCGGCAGTCACCGCGACCAAGCTGGCCGCCGACCCCGATCGCCACGATCGGCCTCGGAGTTCTCCGCTGGCCCGCCGGTTGGCGCGCGAGCTCGGCGTCGACTGGACGCGGCTCCTCGGCAGCGGCTGCACCGGTCGAATCCGCAAGGTCGACGTCCTCGCGGCCGCACAGGTCGGGGCCGATCATCGTCCGGCACCCGTGCCGAACCTGGACGTCGCGTCGATACCAGGCCAGGCTGTCCCCATCGGGCCGACGCGTCGGACGATCGCCGCGCGGATGGTCGAGAGCCGTCTAGCCACGGCACCGGTCACCCTCAACACCCGGGTGGATGCGACGAACCTCGTGAACCTCCGCGCCCAGTTCAAGGCCGCCTCGCCGCCGGGCCGGGAGCTGCCCGGATATACCGAGTTCGTCGTGAAGTTGACCGCGATGGCCCTGAAGGAACACCCGATGCTCCACGCCCGATGGGCCGGGGATCGCCTGTTGATCCCGGAAGAGCCGAATATCGGGATCGCGGTCGACACGGAGGAGGGCCTGCTCGTCCCGGTCATCCGGAGCGCGGCGGCCCTCGGCCTCGGGGAGATCGTCGTCCGCGCGCGGGACCTGGTCCGACGCGCCCGGGAGCGACGGCTCCGGGCGGACGAGATGCAAGGCGGCACGTTCACGATCACGAACCTCGGTCCCTTCGGGGTCGAGACGTTCACCCCGATCATCAATCTCCCCGAGTGCGCCGTGCTGGGCATGGGCCGGATCGCCCGAGAGCCGGTCATGTCGGGCGACCAGGTCGTCGCACGCGAGCGGATGGGCCTGAGCCTGACCTTCGACCATCGCATCGTCGACGGCGCCCCCGCCGCCCGATTTCTTCAGACGCTCACTCGACTCATCGAGAACCCAGGCCCATGGTTGATCTCGTGAAGGAGTCCGGACCATGCGTTGCGACTTATCGGGAAAGGTCAGCCTCGTGACCGGAGCGGCCCGCGGGATCGGCCGGTCGATCGCCGACGAATTCGCCGCCAACGGCTGCCGGGTCGTCTACACGGACATCGACGAGGCCGGTGCGTGCGAGGCGGCGTCGGGCGTGCCGGACGCCCTGGGGCGGGCGCTCGATGTCACGCGATCCGAGGACATCGAGAAAACCATCGACTGGATCGTCGCGACCTGCGGGCGGCTGGATATCGTGGTCAACAATGCGGGCGTCAACACGATGGCCCACCGCGTGACGATCGACCAGTTCCCGCGCCCGGAGTGGGACCGGATCCTCGCCGTGGATCTGACGGGTCTCTACGAGGTGAGCCGGTTCGCGGCGCGTGCGATGCGGTCGCAGGGCTCGGGACGGATCATCAACATCGCCTCGATCGCCGGGCTGGTCCCCTTGCGGCTCCAGTGCGCCTTCGTGGCGGCCAAGGCCGGGGTGGTCAACCTGACGAAGGCCATGGCCCTGGAGCTGGGGCCCCACGGAATCCTGGTCAACGGGATCGCGCCCGGCTCGACCTTGACCGAGGGGACCCGCCAGCTCTTCTACGGCGAGGGGGGGCTGTTCCACGACTCGGTCAAGCAGATGCTCGCCCACATCCCGCTGGGCCGGCCGGCCGAGACCCGCGAGATCGCCGTCGCCGCGCTATTCCTGGCCGACCCGGAGAACAGCTACATGAACGGCCACATGCTCACAGTCGACGGCGGATGGACCGCCGGCTATGCCCGCGAGTTCTGACCGGCCATCGAGACCCTGCCCTCAATTCACCCTGGGGGCCGGACCGACGCCGGATGAAGCCTGCCCCTTGGTTGGATTCGGCTTCGACTTGCTGAGCTGCCGATCGAACCAGTCGATCAACTTCGGGATGTCCTGGCCGATGGTGAGCCAGCCGTGCCCGGCGCCCGGCTTGACGACCAGCTCCGTCTCGACCCCGGCCTTCTTGAGCTTCTCGACGATCACCTCGGACTGCTGGAGCGGGACCAGCGGATCCTTATCGCCATGGATGATGAAGGTCGGTGGATCATCGGGCGTGACATGGTAGACCGGGGAGACCTGCCGTGCGATCTCCTCGAGCCGTGCGGAGTCGGTGATCGGCACCGAGAGGCGCGTCTTCGGGTCCAACTCGCGGTAGTCGAAGGCGGGCCGGTAGGGCGGACCATGGTCGATGGCGTGGATCTTCTTGTTGCCCGACGCGCCGTAGTTGAGGAAGTCGGTGGGCGGGAAGAAGCAGGCCACTGCCTGCACGCGGCTGGATTCCCGATCCACGGGGTCCTTGGCATCCGGTTTCCCGTCATCCCCGGCGGTCCCCAGCATCAGCGACAGGTGACCGCCCGCGGACGCGCCGCAGATCCCGATCCGGGCCGGATCGATGCCGTAATCCCTGCTGTGATGGCGGATGAACCGGACGGCCCGATTCATGTCCTGGACGATCTCCGGGACGGTAAAGCGCGGCTGGCTGCCGTGGACGACGGCGAAGACGGTGTATCCTCGATCGGTCAGCGGTCGGATGAACGCCGGCTGGATCGCGTCGTGCGAGGAAATAAACCCGCCGCTGACGACCAGGACCACGCCGATCCCCTTGGCGTCCTTCCTGGGCGTGAAGACGTCCATGGTGAGAGCCGTGCCGAACTTGCGCCCGTAGATCACGTCTTCTTTCCGGTCATACGCAGGCTCATCGGCCCTGGCGAAGGCGATACCGAAGGACAATCCGGCCATCAGACCGAGGATCGTCCGATTCATGGCTCGACTCATGGGAGCGTCTCCTGGGTGGCGGACCGCGTTGATCGCTGTCGGACGCCCACCAGCATAACCGACGGCCGCATCCGTCGCCTCAACGGAGCGGTTGCTTCCAGAGTGAGTCGAATTGCCTTACGAACCGTTCAGGTCATCGACGTCGATCGCCGGGTGAGTCTCCCGGCGGCTCGAACGCCAAGAAACGAACGTCAAGCTGGAGTCGAGGGTACCCGTCTGGCCATGACAAAGAAAGGCTTGCCACCCTCCTCAGGGTCCGGAATCAGCTCGCCCGTTATACTGACAAATGCGAGTTTCTTGTATATCAAAAGCGATTCCGGCGGCAATCCAATCATCGCGGCGAGTCGAATCGCGTTCAGGGCGTCAGGCCGCAAATCCATTCCTGCAACACCCGGCCCCAACGCGAATGCGGCAGACCCTTGCAGCGGCCCATCGCTTCCAGGACTCGTTCTGGAGTCAACATGGGCAGGCACTCGCTTCGCGCGATCGGACGGTAGGTCCCGTCGTCTTGAAGGCGTCCGAACCAGAGCACCCCGGTCCGGGCGTCGAAACGCCAGACCTCGGGCACCCGTAGGGCGGCGTAGATGGGCAACTTGCCCTCAGAATCGTTGTGGTCATCGACTTCGATCGCCAGGTCAGGGGGTGGGTCGACGGACAGGTCGATGTCCTCTTTGTCGCGGATCAGGGCCTCATGGGCGATGTAGAAGCTCGTATCGGCCTCTTTGCCCGCGCCTTCCTCCTCGCTACGGGATGCGGTCGACCCCGACTCTGTACAGGGAATGTCGAGAACTTCCGCCAGTTTCATAACGAATTGTCGCAGTCGGGCGGTGTATTTTTCGTGTCGATATCGCGGCGACATGAGTTCCAGGGTCCCTCGGAAGTAGTCCATCCGCAGGTGGCGGTGAGCCTTGTCATCGCGCATCGCCATGTACACGTCCCAGGGCACGTTGTGGAGCACGGCCCGGTCGTTGTTCATCAGCAACTCGGCAATCGCTGGAAACACGGACGCGGTGGACATGAGGGCGCTGCCTCGATCCTTTGCGGGGATTTGCAAGGCCCCTTATTCCGGACACGAGCGGAATAGGCTACGGATGGGCCTCATCGCCTGGAATCGAAACGATTGGCTCCGCAAAACTTGCGTTGAAAGCCACCTCAGGGACTCGAACCCTGGACCCCAGCTTTATGAAAAAAGCCAAGGCGACTTGGCTGGCGAACTTAACCTCAATACCTGATACTACTTTACGTCAATCGAGTTTCATCTGCAATTGCTGGCAAGGTCAATCACGCAAAGGCAAGCCAAGACAGTATCTGCCTAAAACCCTCTTACGCGTGTCAGAAGGAAATCCGATAGTAAACGGTAGTCGCATAAATGATGGCGAGTGCATGGTTCCCGCCCCATGGAGAGACGGCCGGTGAGTCATCCGGAAGGCGATCGCCGCCCTCAAGAGACGATGGCGATGTGAGCCCAGAAACGAGAGAGGGCGAGCCGGCATCAATGCCATTGACGCCATGATGCTCCTGCGGCTCGATCCGGACGTCGCGCTTGTCGGGTCCGGAACGAGTAAGTGACCGGCCGACGCGCCACGATGACCAACGCTGATGGCCGCTCGCCTGGGCTCAGACCCTCAGACCCAGGGAGCGGCCTTTCTGTTGACGCTTTTGGTCGCTGACACCATAATTCGGTGATGCGCCACCCTAATAGGCCCATCGCCGACGCCATCAAGTATGCGGAGTCGCTGGGATAGCGCGTCAAGAAATCCAAGGGACATGCACATTCCTGGGGACGCATCTACTGTCCCTTGCAAGCCAGGGATGGCTGTATGATGTCGGTATACTCGACACCGCGGAACCCGGAAAATCACGCCAAGGACATCCGGGTATACGTAGAATCATGCACACACGGTCAGGGGGCTTGAAATGGAAGCCAACCACGATTTCATCCTGGTTTTCGACGGAGTGCCCGATCTCACCGACGAAGTCGCGGATGCGCTCTATGAAGCCGGTTGCGACGATGGAACCTTCATGATGAGAGGTAAGCTAATGTATGGGGCCTTCCATCGGGTTGCCCCATGCATGACGGATGCGGTGGCCAGCGCGATCCGGGATGTCCGGACGGCGAATGTCGGCGCGAACTTCGTGAGAGCTCAGCGCGACATGACGGGCGCTTCAGTCGCCGATAACGATGCGGAAATGACATCAATCAACAGTACGATATCCCAATTCGCTACGTTCAAAGCGTCCTCCAATGTGACCATCTGGACCGCTCTGGCCGAACCTTCCAGTGTCCGATAACGATCATTCCGTTCGGCACATTCAGTAGACGTTCACCGGGGATTGTCGCATCGGGGGGACGACCTGAGAGATCTGTCGTGTCGAAGCGAGGTCAAGACTTCCAGCAAATACGATCAAGGCAAGCAGTTGCATCAAGTCACCTGGTCCGAAGGATGTCGGCCCTCAGGGGACGTGCACAAAGTTGACACTTTGCCGCTCAAAGCAGTCGGCCTGAATGCCTATCTCCTTGTAGGATCAGAGATTATGCGCTGTCTGTCCTGAAGTCCACTGCTGAACAGTGTCAACTGAACCTCGGCCCTTCTACGACAGAGCCCGTTCACCGAAAGCCCTCCCGGCGCGAGCACTTGGCCCGGAAACGGGTTGCGCCGAGATCAGCGACCACTGTTGGAGCGTGCAGGAATACATCCCATGGGCGGGAAGTCGTAGCGGCAGGACCCGGGCCGGATTTCCAGCATGGGGGATGCACCCCCGGGATTTCCGAGCCCCTACGATCGCGTAGGAGCGATCGAGGCGCCCGCCCGCCGATCTGGCCGTCCTGGTAATCGGCGCGAGCGTCGCGGGCTGGCGGAGCCGTCAGAAATTGAGCCCGAACTTGGGGCCCCGGCCGCCGCCGATCGCCCGGCCAATGGCCTCTCCGATCCGCACGGGGAGCGCGTCCAGCTTTTTGTCGATCGACCCGGTATTCTTCGCCGTGGTATCCGCCGCCGTGTTCCGGCCGCCGCCGTACCGCGCCCGCAGCTCGATGTTTGCGGCTTCCTGGGAACCCCGCTCGATGGCACTGGCGAGCTTCGATTCGGTGGCCTGGGTGGTTTTCGCCGGCGCGGTGATCGACAGGCCGGAAGTGATCGCCCCCGGGGTTGCCGCAAGGGAGTTTTGCAACGCCCTGGTTTTGGCCTCCGCGTCCCGGAAGAGCGCATCTATCCCTTCGCTCGGCGGTGGATTAACCAGCTCCTTCATGAAGCCGCCCCATTGGTCCTGAGACAGTATTTTTCAAGTCGTTCTGCCAGGTCGCGAAGAAGCTTCCGGCTGCATTGGACTTGCCGACCCAACTGTCGATCCGGTTGAGTTGTCGCTCGATCTTGACCAGGCCCCTAATTATGACCTCGATCCCTGACGTGATGTAGCTTTGCGCCGCCAGGAAACCCAGCTTCATAGTTTGCCATGCATCGGCGACGAAGGCAACCGGTTTCTGGAGCAGACCGGCGGCCGACGCCGTCTGCGCCAGGCCGCCGATCGATGCCGTTGCCGACGAAATTGCACTGTTCCCCATCGTGGTCCAGACGTTCGACAGCACGACCAGGCCGGTATTGAGTTGCCCCAGCGCGCTCGATGCGACCGGCAGGAGTGGCTCCCCCAGAGTCGTTGCCAGATTGCCGATCCAACCCCATAGCTCGCGAGACTGGTTCGCCGCGCCGCCCGCCGTCTTCGCCAGGTCGCCGTTGGCCACGGCAAGCCCTTCGGTGATGAGCGACAATCGAGCCTGGACCTTCTGAGCCTGGGTCAAATTCCGCCCGGGATTGGGCTGTATTCCATGGACCGACGTAATGATCGACCCCGTTCAGAGTAACGACAGCCTGCCCACTGGCGCGATGTCGGCGTTAGGACGGGACGCCGGCCATCGCATTTTTGCTGGACATACGATACCTCATTGCTTGCAACTTTGCGGTATGCTACCGTTTTGGGCAGTGAGGTTTCAGTCCGTTTTGAGCCATGTTGACGCGTCGCAAGTCCGAGGTTCGTTTGCATTTGCGTCTAGAGCCACCTCAGGGACTCGAACCCTGGACCCCAGCTTTACGAAAGCTGTGCTCTACCAACTGAGCTAAGGTGGCGATGGAGGGCCGAGGCGCATTCCAAGCCCTCGAATCGACCTGATTTAGACTAAAGCCGGGGCGGCCGGGTGTCAAGGTCGAGACGATCATGGGACCAATCAGGCCGAGCCTTACCATCGGCCTGATCGCGCAAGGCGATCGCCTTCTCGCCTCGCTAGGCTGGGCACATGCGAGGGCCGGATGGACTCCCTCGGTGCGGCGATCGCCTCGCGACCAGACCCCGGCTCATGGGTTCCCCTTGACGGCCGACATCGCCCGGCCGATGTACTCCATGACGCCCCGCGGGTCATAACGGCTGTCATGCTGGGCGGCGAGCGTATCGCCTTGCTCCTTCCACAGGCGACCCAACGATCGTTCGATCCCGGAGTCGCCTCCGGTGAACGCCTGGATCAGGTCCATCCAGCGCCTCGCCATGGCCTGGACCTCGGGCTTTGATGGGTCGGTGCCCCTGTCCATCTCGGCTCGGACATCGGCGATGAGATCGGCCCATTCTTCCTGCGATGGCTGGATGCGGTCCTGCCCTAACTGCTCGCCCCGAGACTTGATGGCCTCTAACTGTTCGGGCGTGTAATAGCTCTCGATCATGGTCATCTCCTCGATCGTCCGGATAAGTTCGTCGGCGGAGACCTCCTCCGCCGACTGGAATCGTGAGGCGACGGCTTCCAGCCGCTCGCATAGCCTCCGTTGCAACCGGATCCGGTCCCGTAGCCGCGCGGCATGAAGGCGAAGTACCTCCAGGGGAGAGAATCCGGCCTTGTCCAGGCAGCCCGCAGTTTCTTCCAGCGAGAAGCCAAGCTGACGGAGCGAGAGCACTCGCTGCAACCGCCCGACATCATCGGCCGTGTAGAGCCGATGGCCCGACTCGGTATGCAGCGAGGGCTTCAATAAGCCGATCTCGTCGTAGTGATGGAGCGTCCGGACCGTCAGTCCCGTCCGCTTTGCCAGCTCGCCCACCTTCATCGCTTCGAACCGCATGGCAATCCCCGCCAATAGACCCGGAACCCGTGGCCGCGATGGTATCGTACAACCTCACGTAACGTGAGGATCAAGGGGGGGTCTCCGGATTCGGGAAATTCCGCATGGTTCGTGAATGCCGGAGACGAACGGGCACGGGATTGAGTAGAATCAAGCTCATACTCTGGAGATGGGCGGACCGACTTCGGAAGATAGGGGCCTGCGGACGTTGACACCCCGTTCGGTGGGTCCATCCAGACGACGAGGCGGCACTGATGTCCCAGAGTCCTACCTCTCCCTTCCCCGGGCGATTGACGGACACACAGTCACAGTCCCCGACCATCGAAGAAAGGGCCGGTCGCGAGGCTCGTCGGGACCAGGCCCCCGTCGTCCATCGGGAGCAGACCCCTCCGACCACGTCCGTCCCGAGTGGAGGCCAGTCGGCCGGCACGGACATCTATCGATGCATCGTCGAGTCGGCGAATCAGGGGATCTGGGCGATCGACTCGGAGCAGCGGACGACCTTCATCAACGCCAAGCTCGCCGAGGTGCTGGGGTACCGGCCCGACGAGGTGGTCGGCCGGCCGGCCTGGGATCTCATCTTTCCGGAGGACCAGGCCGAGGGAGTCAGGCGCTGGGCCGAGCGAAAACAAGGCGAGTTGGGCCAGTCGGAAACCCGACTCCGCCGCAAGGACGGTGCGGAGGTCTGGTTCCACGCCGCGACCAGCCCCCTCTTCGATCCCGATGGCCGATTCCTCGGGGCCCTGGGTCTGTTCGCCGACATCACCGAACGACGCCGGGCCGATGAGGCTTTGCGCCAGAGTGAGCGAGAGGCCCGCCAACTGGCCGACACCATGCCCCACATCGTCTGGACGGCCCGGGCGGACGGCACCGTGGATTACTTCAACGGCCGTTGGTACGAATACACCGGGATGTCGCCCGAGGCATCGCTGGCGCAGATGGGCTGGCGATCGGCGGTGCACCCCGACG
>JBKQHM010000798.1:0-12577 GCA_052148775.1 Isosphaeraceae bacterium | reverse complement strand
GCATCGCGATGGCCGCGGAGTCTGGATCGACGATTGCGGAAGAACCGGATCTGCTCGAAGGCCGGGCCGGGGTTTCGTCGACCGAACGGATCGCCGAGATGCCCTCGATGGCCCGCGCCGCCGAGTATCTCGATCGGCGATCGCTGGCCTGGACGCGCGAACGCAAGTGCGGCTCCTGTCACACCAATTATCCCTATCTCATGGCAAGACCTGCCTTGAAGGAACACGCGGCCCCGGCGATGTCGGAGGTCCGGCACTTTTTCGAGGAACGCGTCGCCCACTGGGATGACAACGCTAAAGGATCCCGGCCGAAGTGGGACGCCGAAGTGGTCGCGACGGCCGCGGCACTGGCCATCAACGACGCGGCGACCAGCGGTAAGCTGCATCCCTTGACTCGCAAGGCACTCGACCGCATCTGGACGCTCCAGAAACCCAATGGCGGATTCGACTGGCTGAAATGCGACTGGCCCCCCTACGAGCACGATGATTACTATGGCGCGATCGTCGCGGCCCTCGGGGTAGGGCAAGCTCCGGAGCAGTACGTCCGATCCTCGACCGCAGCGGCGGGGCTAACGAAACTCCGATCGTATTTCTCGCACCATGCCCCGCCCGAGCTCCATCACGCCACGATGCTCCTCTGGGCCTCGACGCGGCTCGACGGAGTGATGAGCACTGAACTCCGGGACGAGACCATCGCGCGGCTGCGCGAGATTCAGCGGCCCGACGGCGGCTGGAATCTCGCCTCGCTGGGCCGTTGGAAGCGACGGGACGGCACGGCCAATGATCCAGGGGGCCCGGGCGACGGGTATGGCACCGGCCTGGTCGTCTTCGTCCTCCGCCAGGCGGGAATCCCAGCATCCGACCCGTCGCTGAAACGCGGCGTCGCCTGGCTGCTCTCGCACCAGCGCGAATCGGGCGGCTGGTTCACGAGATCCGTGAATAACGACAGGTTCCACTACATCGCGAACGCGGGGACCGCTTTTGCGGTCCTGGCGTTGAGGTCTTGTAACGTCAACATGGTGCCAGGGACCGCGAAAGCATCCTCGGAACCGAACCAGACACAGCGACCGGTTGCCGACTCGACGTCCGATAAACCGAGGAGCAAGGAGCCTCGCTGATCGTTTGACGCCATTCTCGCCGAGATTCACCGGACCCCGTCGAGGGCGAACCACCAGAGCAAGCCTGCCACGCAGACCGCGTGGTCGATCCGGCCGTCGCGGATCATGGACGGAATCTCGCCGACGGGGGCCAGGTGGACCGCCAACTCCTCGCTCGAGTCCGGGTGGGGCTCGGCGATCCGTCGGGCGTTGCGGATGACGATCGTGCTGATCCCCATGGAGAGCAGGGCCGGGTTGGGCCAGAGCAGCCCGAGCCGTCGGGGCGGATCGCCCGCGAAACCGGTCTCCTCCAGCAGCTCCCGAGCCCCGGCAACACAAGGATCCTCGCCGGGTTCGACGAGTCCGCCCGGAGTCTCCAGGCTGTCTCGACGCGACCCCGCGCGGAATTGTCGTACGAGGACGACCTCCCGCTCGGGGGTCACGGCGATGACGTGCACGCCGTCGGCCAGGTGCGCGACGAAGAAGTCATGAGTCTTGCCGCTGGAACGCGATCGGAATCGTTCTCGACGGAGGCGGAACAACCAGGTCTCGCTCAAGGTCTGATCGTGAGCACCGTCTGCCTCGGGAATCCAGGAAGCTTCCGGGCGGGGATCGGGATCGGGCGGATCGATGCGGGAGATACTCATGGTCGAATCGCTCGAGTCAATCGGGACTTGATCCACAACGGTTGGGATACGCCGATCGGCTTCTTCAGAGGTGGAGCTCAGGAGGCGGCCCCGTCCTGCGCGACGATCTGGAGCGCACTCTCGACGGAGTCTTCCAGCACGGACCAAGATAGCCCCTTGTCCTCTTGCCTGTTGGCGAGGTTGCGGAGGTTGAAGACCTGCTTGGCCTGTTCGTCCGGCCCTACGATCACGGCCAGCTTGTGTCCCCGCGTCGAACCGTAGCCCATTTGCTTGCCGATGGAGATCGGATCGGGATAGACTTCCGTGCCGATACCCACGGCACGCAGCCGCGCGGCCATCTTGAAGGGAACGGAAGGATCGGTACCGGGGAAATTCGCGACCAGGACCGGTGCGGTCGCCGCCGAGGAGCCTAGCCAGCCGGCCTCATCCATCAGGGCGAGGAGCCGGTCCAGTCCGATCGAGGCCCCGACTCCCGGCAACCGCCTCGGTGTGAACAGGCTCGCCAGGTTGTCGTAGCGGCCCCCCGAGGCGACGCTTCCGAATTTCTCCCAGCCGTCGACGGTCGTCTCGAAGACGATCCCGGTGTAGTAGTCGAGCCCGCGCGCCAGGCCCAGGTCGATGGCGATTCGCTCGGGATTAACCCCGGCCGCCTCCAGTAATTGGAGGACGGTCCGCAGGTTGGCGATCCCGATCGCGGCGGAGGGATTGGTCGCCAGGTTGGACTCGGCATGATCCAGGACCTCCGCTCCCCCGCGTCCCGAGTCGGCGTAATCGAGCACGTTTCGAGCCTGATCCTCGGTCAATCCGGGTCCACCCTGGTCCGAAGCCTTCTGCAACTCGGCCTGGACCGCGTCTCGACCGATCTTGGCCAGCTTGTCGAGTGCGCGCAACACGGCGCCGCTGCGTCCGCTAAGCCCCTGCGATTCGAGGAATCCGTCGAGGATCTTGCGGTTATTGAGCGTGATCGTGAATGCGGGCACTCCGGCGGCAACGAGTGCGTCGTGGATAATCTGGGCCGTCTCGGCGTCGGCGATCGGGCTCTCGGTGCCGATCGTGTCGAAGTCGCACTGGACGAACTCGCGGAACCGCCCCTTGGCCGGGCGCTCGCCCCGGAACACCGAGCCGATCGCAAACCGCTTGAACGGCACGCCGAGTTCGTCGATGTGCTTGGCGACGAACCGGGCAAGGGGGACGGTCAGGTCGAAGCGAAGCGCCAGTTCGCCGGGCGTACCTCCCTTGTTGGTAACCTCGAAGATCTGACGAAGGACTTCGTCCGATCCGGCCCCTTTGCCCGTCAGGACTTCCATCCGTTCGATATGAGGGGTCTCGATCGGTACGAACCCGAATCCGGCGAAAGTGCGGCGGAACTCGGCGAGCATCCGCTCGCGCGGGATCATGACTGCGGGTGGAAGGTCTCTCAAGCCGCTGGCAACCCGGGGGTCGATCATGGAATGCAAGCTACCTTCAATAAGGGCACCGATCGGAGGCGAACTCCCGCTCCAGGGGACTTGGAGTCGCGATCCGGGGACCCGAGATCAATTCCCGGCAATCCGGTCGGTAATCAGGTGCCGGCATTGTAACATTCCGAGGCTCCGGACGGATCAGGCATTGAAGAGACCCTCAGCCCGATCTTTGCAAGGACATCCTTTCACGGATCACATTCCAACTGAACCAGGTTGGACGAAGATCCGCTGAAACGATCCCCCTCTCTTCGCAGCGTGTCGTCAGTCGCCTGGCATCCTGGCGAGATGACTCCGATCGTGCCATAGTAATCCCGAAACCGGACCGCGAGGGCCCGATATCGTCCACGGGATTTGCCCTCGCCGCCATGGCTTCCGCAAATCTCAATCCCCAGCTCCTCCCGAAGCGGGCTCCTGGCACTCATCTCTCTAGGGCGGAGGGCTCCGATCCGCGAAACCCTGACGGAGATTCGCACCGTTCCGATCCGGTTCACTTCCGGGGATTTTCTGATAGCGCAGGGTGTCTGCGGAGGTGACGTAACATCTGGGCAAACATTACGGTTTGGGAAACTCCGGCCATTGGGAAATCTGGAGAAACTTCCTGAAGCCGAGACCATCGTTGGGACGAAGTAAGTAACTGAGTTGGCGGTCCCGAGCTGTAGTCGGAGACTTGTGGGTTCGGGAACCGATGAGCGCCGAAGTAGGTCGGGAGTGTTTAGTGGAGCGTCCGATGTTGAGAAAACTGCTGACGGTCGCGTTCCTCGCCCTGGGGATAGGGTTGGGCGCGGTCGAGCACCCGGCGCAGGGAGCGAGCTACGCGGGTGGGACATCGAATCGAATTTGCCCCGTGCCCCAGGATTGTTGCGGGCACATCCAATATCAACTCCAGCGACAGACGGTCCTCCAGAACGTCCAGGAGACCGTCTACGAGACTCAACTCGTCCCCTGTGTGCGGACCGTCTGCGAGACGGTCATGCAGCCGAGGACCGTCACCAACGTGCGAAACGTGGTGGAGCAGCACGTCCGCGAGGAGGCCTACACGGTCCAGCGGCCGGTTTATCGCACGATCCAGCGCGAGGTCCATTACACCGTCCAGCGGCCGGTCACCCGGACCGTCTGGAAGGATGTGACCTACACCGTCTGCAGGCCGGTTCGTGAGACTCACCTGGAGAGCCGGACCTATACGGTCTCCCGGCCCGTGCGCGAGACGTCGATCAAGACATGCAGCTATAACGTCACAACGCCGGTCCGCGAGGTGGGTTACAAGGACGTCTGCTACACGGTCTGCCGGCCCGTCCAGGAGACCGTCATGAAGACGGTCAGCTACACGGTCTGCCGGCCCGTTCAGGAGACGTGCTACAAGACCTGCGTCTACACGGTCTGCCGGCCGATCCAGTGCATGAAGACGCGATGCGTCCCGCACACCGTCCAGGTCCCGGTCCAGCAGACCGTGATGCAATGCCAGCCCGCGACCGAGATGGTCCAGGTCCGTCAGTGCGCGTACAAGCAGGTCCCTTACACGGTCTCACGCCAGGTCAGCGAGACGGTCATGAAGGAATGCCGGTACACGGTGCAGGTGCCCGTCAGGCGCACCGAACTCCGGAGCCAGACCTACACGACCTGCCGCCCGGTGCGCGAGACGGTCATGAAGGAATGCCGGTATACGGTCTGCCGGCCCGTCCAGACGACCACGTACAAGACGGTCAGCAAGACGTGCTATCAGACCGTGAGCGAGACGGTCAACCGCGAGGAATGCGAGACGGTCTGCGTGCCCAGGACCGTGACCAATCAGGTCTGCCGGACCGTGAACGAGACCGTCACCGAGCGGTATTTCGTCCCGGGCAAGAGCGTTTGCGTCAACGGGTGCCTCTACGAGGTCCCGGGGACCTGGTGCGAACGGCAGGTGTGCCGCCCCCGGAACGTCATCGAGAACGTGACCAGCACCGTCTATGAGCGTCAGGTCATTCGCAAGCAGGTGCCGGTCACCGTCTGCAAGCAGGTGCCTTATACGGTCTGCGAGCAGGTGCCGGTCACGACCTGTCAGATGGTCGCCGAGGAGCGGGTCCAGCAAATCCCCGTGACCACCTGCCGGATGGTGAGCGAGACCTGCGTCAAGCAGGTGCCCGTGACCGTCTGCGAGTATGTGGCCCAGGAGCAGGTCAAGCAGGTGCCCGTGACCGTCTGCCGGACGGTCCAGGAGACCTGCACCAAGACCGTGCCCTACACCTACTGCACGCTCCAGCCGCGCACCGTGATGCGGAGCGTGCCGGTGACGGTCACCAAGATGTGCCCCAAGACCGAGTACCGGCAGGAACAGTACGCGGTGACCCAGTACGTGAAGGAACAGCACTCCAAGCAGGTTCCTTACACGGTCACCCGGACGATCCGGGAGTGCCAGTACAAGCAGGTGCCTTGCACGGTGACCCGCATGGTCCCCCAGACTTGCGTGAAGCGCGTGCCGGTGACGACCTGCCGCATGGTGACCCAGACCTGCTACAAGCAGGTGCCGGTGACGACCTGCCGGATGGTCACCGAGACCTGCGTCAAGCAGGTACCGGTCACGACGTGCCGGATGGTCGCCGAGCCCTGCGTGAAGAAGGTCTGCCAGACGTACTGCGAGACCGTGAGCGACCCGTGCGTCAAGATCGTGCCGGTGACGGTCTGCGAGATGCAGACGGTGAACTGCGTTCGCAAGGTCCCGTACACGACCTGCCGTCAGGTGTGCGAGACCAGCACGATCCAGTGCCCGGTCACCGTCTCCCGGAAGGTGACCGAGATGAAGCCGATCTGCGTGCCGAAGACCATTTGCAAGCAGGTCCCGGTCGAGGTTTGCGTGAAGGTGCCGGTCACCGTCACATGCGAGCCGGCCGTAGTCCCCTCCTCACAGGTCGTGGCCTCGGGCCAGACGCCCCCACTGCCCGCCAAGAGCACGGTGACCCACTAAGGCTCGCGACTCGCGGATCGCCACAGGGCGCAACAAGACGTTCGGCGCTCCCTGACCGGGAAACGCCTCCAGGTCGCAAGACCCTGGAGGCGTTTCTTTTTTTTGGTCATTGGGCATTGGTCATTGCTCTTGATGGTGACCCGTCTCCGCGACTTGTCACTGGTCATTGGTGATTAATCATTGGCGATTGGTCTTGATGGTGACCCGTCTTCGCGACTTGTCACTGGTCATTGGTCTTGATGGTGACCCGTCTCCGCGACAGTCGCTCTCGGGGATGAGGCGAGGGTCGCGACAAGGGCAAATGACCAATGACTAATGACCAATGGCTAATGACCAATGACCAATGACAAACCCGCACGAAGATGAAAGAATGCCCGGGCGCGATGGCTGAGCTGATGCTTGACCAGCGGGCTCAACTCGCCGAACGTCTTGTGGTACTCGGGGATGAGGAAGAGGGGGTCGTAGCCGAAACCTCGGGGACCTCGCGGCTCGCGGGTGAGTCGGCCGCGACAGGCGCCCTCGGCTTCGAGGCGGATCTCTCCCGAGGGATCCGACAATGCCAGGGCGCATCGGAAAGCGGCGCCTCGGCGATCGGCGGGCACGTCCGCGACCGCGGCCAGGAGCTTGCGGTTGTTGGCTTCGTCGTCGCAAGGTTCGCCGGCATACCGGGCGGAGTAGACGCCCGGGGCACCATCAAGCGCGTCGACAGTCAATCCCGAATCGTCGGCGACCACCCAGGTTCCCAACGCCCGAGCCATCTCCGACGCCTTCTTCCGTGCATTGCCCGCGAACGTGTCGGCATCCTCCACGACCTCCGGGATCGGGGGGAAATCGTCGAGCGATCGGATTTCCAGGCGAGCGAGCCGAGGGTTCGGCTCCCAGGAGGGTGCGATCAGGTCGGCCATCTCCCGGCATTTCTTCCGGTTGCGCGATCCCAGGACAAGGATGATGGAGGACTGTTCCCTTGGTGTGGCCGTCATGAACGAGCATTGCCCCGGGGTTCGGCTGGATTGATCAGAAAACGCGCGGATCCTGGAATGCCGCCGCGAGCCGAGGTGAGGACTCGGCCCGCGACGATTCCATTCTGCGCGCTTCGTCGCCGGTCGTGAAGCGCTGTCCGAACCGCGACTCAATCCGGGCCGCAGCCGGTTGACATTCTCATTGCAATCCGGTCTTGATCACATCGACGTCGGTCAGGTTGGTGGCCGGGACGATCATGACATCGGTCGCGTTCCATCCGCGCTGAGACTTGTCCGAGAGGGGGACGGCTGCCTTCAAGAGTTCGTTCCGCATGGCGACGATCGCGGGATCCGTCGGCGAGTTGAAGGCACCGATGAAGACCCGGCTGGACGTCCGGTCGTGATAGACGAACACCGGCTGGCCGAGCCGCCTGATCTCGGGGGCCTTGGACAGCTTGTCGGCCATCCGCTCGGCGTCGTCGTGCGCGGTCTGGAGGGGGCTGTTCCGCAGGTTGAACAGGGGCTGCGTTGGGCCTCCCTTGGGATCGTTCAGATCGAACGTGCTCCGACCGGAGAACTGGGCGATCTGGAGACTGAATCGGCCCGGGCAATTGGCGATGCTCCTCAGGCCCGAATTCATCTGGATGACCAGCTTGTCCGGGGCCTTGGGGTAGAGCAGTTGGGCGGGGATGTAGGGATTGGTCGTGCGGAGGGCCCGGCTCAAAGAGCCGCCCTCCCGCCACGGATACAAGCTCTTCATCTGTCCCAGGCACTTGGGATGGAGTTTCTTGACCTTGTTCAGCAGGATTTCGGTGGCCGCCAGGGTCTTCTCATTCCCGACGAGGACTGCGGCCTCATCATGAGTTCGAACCGCTTCGGGTAACCTGGTCACGGCTTTCTTGGTGACGCTAGGAGCCGTGGGCGGTGTGCCGCGAATATAGCTGCGCATCGGGAAATCCTTGGTGCGCAGGATATACGCCGGCAGGCCGTAGTCATGGCGGAGTTCCTTGCAGAGTGCCAGGGCCATCTTCTCAGCATCAGGCCCTCGGAACACCTTGGCCATGACCATGAACGGACCATTCTCCTTGGAGAGGAGATACGGCTCGAGTGGGTCATCCGGCAGGACGACGGTCGGCCCGGCCTTGAGCTCCTCCTCGGAGGCCGGGCCCGGCAATGCCCCGGTGGCCGAGAAGACCTTCTTCTCGCCGGGTGCCATCGACGCCGGTCCACCGCCCGACGGTGACGGCGCCTTGGGAATGGCGGCCGCCGGTTGCGACGAAGCCGGGGCGGGGCCGGGATACGGAGTCTGTGCCCAGGCGGGGACAGCCGCCAAGGCGCCGAAGAGCGTCAGCGCGGCGAACGATGATTTCATGGGCGAACCCTCTTCTTTCACATCGGCTCGGTCCGCGTTCGGACCCCGCCGAGCGTTGAGCATGGAGCCCCAACCTCCTGTCGAGGCTCCTCTCCGTCATCATCTCACTCTCGAGAGCGCCGGATTCGATGGGAAAAGAGAGCGAAACGCTCATTCCGGCGAAGACAGCCGGAGTATCTAGCACAAGTCGTCCGACCTGCCAAGATCGGATTCCCGGGAATCCCGGGGTCAAGTTGAGTGACGAGGGGTCACCCTGCCAGCGGCCAGTCGGGGCCGAGGCACTCGCGCTGGAGCCTGGTCAACTGGTCGATGCCGGCCTCGGCGAGGTTGAGGAGTTCGTCGAGCTGGGCGCGGGAGAAGGTGCCGCCCTCGCCGGTCCCCTGGACCTCGACCAGTCCGCCGCGTCCGAGGCGGACGACGTTGATGTCGACCTCTGCCGTCGAATCCTCGGGGTAATCGAGGTCGAGGACCGGCACGCCGTCGACGATCCCGGCACTCACCGCGGCGATACTATCCTTGACGATCGCCGTAGCAGAATCTCCACAATGGCGGCGCAGGGCGTCGGCGATCGCGACGAACGCCGCCGTGATCGCGGCCGTTCGCGTCCCGCCGTCGGCATTGAGCACATCAGTATCCACGTTGACCGTGACGGGCCCGAGGGCCTCGCGGTCGACCACGGCCCGGAGGCTGCGGCCGATCAGCCGCTGGATCTCGGTGGCGCGGCCGTCGCCGCCGCGCCGGGCACGCGTTGGCGTGCTGCCCGGGAGCATCGCGTACTCGGCCGTCAGCCAGCCGATCCCCTTGCCCTCCAGGAAGGGAGGGACCGTCTCGGAGATCTGCGCGGTGGCGAGGACGACCGTCGCCCCCGACCGGTACAGCACGCTTCCGGGACTGTTGGGCAAGAAGTTGCGCTGGATCGTGACGGGCCTGAGTTGATCGGGATTGCGTCCGTCGTGTCGTGCCATGGTCGTGGTCATCACCGGTGGCTATGGACGGCGCTCCGCGGAGCGGCCGGCCTGGATTAGGGGAGGGTTTCCGGAGCCCGGGGCCGGTCTTACGCGTGGTCCTCTTTCATGAGCCAGACCAGCAGCGCCATCTGGAAATGGAGCCGATTCGCCGCCTCGAGGATGACCTGGCTTTGAGGTCCGTCGAGCACGCTCGACGTGACCTCCTCGCCTCGGTGGGCGGGCAGGCAATGGAGGAAGATCGCGTCCGGCCGGGCGAGCGCGAGCAGATCGTCGTCGACCCGATAAGGTTCGAAGACTTTCCGCCGCTCTTCGGCCTCGTGCTCCTGCCCCATGCTCGCCCAGACATCGGTGTAGACCACGTCCGCGTCGACGACGGCCGTTCGGGGATTGGGTTCGACCCGGAGGGGGATCCCGGGGAACCGAGCTTCGAACCGGGCCCGGAAATCCGACGGGAATTCGTATCCCAATGGGGCGGCCAGGAGGAACTCGGCGCCCATGTGGGCCGAGGCGCAGGCCAGAGATCGGGCGA
The DNA here is from genome assembly GCA_052148775.1 of Isosphaeraceae bacterium. Lineage (GTDB taxonomy): Bacteria > Planctomycetota > Planctomycetia > Isosphaerales > Isosphaeraceae > CAVZRC01. The sequence goes on along the minus strand of JBKQHM010000798.1, from coordinate 2,601 downwards.
CGTTATTGCCGTCGCCGACGAAGACGATCTTCTTGCCTGCCGCCGTCCCCTTCAGCTCCACGATCGTCATCAGGTCGGCCATCGCCTGGCAGGGATGCGAGGCGTCCGAGAGTGCGTTGATCACCGGGATCGCGGCCCATCGGGCGAGCTCCTCGACCGTGGAGTGCGAGAAGGTCCGGACCGCGAGGGCGTCGAGGTACTGGCCGAGGACGCGGGCACCGTCGCAGATGCTCTCGCGTACCCCCAGGCCCACGTCATCGCCGCGGAGGAAGATGGCATTGCCGCCCAGGCGGGCGATGGCCGCTTCGAAGCTCACCCTCGTCCGGAGCGAGGGCTTCTCGAAGACCAGACCCAGGGTACGGCCCGAAAGCAGCGCGGGCCTTTGGCCGGCGCGCTCGTCACGCTTGATCCGGATCGCCCGCTCAATCAGCGAGCGGGCATCCTCGGCGGAGAGGTCCATGAGGTCGACGAAGTGGCGGAGCATGACGAGTCCCGTGGAATTCAGGCGACCGACTGCCGCAAGATGTCGGTCAGGATGGAGCACCCCTCGTCGATCTGTTCGTCGGTGATCGTCAAGGCGGGGAGTAAACGGAGAACATGCCCATGTGTGGCGTTGATCAACAACCGCCGTTTCAGGGCCTCGGCGACGAACTCGGTGGCATCGACGGTCAGGTCCAGTCCGATCATGGTCCCTCGGATCCGGATGTCGCGGACGAGGCCGGGGAGCGCGTCGCGGAGCGCCTCGAACCGCGCCCGGAATCGCTCGCCGATGGCCAGCCCGCGCTCGAGCAGCTCCTCCGCCTCGATCGTCTCGATGGCGGCCAGCGCCGCGCGGCAAGCGATCGGATTTCCGCCGAAGGTCGAGGCATGCATGCCGGGCTTGAGAGCCGAAGCGACCGCGGGCCTGGCGATCATCACGCCCGCCGCCAGGCCGCCGGCCAGCGCCTTGGCGCAGGTCAGGATGTCGGGGACCGCGCCCTGGTGCTGATAGGCAAACCATCGGCCCGTACGGCCCATGCCCGTCTGGACTTCGTCGAGGATCAGCAAGACTCCACGCCGGTCGCACAGTTGGCGCAGGCCGGCCAGGTAATCCGACGACGGGACGTTGATGCCGCCCTCGCCCTGGATCGGCTCGACCAGCACGGCCGCGGTCTGGTCGTCGAGCACCTCGGCGACGGCCCCGAGATCGTTGTACGGCACATACACGAAGCCCGGGACCATCGGTCCGCAACCGGCGTGATACTTGGGCTGTGCGGTGGCCGTCAATGCGGCGTAAGTACGACCGTGAAACCCGCCTTCCATGGTGACGATCTTGAACCGGCCCCGCTCGTGGCCGAACAGGCGTGCCAGCTTGATGGCCGCCTCGTTCGCCTCGGCGCCGCTGTTGCAGAAGAAGCACTGGCCGCCGAATGATCGCGTTGAGAGGGCCTCGGCCAGGGCACCCTGGGCCTCCATGTACCAGGTGTTGGGCACGTGGATAAGCCTTCCGACCTGATCGCGGACGGCCTCGACGATCCTCGGCGGACAGTGGCCGAGCAGGTTACAGCCCCATCCCGGGAAGAAGTCGAGGTATCGGATCCCCTCGGCGTCCCAGATCCACGATCCCTCGCCGCGCACGAGGCAGACGGGGAATCTCCGGTAATTCGGGATCACATACCGGTCGAATTGCTCGATCGTTTCCTGGGAACTGGGGCTCGCCGACGGCGTCAAGGATGGGACTCCTCTTGCTGAGGTTTCGAGTTTCTTTCAGTGATGGCTTGTTGGCTTCTGGAACACGTGAGCGAATCGACTCGATTCAGGTGCGCGCCAGCACCGGGCGTCGGCCCGTGGGGGAGGAATTCTGGGGAGTCTCCTTGCCGACGATCTCGGAGCCGATCCCCGTATGTGTGAAGATTTCGAGGAGCAAGGCATGAGGGAGACGCCCATCGATGATGTGCGTCTTGAGCACGCCAGCGGCCAGGCAGTCGAGGCAGGCTTCGACCTTCGGGATCATCCCGCGATCGATGACACCTCGAGTAATCAGGTCGCGGCAATCGTCGGGAGTCAGACCCGGGATCAGGCTCCCCGGTTCGTTCTTGTCGCGGAGGATGCCCGGCGTATCGGTGAGGAAGACCAGTTTCTCAGCCTTGAGAGCCTGGGCGACGGCCGCTGCGGCGGTGTCGGCGTTGACGTTGAGCAACTGGCCCTCCTGGTCCTCGTCCTCGGCCAGTGAGGGGAGCACGGGCACCACGCCGCCGAGGCAGAGATTCTCGATCGGGGGAGTATCGACCGCTCTCACTTCTCCGACGAGTCCCAGGTCAATCGAGCCGCCATGCCCGTCGGGGAGCGCCAGTTTGCCTCCGTAGAGGCACTGGAGTGTCTTGTGGTGGAGCCCCGAAGCCCGCCCACCGAATTTATTGATGTGCCGGACGATGTCCGCATTGATCTCCTCGGCGAGCACGCGGGCGGCGATGTCGAGGGTCGCCGCGTCGGTATAGCGCCGGCCCTGGACGAATCGGGCCGTCAACCCGGCTTTCTCCATCGCCACTGTAATCGCCTTGCCGCCGCCGTGGACGATGACCGGCCGCATCCCGACCGTCTGCATGAAGACCACGTCGACCA
>JBKQHM010000797.1:0-8108 GCA_052148775.1 Isosphaeraceae bacterium | reverse complement strand
GGGAAGATCTCTGAAGCGACCGACAGAACTTTCAACTCGCTCATTGCGCGAGCTTGTCGATCATCGGCTGGGTGATCAAGGTGACGCCGCTCTCCGTGCGGCGGAAACGCTTGGCGTCGAGCTCCGGATCCTCGCCGACCACGAGGCCGTCGGGAATGCGGACCTCGCTTGTGCCACCTCCTTCGGCTCCTGGAACCGCCGCTCAGGCTCCTTGGCCATCATCTTGGCCACCAGGGCCGCCAGCTCCCCCGGCACCTCGGGACGCGTCAGGTTCAGTGGCGTGGCGTCCATCGAGTGGTGCGCCTGGAGGATCTCGTACAGGCTGGTCGCCGCGAACGGCGGGCCGCCGGTCAGCAGGTAATAGAACGTGCAGCCGAGGCTGTAGATGTCGGCGCGGATGTCGGCCTTCTGGGCGTTCAGGCTCTGCTCGGGTGCGATGTAGTCGGGGGTGCCCAGCATCTGGCCCTCGCGCGTCAGGCCGCCGTCGATCGGCGCCTCCTGGGTCGCCTTGGCCAGCCCGAAATCGAGAATCTTGATCGACGCCCGCTTCTCCTGGCGGGCATACATGAGGTTGGACGGCTTGATGTCGCGGTGAACCATCCCGCACTCATGGGCGTGCTGGAGCCCCAGCGCCGCCTGGTAGATGAAGTTGCAGGCATGGGCCACCGGGAGCGGCCCCTGGACCTTGACCAGTTTGGCCAGGTCGTGCCCCTCGACGTACTCCATGGCCAGCACGATCCGGTCGCCGGCCCGCATCGCCGAGTAGGCGGTGACGATGTTCGGGTGGTGCAGCCGGGCCGCGTTGCGGATCTCGCGGAGGAACCGTTCCGAGACGCTGCGACGGTCCATCAGCTCCTGGCTGACGACCTTGAGCACCTCCTTGCGGCCCATGAGCGTGTTCTGGGCCAGGTAGACGACGCCCATCCCGCCGCGCCCCAGCTCGCGGATGATCTGGTAGTCGGGATGGTCGGCCAGCCCCGGCGGCAGCGAATCGACCGGCGGCGGGGACCCCGGACCGGTCGCTCCGTCCACGCCGGAGATCCCCGCGAACGACGACCCGACCACCGGGGGCGAATCGGGCCGATCCCGGCCAACGGGGCGCCGGCCCGCGGATAGCTCGGCGGCGCGTTGACGGCAGGCCGGGCACGAATCCAGGTGCCGAGCCACCGACTCGAACGCCCGATCCTCGAGCTCGCCCATCGCGTGGGCGTGCAACATCTGATCGGTCGGATGCGAGGTCGGTGGGGCGCCCATCGGTCGGTCTCCCGGTTCGGATCTGGATCGGACGGCAATTGAGCATCGTCACTGGCCGCCCGTCTTGCCGGAAGGCATCGACGGCATCTTGCCCTTCGGGCCCTGTTCCAGCCTTCGCTTCTTCCTGATGTTATAGGCCTCGGGGTTGTACGACACCATTTGCTCGGCACTCTTCAAGTTGGCGACGGCCTTCTTGAAACCCGCGGACGGTCCGATCGCGAGCGGGGCCTTCGCCTTCTCCTTGAGCACCCTGATCGCGCTGGTCACCTCCGGATCTTTCTTGATCTCGTTGTACTCCTTCATCGCTTTATCTACCGTGGGCCTCAGTTCCTTGGTCGCATCGAGGAAGTCTGCGCGACGCTTCTGGAACTCGTCGGTGAGCGCCTGCTTCTTCCTCGGCGGGACCACGCGCTTGATCGCGATGGCGTATTCGCGATTGGCGTTGCCGAGATTCGCCTGGGCGAGCTGGATCTCCTGCTGGATCGATTGGCGCGCGAGCCGGTTGACGACCGTATTGGGCAGGCTGCCGAGTTGCGCGTTGAGGTCATTGATGTAGGCCCGGAGGTTGATCCGGGTATCATCGAGTTCCCGGACGTAATTCTCGATCTGCACGGCCTGGGCCAGCTCGTTCATGGCCGCTTCCATGACGTTGTAGTAAGGGACCACCTTGAGATATCCCGCGGCGATCTCGTCCTCGGTCGGGACGACGTAAAACATCCCCACCTTCTTCAACCCGCGTTTCACGAGCAGCACCTCTTCGGGGGAGGCATCCGCGGGGACCGGCTCCTCCTCGGGCTTCGCCTTGGGGGCCTCCGCGACCGCCGCAGGGGCTTCGGCGGCCGGCTTGGGGGCCTCGCCGGCCTTGGTCGGTGCCGGCCTGGTGTCGGCGGGTTCCGCCCTGGCGATCGAATCGGCGTCGACCCGACGACGCGCCTCCGCCGGTGCAGGTCGTTCCCGGTCGAAGCTGGTGGCAATCCTCTGCTCCGCGGGGGCCTTGAGATCTCCGGCCGTTCGGGCCGGTGTACTCGGAGGCGGCTGGATCGGATCCGGGGCGGGACGCACCGGGACCGTTGGTTTCGCGGGGGGCGACGAGGCCAGCGACGGGACCGGGCCGCGGCCCGATTCGGTCGTACCCGAGTTCGTCCTCAGCCCCCAACCCACGCCGAGCCCGACCAGCAGCAGCCCGGCGGCGACCGCGGGCCACAACCATACCGGAACGCCCCGGTCCTTTTCGCGCATGGCCTGGATCTCGTCGGACAGGCCCTTCGCCTCCCCGGTCTCGACGAGGGTCTCCCAGTGCGAGCCGGCTTGCGCCGGGGGAGCCGGCACCGGCGCGACATTCATCGTCGGATGCATCGGAACCGGGCCCATCCCCGCCGCTTGCCGTTGTGGCATCGTCGCATTCGCCAGGGAGACCTCCGGCTTCGAGTCCTGGGCCGCCGGGTTCTCCTTCTTGAGGAACGGCGCCAGCGCCTGCGACACCTCCCGGGGTGTCTGGAACCGACGCTCCGGCTCCTTGGCCATCATCGTCGCGACGAGGATCGCCAGCTCCATCGGCACGTCCGGGCGCACCATGTTCAGCATCGGGGCGTCCATCGAGTGGTGCGCCTGATAGATCTCGTAGAGTGTCGTGGCCTGAAACGGGGGGCGACCGGTCAGCAAGTAATAGAACGTGCAACCCAGGCTGTAGATGTCGGCGCGGATATCGGCCTGCCGGGCGTCGTGGATCTGCTCGGGCGCGATGTACTCGGGCGTGCCGAGCCACTGGCCGGCGGCCGTGAGCGTGCCCTCCGTCGTCCGCTCACGCCTCACCTTGGCCAGCCCGAAGTCGAGGATCTTGATCACCGCACGATTCCCGGCGCGCATGAGCATCAGGTTGTCGGGCTTGATGTCGCGGTGGACCATGCCGTTCTCGTAAGCATGCTGGAGCCCCAGGGCGGCCTGGTGGATGAAGTAGCAGGCGTGGGCCACCGGCAACGGTCCCTTGGCCTTGACCATCCGCGCCAGGTCGAGCCCCTCGACGTACTCCATCGCCAGCACGAGATTCTCGTCGCATCGGAGCGCGGAGTAGGCCATGACGATATTGGGGTGGTGCAGCCGGGCGGCATTGCGAATCTCGCCGAGGAATCGATCCATGACACCGGGCTGGTTGACCAGTTGGCTGCTGACGACCTTCAGCACCTCCTGTCGCCCCATCAGCCTGTTCTGGGCCAGATAGACGACGCCCATTCCGCCGCGGCCGAGCTCCCGAAGGATTTCGTAGTCCGGATGATTGGCCAGTCCGGGGGGTAGCGTCTCGGAAGGGCGACGCGACTCCTTGCCGGTCGGGGATCCCATGGGGTCCGACGCACCCGGCCGGCCCTGGCCGTCGCGGAGTTTGCCCAGGAAACTGTCGGAGGAGAGCTCGGCGACGCGACGCCGGCAGTCCGCGCAGGAATCCAGATGCTGGCTCACCACCTCGACCAGGAGGTCGTCGAGCTTGCCCAGGCCGTACGATTGAAGAGTCTGGTCGGTTGGATGGATGGTCTGAGAGGCGTTCATCGGTCCGGTCTCCCACTTCGAGTCCGAGTTGCCGTCGATGGGTCGATGACTCACACAAGACAGAAAGGCCGCAGCTTTGCGAGACCTGCCGCGAAAAGCGGGGATTTCGGGAAAAAGTCGCCGAAGTCCTTCCTCCGCCGGCCGTGCATTTGCTGTAAATCGTTTCCATGCAATCCGATCGGTCGGCCGACAGCAAGCTCAACGGCCGCAAACCGAAGCCGGATGGCACAGCATTGCCGCCGGACACGCACACACCAATGCACATCCAGCCGCATGGAATGCGAATTCTGCACTATCATCCCAATAGGATTACGAACGGTATTAGCGCGAGGCTTCGGAATCGACCGCGTGAAGAGAACGGCAGTCGCGCCCGGGGCGCAGACGTTCGGGGGTCTGGCGGGTCGGGTGGATGGCCGGGGAGCGTTCATGGGGGCGACCTCCGACATCGAGTCCGGGTGGCGTTCGACAGGGCTCAAAAGGTGACGACTCCGCAGGAACAGCCTCGAAGACGCGGAATCATTCCAGGAGGTCGCCGGCCTCGTCGCGTAACCGCTTGAGAATCCGGGACTTGGCCTGGAGGACCGCGTTCTCGGTCAGGCCCAGTTCCTCGGCCACGCGCGCCGATGGCTGGCCGTTGAGGGCGAATCGCTGAAAGGCTTCCCAGGTCGTCGGCTGGAAATCGGCCTGCACGGCCGACAGCAGTCTCTGGACGACAAACTCGTCATGCTCCCGGTCCAGCTCCCTGGCCAGCTCGCTGTTGGGATCGACCATCCGGTCGAGGAAGCCGTCGGCCGAGTCGAGCCCGACGGCCGGTCGTCGGGCTCGCTTCTTGCTGTAAGTCCGCGCCCGGTTCGCGGTCACCTTTCGCAGCCACGCGCGGAAGGAACCTTCTCGACGCCGCTCGAACCGCGGCAATTCCCGCACGACGACGATGAAGACGTCCTGGGCCAGGTCGCCGGCCTCGTCGCCCAGGCCGGGCACGCGCCCGAGCCATCGCTGGATCAAGGGCAGGTAGATGCCTTGCAGCCGGTGCCAGTCGGACGCATCCGGCCGGGCCGCCTTGAGTCGGTCGAGCAAGCTGATGGATGTCGCGTTCACGGGCCATGACCTGGATGTACCATTGAGATCGCGATTTGAATGAGCATTTTACGCGGTCCGGCGAGAAATGCATCCGGTAACCGATGAGGAATCCGGATCCCGAGATGAATCCTCACCCGGCCCTCATCGGAGAGACAGCTTGTCCGGGGGAGGCTTACGACCCGTGACATGGTCGATCACGTTCTGGCCCAGGCGGATCGACTCGATGACGTCGGGCTGAGACGGCTCGCGTTGCGCCCGGTCCCAAGCGCAGGACAGGTCCTTCGGCGAGTAGATGACCGAGAGCTTGCCGTCTCGCTCGATACCCCAGAGAGGATAGGTATCCGGCGAGATCGCGCGCCGGGCCCGCCAGAGCGGATGACTTCCCGGGAGCCGCCGGAGCTCGGATTCCTTCGCGGGGAAGATCTCCTTGATCAACGCCCGGAAACCCCTGTCGAATGCCCCCTTACCGCAGCACGCTTCGGCGAAAATGACCCCGCCTTGCTCGACGTATTCCCGCAGCTTGATCCTCTCGGACTCCGCCAGTTCCGGAGACCGGTGTCCGTTGATGAAGAGGATCGGGGCCCGGAGCAGGTCCGAGACGATCGCCGTCGCGGAATCGGCGACCTGCCAGGACATGCGAGACTTCCAATCGCGGGAGACCGCGTCGACGAGGTTGCGGACGTCATCCGGGTCGTTGTCCCAGTCATCGGCCGGGAGATGTCGGAGCTTGTGGATCAGCACCGGCGCCCGCCCCCGGACCAGGAACAGCAGGGCGTAGCTGGTCGCGATCAGCTCGTTCTCCTGCCGGATTCCGCGCCAGAATCCCGAGAGCGGATTCTGGTCGCGGACCAACTCTTCGGCACCCAGTTGATACCAGTCGCGAGGGCCGAAAACGCGGGCGCCGGCAAGCCGCCCCACGCGCTCCAGGTCGTGGAAGTAATAGAACCTCCACGGTTGCCCGAAGCCGAAATTCTCCTTGAGGGTGAAATTCCGGGTCAACCAGTCGATCCCGCCTTGCAGATTCCGCTCACCGCGCCCATCCCCGCAATTCGTCGCGGCGTCTCTCATCAGGACCGACCGGGCTTGGCGAGGCATGCGGTCACGGGCGATCAACAAGCTGGAGATCCCCGCGCAGGTCATGCTCGCGGTCGATTGTTGATGGCGGGGGGTATAAGTCCAACTGCCGTCCTTCGTCTGGGTCTCCTCCCAGTGTTTGCGCGCCACCGTCCAGACCTCCGCGTTGACCGGCACCCCGACCTCGCTGGCGGCGTCGAGCGCGAGGAGGGCATATTGCGTGTTCGAGTTGTCGCCCGCCTGGAGCTTGGCGTCGGTATAGGTCCAGGTGCCGGGCCAGACCATCCGATCGTTGGGCTTGATCTGGGCCATCTCCAGCCACTCGACATTCGCCAGGAGTCGGGGGCGGTCGCGGTCGGGCTCGGCGGCGGCGAAGGCCACGGTTTGCAGCGCGATGGCGTAGGTGTTGCGGAGCCGATCCGGACGGAGGTCGCGGAGCCACGTCAGCGCCTTGCGGACCGCCGGCGAGTCGGGCATCTCACCGGCCGCGAGCAGGGCGATGGTCACCAGGCTCGTGGTCCCCGAATTCGCCAAGGGCTCCACCTCGAGCCAGGAACCGTCGGGACGCTGTTGCCGTTTCAGGTAAGCGACCCCGGCCCGGATCGCGGACTCCACTCTCTCCCCGAGCGGCGACAGGCGACGATCCGGCATGGCCTCCCCCGGCCTCGACTCCGGCTCGGGGGCTTGTGCCCTCTCGCCCTCCTCCGCCGGCGGCGTCGCGGGCGGCGGTTCGGCCCCGCCATCCGATCGCGGTCCCTCCCGGGGCGGGCCCGGCGCGTCGCGTTGGTCGGACACTCGTTTCTCAGAATCCAGGACCGCGACCGTGCCCCCGCCCGCGAGGCCCTCCATCCGGGCCGGGCTCTCGTCTCTCTTGAAGTTGAGGGCGACGAGCAAGCCGACGATCATGATCGCGGCGAACCCCGCCGCGAAGGCCAGGACGGGACGGAGCCACCTCCGGCGCCCGGCGGGATTCGACGCACCAGATGAGGCATCAGAATTCTTGACATGATTTGTATCGATGTCGCTGGTCTCGCGCTTGCGGCAGCCTCGCACGAATCCGGCCGGGGCTCGAGCCGGTCGAGGAAGCCGACGGATGCCGTGGGCATGGGCCCTGATCCGAACGTGACTCCAGGATTCCGATCGGGATCCGCATTATAGAACTTCCGTCGGAAAATGCATCATGTCAACCAGTTTCCTCGACGGCCTGAACCGAGACGTCAAAGCCCGAGCCGGGAATCGCGTGGAATTCGGGAATTCCCTCAAGCTCGAAAAAACGCCCTTGACCCTTCGGCATGGAATCGGTATGTTCCGCACGCCGCGGGGTGATCTCGACTCCACGGCCGTTCGTCTCACAGGGAAGTGGGCGGGCGTGATTTCGCGAATGACGCGGCTGGGTTCTCAAGTCGCGTCCGGGGGTTCTCCCCGACCGCTGCGCAAGGAGTCAGGTTCATGCGGCGAACACTCTCCAGTCGCCTCTGGGCTCTCGGGGCCCTGGCCGCGATCGCGGTGCTGGCATTGACACTGACCGAGGTCGGTGCCGCCCCCACCAAGAAGAAAAAGAAGATCCCGCCCCTGAAGGTCCAGGAGACGGTGGGCGACATCGGCTTCGTGGTGAGCAATGGGGAGATGAGGGTCGAGGGTGTGGGCCTGGTCACCGGCCTGGACAATACCGGGGGCGATCCGCCGCCGTCGTACTATCGCAAGCAACTCGTCGACGAGATGTCCAAGGCCGGAGTGGAGAAGCCCGAGCGGCTGCTGGCCAGCCCCCAGGTCTCGATGGTGATCGTGAAGATGTCGATCCCGATGGGGGTCGGCCCCGAGGACCCGATCGACGTTCAGGTCGAAGTCCCGCCGGCCTGCGGCACCAAGAGTCTCGCGGGCGGCTACCTGCTGGCCTGCCGGCTCTACCGCCTCACGATGGTCAAGGGCGAGACGCTGCGAGACCACGAGCTGGCGATCGCCCAGGGGCCGATCATGCTCGGCACCCCCGGCAAGCCCAAGGACCCCAAGGTCGGCAGGATCCTCGGCGGCGGCCGGATCAAGAAAGATTATCCGTATACGCTCGTCATCAAGGAGAACCGCGAGAGCTACCACACGTCGAAGATGCTCGAGACCGTCGTCAACAGCCGCTTCCACCAGGCCGAGGGCGGGCATCAGAA
>JBKQHM010000796.1:0-15066 GCA_052148775.1 Isosphaeraceae bacterium | reverse complement strand
GGACCCGTAATGCTTCCCGACCGTGCAGGACCGCTTCATTCCGTTGCAGGTTTTCTTCCGCGTCGCTGATCAGATAGGCGACGACTGCCAGGAGGAGCAGGATCCCGGCCAAGATCAGCAACAGCGGGCCTCGATCGACTCGATTCACGACGCGTTCTCCTCGACGGATGAAGGTAGAGACGACTTCCTGGGAACCATTCCGCTGTCAGTCAGGCGACGGACGATCAGGTCGATGTTGTTCACGGAGAATTGGAGAGAGGCGACGGTCTTTTCCATGCCATGGATGGTCTGCACCGAGCTCTCCAGCGTCTTCTCGACTGATTTCATCGCGAGGATGGCATCGCGGAGTAACGAGTTCTGGATCTCGGTCATCCGAAAGATCTGATCCTGGAAGGCACGCTGCAGTTGTTCGTGCCGATCGGTCAGGCGTTCCAGTTGGTCCTGGAATTTCCTCTGGGACTCGGCGTGGTAATCGCGGAACTCTCCGAAGACGCGGCTTTGCTTCTCGCCCTCGGTGCGAAGGAACCCGAGGAAGTAATAGGTCACTGCGACTGCTGCGCCGGCTGCCCCAAGCGAGCCGATTAGGCTCGTGATCGAGACACCGATCGTGTTCGGATCAACGACGCCCGCGGCTTGGGCCAGGACGGACAGACCGCTCATCATGCTCCCTCTCCTGCGAATGAAGACTCCGTCGTCTCCTGCGAATGAATACTCCGCTGCCAGGTTGCCCCGATCTACCATCCATCCGCCACGAGGCATTCGAGGCGCCCGGCTGCCTCGTGGCGTCGTGCGTACCGATCACGCCGCGTCGTCGTACTTCCATGCCGGGGGTAACGCGCGCTCTTCAAACGCGGGCGACTTCGAGAGCGCCCAGCTATCACCCTGGCCGAGGATCCGCTCGACGACGCCCTGTTCGGCCCAGAACGAAAAGCTGGGCTGGTCGAGCGCCGTGGGACCCGTGGGGCAGTCCGGTCCCCAACTCTGGATGATGCAGGCCCCCGGCCTATCGAAGCGTACGCCCGCGATGAACATGCAATGGCCCCAGGTCCCTCGAGCCTGACAGAAGCCATCGTCGTCGCGAGTCAGGGTGAATCCCTGGCCGGTGCAGATCGTAACGGGATAACCATTATTCAAGGCCGCGACCAACTCATCCCATGTCGAGACCTGGGCGGCCGCGCCGAGCTTGAAAGGGACGGCCTCCTTCTTCACGGATGCCGGTGCCCCTTGCCAGCCCCAGTCCTTGGCGCGTTCGCCGCTATAGGTGCCATCCGTACCCAGCATCTTGCGGCTGACCATCCCGATCGTCGTCATGGCCTTGACCGCCGCGGCGCCATACGAGCCATCCTGACGCCCCAGGATGCCGGCCACCTCGCGAGATGTCGCGTAGATGAATTCCGTATCAGTCTCCTGATATACCGCCGGCTCTCCCAGGCCGATCTCGATACACTGCAACAGGTCGTTGCCGTGCCCGTGGCCGAAGGAGACGCAGTCACCGATCTGTTGCGTGGGGTAAGCCGGATCCTTCCCCAGGACGTCGCGCCATGCCTTGTACAAGAGGATCGGTCCCGACGGCGTCGACGCAACCATCAGGTGCGGGGCGGCCTGGACGAGTGTCGGAAACTGGACCGCGAAGGTTTGTTGGATGGCATCGACGCCCCTCCAGCCACAAAGAGACAAATATGCAGCATCGTCTGCCATTCGTGATTCCTCGTTCTGTGATGATCAAGAGATCGGTCGGGGAGTAGTTCGCGCGAGGCGATCGGTGTCCTCTTAGCGGGAAGCCTCGAGGAGTCCGGATGCGTCCAGTGAACGGGTATCGTCGGCAGGCCGCCGCGATCGAAGCTCGTGAAGGCCGCGGAGGTCGTGATCGATTTGACGACTTCCCTCAAGGCCCGGATCGGTTCCGGCGGGAATCACGCGGAGGATCGTGTTGCAAGCGTTCCGACAATCGGCACGGAATGACGTTGCAAATACAACCTCATAAGACCGAAAGATTCCGGATGATTCTCGACGAGGTCCTCATTTCCTCAGACCGAGGGCGAACCCGCGCCAGGCCGCTGCCATGGCCGCACGTTCCTGGGGGGTCACGTCGGTGTCCTTCTTCGACTCCGCGACCAGCTTGCGGAATTCCAGACTGGCCATCTGGTCGAAGAGCTGGGTCCGGTTCGTGCCCCAGGCCTTGGCCACGCCACTCAGCGCGACGGAGAGGCTCTGGCCGGTCTCGAGTCCCTTGGCCCCATCCTCCCACGCCATCGCATAGGCCCTCCCGAGTTCGGGAAGATAGGCCCGTCCTAATTTGACAAAGTGCGGGTCATGTGGCGGCACAGGGCTCGGAGGCGGTCCTTCGGGCGACCAAAGCCAGGTCGAGAGTCCTATGGCCAGTGCGGCCCCCAGCAGGCTCGAGAGCACGACGGTCAAAATCGTGCTTCGACTCGGGATCATGGCCCAGATTTGATTGATCAACATCGTCGAGCACCTCGGAGGTGAAGCCAGGAGCAAGCGTCCATTGGTGGTTCATGAAGATCGGACGTGATCGGCCCTGCTCTCCTCTGAGCACCCCCCGGCCGTCGCTGCTTGCCGATCGAACTTGCGCCGCCGGCGTTCCTTGCGAGTCTCGAGCGACTCGCCGGATTTGGGCTGCGGATCGGGCTGGGGGACTGCTTCCGGCTTCGTTTCAGGAGTGGGCTCCGTTCGGGGGTCGCGCTGAAGTGCGGGATGGTCGTCCATGCCGGAACGGTGACAGACCATGCAGCAAAATGCGGAGCCCTTCCCGATCGGCTCACGATGCGGGCAGGCCGACTGCGGTGTGTAGGGCCCGATCGGGAACAGAGGGATTAGCCGAGGACCTTGGACAATGTCACCATTCCCGCCCATGGGCAGGTTCGGCGAATCTTGCGAAGACTTTTTTTCCAGTCCCTTGGCCCGTGTCACGCCGGATCGTACCCGGCCGGCACTCAACCCCTCGCGAGTCGCGATTTCCTCGATGCTTATCCCATGGCGAAGATCGAACAGCCAGATGTACTCTTTCGCCGCCGTCGCCAACGACATGGGGCGCTCGGACCGAGGAACTTTCCCGACATGCCGGTTGGCTTGTCTCTGCTGTATACGGGAACTGTTCTCATTACGGGGATAATCTCCTACCTTGTTAACGGAGACTTCTCCCTCGGACGATTCCAGGACATCAAACCCCGCTGTTGTGATCAACATCATCGTCGACCTTTCGGCCCCTCTCTTGTGAACTCTCCGATCTCCTACTCTCAGAATGGCGCCGTTTTCAAATTTCATTAACGCATCCCTCTCGGATTTGTCGATTTTTTCGCTGTAACCCCAATTCCAATAAGCAGTAAAAATTTTCAAAAAAATTTTTTTCTTGCGCGCAGGTTCCTCGAGAATGAGTCAAAATTGGCATACCGAGGGCCGAAAACCGGGATGGTCACTCACGTCAACCGGTGGGATTCCACATGCAATGCGTGAGTGGGTGTTGGTTGTTCCCGGAAGAGCAATCAAGTCCGGCTTGGGTCGTGCGTTTGCATTCATGTGTGATTGCTGTAGAGGAGGGAGACCTAGAAATCCTTCTCGTCGAGTACTTCATTGCGGCACCGGGGATGATCGAGAGGCGCTGGCGTCTCGACTCCAGACGATGAATGGGCCCCTCACGCATCCGCCGATACGCAGCCATGGTCGATCGGCTCATTCCACTTGCGACGAGCGAACGCTTCCGAGGATACTGATAGCTGGTTCGCCACCCTGGTGTGTCGCTTTTCGCCGCCGTAGTAATGATCTCGACACCGGATCCCGTTCTCATCCCGACGCCTGCCTTGCTACGCCGATTTGAGGCCGACTTCCTCCGACCATATCGCGGGAAGATCCTGTTGGGCCTGTTAGGGCTATTGATCCAGTCTCTCATGCTATTGCCGATTCCCCTGCTGCAAGGCTGGGTCGTCGATCAACTCGTCGTTTATTGTCAGCTTGACGGGCGGTCGCTGTCGTCCGAATCTCCGTCGACGACCATTTCCGCAAATATTCCGGCATCCGGCAGGCCGTCGCGATCCTCAATACTCCGGGCGATCGCCGCGGCTTTCGCCGCCACGGTGGTGCTGCTCGGGACACGCACGATACTGGCATGGCGGATCGCCGCGATGATGGGCCGGATCAGCCAGGAGGTCGTGGTCGCGCTGCGCGGGGCGTTGCACCGCAAACTGATGCGGCTTCCGATGGCTTATTTCGACGCGCAGCAGACAGGTCGCCTCATGGCGAGGGTCACGAGTGACGTCGGCAGTATCTTGATGTTCATAAGGAGTGGCATCTTACAGTTGCTGAACGACCTGATCCAGTCGATGGCGATTGCGGTTCTGCTCGCCTGGCTCCAGTGGCGTCTTGCCCTCGTTGCCCTCGTGGCCGTCCCGTTGTATGCCCTGAACCAGGGGCTTTTTTTCAGGACGTTGCGTCGGCTCTCCGATGAGATCCGCTCGCAGGTCTCCGCGCTGTATGCCCTCTTAAGCGAGAGGGTCTCGGCCGTGCGGGTGGTACGGAGCTTCGCCAAGGAGGAGGACGAACTCAACGAGCTTGACGAGCGGATCGACCGCCACCGCGCCTTGAGCTGGGACAACACCCGTGCGGCGGCGGCCCTGGGAGCGTTGGCGGCTCTGATCAGCGGCCTCGGTACTGTGGTTGTTATCGCTTACGGCATCGTCCTGGTCGGCTGCGGCCTCATGACCGTCGGCGAGTTGCTGGCGATCTATGCCCTGGTGGGCCAGCTTTATCAACCGATCGTTCGACTGACGCAGTTCCAGGCGACCGCGTTCGCGACCCAGGTCTCGGTCGAGCGGCTCTACGAGATCTTCGATGAGCCCGAGCCGGTACGCGACCGTCCCGGAGTCGCGGCGATCGTCCGCCCGCGCGGGGCGATCGAGTATCGCCGCGTTTCATTCGCGTATGCGCCCGAGGGTGCCAGGGTGTTGGACCGCATCAATCTGCGAATCGAGCCGGGAATGCGACTTGGTGTCCTGGGCCCCAGCGGATCAGGCAAGTCGACCCTCCTGGCATTGGTCCCACGACTCTATGATGTGCCCGATGGAAGCGACCCCGATGGAGAGTCCTGGGGTGCGGTCTGCTTCGATGGCCGCGACGTTCGCGACCTCAAGTTGGCCGACCTTCGGAAGACCGTGGCGCTGGTCCCCCAGCAGGCCCTGCTCTTCGAGGGGACGATCCGCACGAACCTGCTCTATGC
The DNA here is from genome assembly GCA_052148775.1 of Isosphaeraceae bacterium. Classification (GTDB taxonomy): domain Bacteria; phylum Planctomycetota; class Planctomycetia; order Isosphaerales; family Isosphaeraceae; genus CAVZRC01. The sequence goes on along the minus strand of JBKQHM010000796.1, from coordinate 9,836 downwards.
CAATCCGGCGGCGACAGAGGGACAGATGTGGGAAGCCCTCCGGATTGCCGACCTCGCCGACACGGTCGATTCGATGGCCGCCGGTCTCGATACGACGGTCGGCGAGCGGGGCTACTCGCTCTCGGGAGGGCAGCGACAACGGCTCGCCTTGGCCCGCGCGGTCGTGGCCCAGCCTGCCGTGCTGCTCCTGGACGATTGCACCAGCGCCCTGGATTCCGAGACCGAGGCCCGGATCCAGCAGGCCCTCGATCGCAACCTCCCGGGCCGCACCTGCGTGATCGTCTCCCACAAGGTCGCCTCGGTCCGCCGCGCCGATCGGATCGTTGTCCTCGAATCGGGAAGGATCCTCGAACAGGGGACCCACACCGAGCTCGTCGCGCGCGGCGGCCGTTACGCCGAGACCTATCACCAGCAGACCTCGGCTTTGGCCGTGGCCGGCGAATGAACCACGATCAGCCTGGCATGCGTGCCATTCTCGAAAATCAATTTTGCTTATTTGGCCGTAGAAGCTCTTGCCCCGTCCCAGCGCAACTGCTCGCGGAGGAAATCGAATGTCCCCCGCCCATTGATGGTGTGGGGGCCGACGAAGAACTCGATCCGGCAGCGGTCCCCGATCCCCAACCGGGCGTGGTACAGGTTGTAGGCCTTGGCGAATTCGTAGGCGACCGTCTCATCGGGTGCGACGCCGTCGAAATGGCCCCTCTCGACCATGAACGGCCGGGGCGCGATCAAGGCCGCCATCTCGGCGTAGTTGAAGGTGCTCCCCAGGTCGAACTCGAAGATCTCATACTCGCCGCTCCACATGTAGCTGTAGGGGCTCTGCGTCGAAGCATTCTTCCAGACCCATTCGTTGAAATCGGCCGAACAGATCGACAGGCAATAGTTCTCGACCAGGGGCGGTATCCGCATCGCCGACTTGCCTCCGTAGCTGAGCCCGTAGAAGGCGATCCGCGTCGGATCGACGGCGGGCAGCGTCTTGAGCCAGTCGGTGATCTGCTGGTGCTGGGGGACGATCACGGAGAATAGCGTCTTTTTGAGCGGATTGGCCTTGCGCTGGAGGGTGCGAAAGCGATCCTGGAAGATGTAGAGGTTCTGGGGTGCGAAGGTGATGAGGCCCTGTTCGGCAAGCCGGACGGCGTACCGGTGATAGGCCGGATTGTCCAACTTCGGGTCCGCGACATCACGCGGGCGTCCCTCGAGGCCATGCTGGCAGACGACGACCGGGCGCTTCTCCCCATCCTTGATCCCCTTGGGCACCAGCAGGATGCCGTAGGCGATGACCTCAGGGAACACGTCCAACACCACCTCGTAGCCCGTGAACTTCGGCTCGTCGTAGATCCGTCGCGTGCGGACATCCGGCGGCATCCGCTCGAGATCGAACCGGCCGATCACTTCGTCCGCGAAGAATGTCCGGTAGGGCTCGATCGATTTCGTGTACGCCGCAATCGAGCTCGTATCCAGCTTCTTCATGAACTCCCGACGCACATCGGGGCTCGCCACCAGGAGTTGTTGATTGTGGCGATCGAGCTCATGGAGTTGGCGATCCTGCCGACCTTTGGCATCGCCGATCTCGGAGCCGTTGCTCAGATGGGTCCTCTCCGCCGGGGCGGTGAGTTTCGCATCGCTCGAAAACGCACGCAATAGCTTCTGAAGGGCTTCCTCGGTCCCGAACGGACCCGACCCGTCCGGTTCACTTGTGATCATTTCGATCCATGGTCGAGGGCTCAAGCCTTGAACGAGCCCCCGTGCTCGCTCGACTTCGCCGCGGACCGTTTCGAGCTTGGGGGTCGTCAATCGTCCGGGCGCTCCGCCGGTCCCCGGCGGGACGAGAAACTGCGGCCCCTTCGCGGCTTCGACGATCAGGGTCCGAGGCGCGACGAGCGTGGCGACTTCGGCGTCGCCGAATTGTTCGAGGAGACCGAAGACATTGCGATCGACCGGCTGTCGCCAGACATCGTTGCGATCGTCGAAATAGCCGCTGACGCAGACGGCCTCGATCCGGGGGTCGATCGCGGCGGCGTAGAGGGCAATGGCACCCCCTTCGCCGTAGCCGAAGACTCCGATCCGGTGCGAGCGCTCGGGATCCTTGGAGAGATAATCGACCAAAGCGAGCACCTTCTGGATCTCATAGCCGATCAGGTGACGACCCAGCTCGAAGGCCGAGCGATAAGCGAACTCGCGGCTGGTCAGCCTGGCGCGTCCATGGCGAGGGGCAACGGTACGATCGATGAGCGAGGGAACAATCACGTGGTATCCGCTCTCGACCAGCCGGCGTGCGACCTGTGATTCGGGCGCCACTCCCGGCAGCATGCCCAGCAGTGCTTCCGGCGTCTGGTCGGCGTCGGGAATGACGATGATCTGGGCTGTGGCCTTGCTTGCCGAGCTCCGATTGGATGCCTCGACTCCCTCGCCGGTTACATCGCCGAATGCGGGCCAGCGTATGCCCCGGACCTCGATAGCTCCGACCTCGCCGACGGTCCATCGACGACGGTACCCGTCAAATCGTTCAGGACTTGCAAACGGCACGCGCGTGTCCCGCACTCCCAGAATATGCGCGAGTCGCTTGCGATTGGGCTCGACCGATGCGTTGTAAGCATCGTGAGAGGAGAGGTCTCGCTTCCAGTGCGTCGCGCGTTGGGCCGTCGACACTTCGATCTGCTTCAACAGGAACCGGTCCACGCCCGCGACCAGTTCGCTGGCGATGTCGCCGGTCATGGTCAAAGGCTTCGTCCCCGGCAGGGGCGGCCCGGGCTCATCGGCCTCGAGCACCCCGACACAAGATCCCAAGAGGACAACGATCCCCAACAGATTCATATCGCGCAGCCGCATGAAAACACCTGGGGAAAAACAGTGGAGACCAACAGGAGGAAGCCCCGAGCGTAATCTTGCCGCTCGCGAGATGCAAGAAGAGGGAAAAAACCGAGGATCTCCCGGGGACCGACCTGCTCCCACCGTTCTCGATCGTATGATGGCCGGAGTTTCCCGTCCCATGATTGATTAGGCGAGGGATCGATGTGAGGATCACAGGTAGTGCCCGCGTAGATCGTCTTGATAAAGACAGGTTTGCTCGATGGCTCGGCGGGGTGCGGAGTTGGGATTCGGTCGCTTGCGGGCTCTCAATCGCGGTCTCGGCTCGTTATGCGACGAGTGTTGGCATCCTCGGGCAATTCAAGGAGCTGACCAGCGATCAGATGGGTTGGGTTATCGATGATGTCGCGGTTGAGTTCGAGGATCTCGTTGGCTCGGCGCGGATCTCCCAGCGTGTCGCGAGCGATCGAGCGGAGCGTGTCATAGCGGCGCACCTTGTAGACCGGCCGGTTTATGGGGGCTGAGATGCGGGGCCGGGCGGTCATGCGGAATTCCGGCCCGTCGTTGAGAGTCTCCTCAGCCGTCGTGTCGGCGTTCGCGCCGCTGCCATCGCCATGGACGCGGGGTAAGGCCGTCTCGCCGATCGGCAGATTGAGCACGGCGTTGCTCCGATTCGAGCGGACGGCCGGGATGGTACGGGTCGATGACGAACCCGATGTCCGGGTTGTCCGGCTCGTCGAAACCGAATCTCGCCCCCCGATCGCCGGGGATGGAGATTCGGCCGCACCGCTCCGGCCCTGTTTCCCGACATCAACGCGAGCGGTCCGGCTGCGCGGCGGGTCGATGTAGGCCGGGTCGAGATCCTCGACCGGGGGAATCATGATCACGTCTTTGATGTGTAGCCCCTGGATGTCGGGGTATTTCTGGGCGTTCGCCTTCCACAGAGCCCGATAATATCGTCCCGAGCTATAGTACAAGCGGGAGATCGTCCAGAAGTTCTCGTCGCGCTCGACGATGTGAGGTACGGCCTCAACTCTTGGCGAGACGACTTCGGATCCGGGTTCATTCGGCAGTCTCGATCCGAGGGCTGCGGTAGCGATGCCCGACGCGGCCGGTCCCGGATGAATCTCGGACGGGTCGGCATTGCCCCCGGACCGAGGTCCGGGCGCATATCGATTCGATTCGACTTCGAAGGCGATATCTTTGACGGCATGCGCACCGAGCTCGCGCCGCGATTCCGCCGCGGAGCCGGCGAGCCCGGTCGAGGAATCGGAACCAGCTTCGACGATCTCCGCGATCCTGCCGGTATTGGGGAGGCGTACCCATCGTGCTCCGGCCTGATCTTGTGTCGAACCGCTTGTAGCGTGAGGTGATTCATCAGGCTTTGTCGTGGCAGTCTCATTCCTGATGATTGTGTCTACCGTGGCGTGTCCGGATGCGTTGGATACCGGAGCCGGGCTCGACTTGCCGCCTTGATTCGAGGTTTCCCTCGCACCCGGGGTTGGTGTCTCCGATATGGTCTGAGTTTCAGGCGGTTTCGGGGAGATCTGAGGAAGAGGGGTCGTCGTCTCTGGAGGTGAGGGCAGAATCCCCGGTGCGACCATGTCGGGTTTGGGGGTATCGCCCTCACGGGCGATTTGCGGTTCGGTGCTCTCCGCTTTGGAGATTCCTGGGAGGGGTTCCGGCTTCTTGGGTCGAGGTCCTGGACCGGGCTCGGGTGCCTTGGAGGCGGCCTTCGGGTCCTGGATCGCGGGGGATTGTTGCTCTTCGGGTCCTAGGGGCTTGGATGCTTCGAGTGTTGGCGCAGGGGAACCCAACTCGATCGGCTCGAGACCCGATATCGACCCCGATTGCCCGGGTGCGGGTAAGGGATCCGCCGGTTTGGGCAGTTCGGCCTTCGGGGTCTCGGTTTTGGGTGCCTCCGCCTTTGCGAGGTCGGCCTTCGTGGCCTCGGTTTTCGGAGTCGTGGCCGGCTTGGGGGCGTCCGTCTTCGGGGTTTCGGTTTTCGGAGTCGTGGCCGGCTTGGGGGCGACCGGGTTTGGGGCTGTGGGTTCGGGGGTCGTGGCCGGTTTGGGAACCTCGGGCTTTGGGGCCTCGGGTTTCGGCGTCGGGACTGAATCAGGGAGATCGAGTGGCGGCGTCGAGGAGTTTGGCTGAGCTGTCGTTTCAGGACCCTGCGGAGCCGCGGAGGTCGAGGGTCGATCGTGGCTCTCGGACCCACCGGGCCGCGCGACTTCCTTGCTCGTGGGCAACGGCACCTCGTCAGCCGGTGTCAAGGCTGACGGTGCGGCAGTCGACGTGGGAATTGGCGGTAATTCCGCCCCTGGGTCCAGAGGCAGTTGGGTCGAAGTCGCATTGGTCGGCGGTGGTTCGGGCCTGAGGTCCGGGAGGGGTGGAGTCGTCGCGTCCGTATGAGGTGCGGACTCGACAGGGGTCGGAGCCGATGTGGGCGATGGCATCGGAGCGGGGGCCCGAGTTTCAGCCGGTAGGTTTTTGTCAACACGAGCGTGAATCCGGGGAGAAGTCGGGGCGGGGGGTTGTGTCGCCGGCGCGGGTGTTTTCTTGGCCTCTTTTTCACCGGAGTGAAGATCGGCTTGGTGTTGACCAGCCGGAGCATCAGCTTTTTTCGATGGCTCCTGGGTCTCAGTTTTTTTCCCCTCGCCCGACGGGGAGGCGGGCGAGCTCGGTGGCACCTGCGCCAGAACCATTGGCTTGGCCGGTCGCGTGACGAGGATGGCGCCCAGTATCAGGATCGACAGACCTGTCCATGCCGCCGTGCGCGGATAGCGAATGGTTCCGCGGATGCCGGCTCGTACGATGGCGCCCATGATCCGTAACAAGACAACGGCCAGCCCCCGAGCCGGTCGTCGTCTGGGGTTCTTAATGAGGTCCGAAGTTGCGGTGCTCTCGGGTTCGCCGGCAGGCGCGTCGTCCTCGGTGGTGTCCGGATGAACCGATGACTCATCATCCGCACGATATCGAATCACCACAGGATCGTGCGCCGGCCCGACCGAGACGGTGTCCGGGGTCTCCAGTTCGGGCTCGGAAGCCGGAATCGTCATCAATTCGGACATCGCTCGGCCACCCTTAGTTTGGCGCTACGCGCTCGGGGGTTGACGGTCACTTCCTGGATCGTCGCGGTCACGGGTTTCTTGGTCAGGACGGCGAGTCTGGGATCCGTCTTGAACGCCCACTTGACGCGTCGGTCTTCCAGCGAGTGGAAGCTGATGATCGCGGTTCGGCCACCCGGCGCCAGGATGTCGGGAATAGCCTTGAGTACGACGTCGAGCTGGTCGAGTTCGTCGTTGACGGCGATCCGGAGCGCCTGGAACACGCGAGTGGACGGGTCGATCGGGCCGTGTCGGCTCCGTCCCGGTACGCTCCGGCGCACCAGATCGGCCAGTTGGCCGGTGGTGCGGATCGCACCCCCCTGCCGCGCTTCCACAATCCGGCGGGCGATCCGCCGACTGAACCGTTCTTCTCCGAATTCATAGATCAGGTTCGCCAGATCTTCGGCCGAGAGTCGGTTGACCAAATCGGCGGCTGTAGGCCCTCCCCGATCCGGGTCGAAACGCATGTCGAGCGGTCCGTCCGCCGAGAAGCTGAAACCCCGGTCCTCCCAGGCGATTTGGTCCGACGAGAGGCCCAGGTCCAGGAGCACTCCTTGAACTCGATCGATCCCCAATTCACCGAGTACCCGTCGCATCTCGCCATAAGCCGAGCGAACGAGGGTCACCGGCAAACCCCGGACGGCTTCTTCCGCCAGGACCAGCATCGCCGGGTCGCGATCCAGTCCGATGACTCGTCCGTCCATCCCGAGCTGCCTCGCAAGCGCCGCGGTATGTCCGCCGGCGCCCACCGTCCCGTCCACGATGATCGCACCTTCCCGGGGTGCCAACCAGGCGACGACCTCATCGGTTAGAACGGACTTATGGAGCGATCCCATGACACGGCGGCTTTCGTGGGATTGGTTTCAAATCCTTGTCTCGGTGGACGTGGGCCAGCGACCCAGTGGAAGTGGACGAGAGACGGGTTGGGCTGCAACCGGAATCTAATCGAACCGCCATGCTTGTCAACCCCGGAACCCGATCCCGGAGGAAGAGAAGCCTGTCCGTTGCGCCACTGCGCGAGAATCCGGCTCGTCGTTTTATCGACATTCCTCACGCTCGACTTGACCCGATGAGTGTGTTTCCTGTCCGTGCTCGACACTCACCACCACCGCCTGCGATTCCGACACGACGCGTCTACACCGAGTCGTGGAGCGACGCCTCGCCGCTGAACACCGGCGGATCGATCGCACGCTGTCGACATACGGCCACGTCTACGCAACCGACACCGACACGATCGGCTACGCCGAGGACACCGGCGACACGGCCACCGACTCCGCCTCGTCCTGGACCATCGACGGCGGCTGGGCGGCCGAGGGGTCGGACTACGACGACGACATCGACACCGACAACGACACGCAGACCATCTCCGACACTCGCCTGTCACGGACAAACATGACGTAGAAGGAACTGACGCAACACTCAAGGATTTCGAGACCGCATCCAAGAAATATGGCTTTACACTCGATGTGTTCGGGAAGACGGATCCTATGGTGCGGGTCGGGGACCAGTACCTCGCTGGCGGTCGCATGCCGAAGAGGGCGTCGGAGGTCGCGGCCGCGATTAACCAGACTATTGCCGCCAACGGCGGCAAGCCATTCCGACGGATCATCATCATTTCTCATGCGGGAGGATCCGAGAATGGCCCCTCCGTGAGCCCGGGCGGTAAGAGATTGACGGCAACAGAATTCGAGAATGATGAGGGTGGTCTCTCTACGGCGATCAAGAACGGCCTCAGTCCCGACGGCGTTCTGGTTCTGGCATCTTGCGGTTATTATTGGGAGGAGCCTATCCCTGGGCTTCCACAGAGCGCGCCTTACAGGCTCCGGGGTACTGGTACCCCGGCTCAGATTCAGAGCGACCAGAATTACCAGCCGCAGTTTTGGAAGAACCTCGGAACCATAGCGACGGCGATCGGACATCCCGTCTTCATTGACCCGGTAAAATCCTTCCCGAGTGCCAACCCCAACTTGGCGGGTTCGGACCGATGGTACAGTACCTGGGGACCCCCAAGGGGCACACCCATTCGGAGGCTGGGCGTCGCCCCGTCCGGAAGTAAGCTGTGGTGAACGGCGGCGATGTGCTTGGGCCTGACTGAAAAGAGGTGGTGCGCGGAATGCCTTCCAAGAATGGCTCTCGTTCCCTCAGGCTCCTCCTGGCGACACTCGCGCTCCTCTTTGGAGTATACATCCTTCGTTCGCTTCCTCCGGGGGAACGCATCAAGGCAATCCCGCTCCCGAAAATCACTGCGTGGCCCTACGACCTGGCCTGGTCGCGGGACGGAAAGACGTTGGCGGTTGCGAAAGAAGAAGGGCTCGAGCTCTGGGATGTGACGATCGAGACGGTGCAGCCCCTGATCAGCCGACCTCCCGACGCGGGACCGGCCGCCACGATTGCCTACTCGAAATCTGGCCGGCTCCTGGCCGTCGCGTATCCGGACGCGATCACGGTCTGGAAGACTTCCGAGTGGAAGAAAGTCGCCCGCGTCACATACGACGTTCCAATGCAGTTCATGACGTTCACCGACGGCGATACGACCCTGCTTGCGGCGCTGTTGACACACTCGGGCGACACGCCGAGGCCCTCGGGGATGCACACACAGGTCATCCGCTGGGACGTTTCCTCGGGCAATCGTCTGAGCACTGTGGACTTCGGGTCGGAAGGCATTTTCAAGGTTCTCTCACCCAGCGGCCGACACGGCGTCATTTTTATAGGGCATATGGGTGTCTACGATTTGACCACGCGCGCGGAGATCCTCAACAAGCACACTACCGGCATTTATAGTCTCGGTGCTCGAAAAAGCCCTATAATCCCTACAATCGTCTTCCGAGGTTGTTCCGCTGGTTGACTTGTTCTCGGGTGGGGAAGAATCATGGCACTCACTTTGGAACCTCAGGTCCGTGAGGAGATCGAACGTCTCCGTCGCAAGACCCACGATAAGCGGATCGCTCAGCGTCTCTCGGCTCTCCTGTGGGTCGCCGACGGCAAGACTCAGTTGGAGGCCGCCAACCTCCTCGGGGTGACCCAGCGGCAGGTCCGCAAGTGGCTCCGACTCTTTCGCACATCGGGACTGGAGGCGCTCGGTAGGCTCCATCACAAGGGAGATCCCGGCAACCTCCGACCGGACCAGATCGAGCGGCTCAAGGCCGAGATCGCCACCGGCCGAACAGCTCGTTGAACTCCTCCGCGAACTCATCCCCCGCCGCGCCGGCTCCCTCCTGCAGAGTGTAGCCCTGCGCGAACTGGATTGACCGACAGGGGAAATGCCGCTCGTGGAACGCCGGACCGCCGTACCGCAGGTCCGGAACCACCTCAACCCGACGCAAGCCGACGCTCGGGAGCACGAGTATCCGAGACTCGCTCCCGGCCGGTCCCCGGTCGTCGTGGTAGAAGAATGAGAGTAGTCCGTCCGCGGGAAGCCGATAGCCGGCGTCGAACGGCTGGAGGTCGGCGAGCCGGACCTGGGCGACGAACCAGCACGGGTTCGGCCCCGCCATCGGCCACACGAACCCGTCCGGCACGTCGGGCCGGCCGCCGAACTTGGACCCGCCGATGTCGATGTCGCCCTCGGCGCATCGCTCGGACCCGGCCAGGATGCACGGCCGCATCAGCGACGCCACGCGGCCGGACACCGCCGGCGAGAGGTGCTTCTCGATGTAGGCCCGCACGTCCGGATTCACGCCACGCCCTCTCTGGCCTAACTTGAATTCGGCGGAACGGTGTTCCGCCTAATACTCGAAATCAATCTTCCCATTGCGGACTGTTTCGTCCGCATTCGTCCGGAGATCTTGAGTGGGTCTTCGGGACGAAACCCACTGCAACTCCGGAACCTACAGCATTTCGCGTTGATGTCGCTATCCCGTTTAGGCGGAACGACCTTCCGCCTATTCCGAACACCGAACGCCGAGAGAAACACGGACG
>JBKQHM010000795.1:0-17576 GCA_052148775.1 Isosphaeraceae bacterium | reverse complement strand
CGAGGCCAGGCAGCAGAGCCTCAACCGGATGGTCGCCGTCAAGATGATCCGGGCCGGAGCCTGGGCCGGCGATGATGAGGTGCGGCGGTTCCGCAACGAAGCCGAGGCGGTGGCCAACCTCGACCATCCGCAGATCGTGACGATCTACGAGGTCGGCGAGCACGACGGGCGGCCGTATTTCGCCATGAAGCTGGTCGACGGCCCGAGCCTGGCCGAGCTGTTGCCCCGTTACACCACCGACCCGCGGGCCGCCGCGCGGCTGGTCGCGGAGGTGGCCCGGGCGGTGCACCACGCGCACCAGCGGGGCATCCTCCACCGCGACCTCAAGCCCTCCAACATCGTGCTCGACCGCGAGGGCCGGGCCCACGTCACCGACTTCGGCCTGGCCAAGCGGATCGCCGGCAGCAACGAAGCGACAGCCTCCGGCTCGGTCATGGGGACCCCTTCTTACATGAGTCCCGAGCAGGCGTCGGGTCGGAGAGGCTCGGTGACCACGGCGACCGACGTCTACGGCCTGGGCGCGATCCTGTACGCGATGCTGACCGGGCGACCGCCGTTCCAGGGCGACTCGGTCGTCGAGACGCTCGAGCAGGTCCGGGAGACGGCCCCGAAGCGGCCGGGTGTGATCAGCCGCCGGATCCCTCGGGACCTGGAGACGGTCTGCCTGAAGTGCCTGGAGAAGGATCCGAGGCGGCGATACGGCACGGCGGCGGCCCTCGCCGACGACCTGAGCCAGTTCCTCCGCGGCGGGCCGGTGCTGGCACGACCGGTGGGCCGGGCCGAGATGCTCGGCCGCTGGTGCCGCCGCAATCCGGCGGTGGCCGCGCTGGGGGCGGTCGTGGCCGCCCTGTTGCTGGCCGCGGCCGTCGGCGGCACCACGGCGGCGGTCTGGTACAAGGCGGTGGCCCGGCGCGAGGCGGGATCGCGACTGCTCGCCGACCAGGCGCGGGCGAAGGCGGAGGACAGCGCCGACGCGGAGGCCAAGGCCAGGGCCGAGATGACGACGACCCTCCACTTCCACCGCATCGCCCTGGCCTACCGCGACTGGATGGGTGCCAACGCCGGCATGGCCGACCGGCGGCTCGACGAGTGCGAGGAGCGGCTTCGCCGCTGGGAGTGGTACTATCTCAAGCGGCTGTGCCATTCCGAGCTGATGGAGCTGCGGGGGCACGATGAGGTCTTGAGCTGGGTGGGGTTCAGCCCCGACGGCACTCGCGTCGCCACCACCAACGGCGCGTGGGTCAAGACCACCGAGGGCAACTGGATCAGCCCCGGCGCGGGCGTGATCAAGGTCTGGAACGCGACCGATGGCCGGGAACTGCTCGCTTGCCGAGGCCACCCCACCGGCATCCATCACGCGGCGTTCAGCCCAGACGGGAAACGCCTCGCATCGGCCGGAGACGACGGCACCGTTCGCGTCTGGGACGCGACGACCGGGGCGGAACTCGTCCGACTCCCCGGCGCCGGCGGCCGGGTGCATGGGGTGGCGTTCAGCCCCGACGGCACTCGCGTCGCCTCGGCCCATGACGACAGTACGGTTCGGATCTGGGACCCGTCCACCCGGAAAGCAACCCGTGTCCTGGCAGGCCACCGGGAAAACGTCTTTTGCGTGGCGTTCAGCCCCGACGGGAAACGCCTCGCCTCCGGCAGCCGCGACCGCACGGTGCGGGTCTGGGAACCGGATTCGGGCCGGGCCGTCCACACCCTGGACGCGGCGGGCGACGTCCGGAGCCTGGCATTCAGCCCCGATGGTCGGCGGCTCGCCGCGATCACCTACCACCACACGGGCAGGGTCTGGGACCTGTCCGATCTCAAGGCAATCACCTATCACGGGCACGCCGGGCCGGCCGTGGGCCTGGCATTCAGCCCCGACGGCCGCAAGATCGCTTCCTGCGACAAGCTCGGTTTCATCAAGGTCTGGGACCCGGAGACAGGGAAGGACGACTTCACGATCCGCGGCCACACCGGCGCGGCCGAATCCGTGGCGTTCAGCCCCGACGGCCGGCTCCTCGCCTCCGCCGGGGACGACCGGGCCGCCAGGGTCTGGGACGTGACCGCGGGGCAGGAATGCTGGACCGTCGGCCCGGCCTGGATGAACGGCTGGGTGTACCGGATGGCGTTCAGCCCCGACGGCCGTAAGATCGCCTTGATCGGGGGGTTGACCGGGTCCAGTCCCGGCCAGGGGCTCCGCGTTTACGACCTGGTGGCCGGCGGGCCATCCAAGCCCCTTGACGTGGGTGCCCAACGGGTGACCTCTGTGGCGTGGGACCCCGGCAGCCGCCTCCTCGCCGCGGGGGGTGAGGATAAGACCCTGAGGGTGTGGGACGTGGTAACCCGTCGGCCGGTCCATTCCGCCCCCGCCCCAGCCGAGCTCATCACCGACATGTCGTTCGGCCCCGATGGGAAGACACTGGCCTGGGCGAGCCGGGACGGGATCGTCCGGGCCTGGGATCTCGGGTCGGGCCGGATGCCGCGGCAGGTCGGCGCCCACGCCGGCATGGCCCTCGCCGTGACCTTCCTCACCGACGGCCAACGGATCACCTCGGTCGGGGCCGACGGCGCCCTGAGGGTCTGGAACGCGGCCGGCGGGGACGAAGCCCACACCTCGGGCGGGTTTACCGATGCCCCGCAGTCCGTCGTCTTCAGCCCCGGCGGCCGGCGCTGTGCCGGCATCGTCGGACAGGGGACCATCCAGGTCCTCGACCCCGCGTCCGGCAGGGCGACGCTCATCCCCCACCCCCATTCGGCCCCGATGACCGCGCTGGCGTTCGGCCCCGATGGTGACCGGCTCGCCTCGGCGAGCATGGATGGGACCGTCAAGGTCTGGGACGCGACGACCGGCCGAGAGGCCCTCATCCTCCGGCTCCATGCCGATCAGGTCTCGAGCGTGGCGTTCAGCCCCGATGGCCGGCGCCTGGCCTCGGCCGGTATTGCGCTCAAGGTCTGCGACGCCGAACCGATGGACCACGCGGCGAGGACGGACCGCGTCCGTGAGGCGGAGGCCCGCGCGCCGGCCTGGCATCTGGCCGAGGTTGAAGCCTCCCTGGGGGAGCGGAACTGGTTCGCCGCCGTCCACCATCTCGATCAACTGGTTGAGCTGCGACCCAGGCGGTGGTTCTACCACGGCTGGCGGGGCTGGATCAATGCCCAGCGCAGGCTGTCGGAGCAGGCATCGGTCGACTTCGCCAGGGCCATCGAGCTGGGGACTCCGAACGCCGACATCTACTATGGGACTGCCCTCCTTCGGCTCAGGGAGGGAGACCTCCCCGCCTACCGCGCGACGTGCGCGAGCGCCGTCGAACGATTTGGGCAGGCGCTGGACCCAGAAACCCTCAACCTCCTCGCCCGGACCTGCGCGCTGGCTCCGGGCGCGGTCAGCCACGCGGAGGAACCCGTGCGGTGGGCCCTCGCCGCCGTCGCCGCTCGGCCGCTCGATCCGAACCTGCTCAACACGCTCGGGGCTACCCTCTACCGCGCCGACCGGTTCGACGAGGCCGCACTGCGCCTCGAGGAAGCCGCCCGAATCCGGGGCCGCGACGGCTCCCTTGTGGACCGGCTCCTGCTCGCGATGGCCCATTGCCGCGCCGGGCGGTCCGAAATGGCTCATTCGTGGTGGGCCAAGGCGCTCGTCACGGCCGAGCGCTCGGTTGTGCCTGGATCTCAGAGCGACTCCCACCCTGTCGAGCTCCCTTGGGAGGTGGAGATCGAACTCGATCTATTCCGCCGCGAGGCCGAGGCGCTGGTCCTGATGCCGGACCTCCCAGCCGATCCGTTCATCCGCTGATTTCTCAGCGAAGGAGCCGAGACCTCGGTCTGGACTCCTGGCACGACGACGTCTGCGGGAGGGACTGATCGCTCGCCGCCCGACCGGCTGAGGGAGGCTGCGTGGCATGGTCCGGCTCGTTCAACAGCTACCAAGCCTGTCAGACCGAACATAAGTGGCAATTCTCGGACGTCGGCGAACTCCGATTGAACAAGAGTCGGGCTTATCAAACGCTCAAGCCCCGAGCATAGAACTCTATCAAGGGCTCCCTTGCCGTCGCCTCCAGTTACACGGATCCGGATGAGCCGTGCCGCCATCTCGGCGTCTGGTTCCTTGCGTTCGAGGCAGATGTCGATCGTGAGGATCTCGGCATAGCTGGCGTACTCACGCACCTCATACAGAGTCGCCGAGTTGAGGATTGCCTCGTCGATGGCCATCTTCCGAAGCAAGGGATGGCGGAGCAGCAGCGGTCCATCCGGGACGGGTGCATCCCGGCCAGCTCGCAATACCGCTTGATCAGCCGCAAGGGGTCTTGCGGTCGACTTGGCGCCGCATCAGGCCGGGTGGTCGGGACGCAACGCGCAGAAAAGCGGGCCTTCCCTGTCATCCTTGTTGCCGGCTTGCTACACATGGGCCAGGATCAACCGGGTCGCGGCGAACAGGATCTTGCGCCGCCTCCGGTTCCACTTCTCGGTCACGTTCTAGTAATCGACGCCGTCGGTCTCCAGGTGGCCGAGGCATGATCCGATCAGTGAGCGGCGCCCCCATGCTCCGGGTGGCCCATGTCGTCGGCCGGCTCACCTCGGTTGACGGCCGACATTCCGTTGACCTGCGAGACGATCTCGAAGGAGCGAAGCCGCGCCTCATGGTCGAAGATCTGGCCGGTGAGCATCAACTCGTCCGCCCCGGTCGCGTCGATCAAGGCCTCCATCCCGAGCCTGACGGACTCGGGCGATCCGACGACGGAGATGCGCGTCATCCGCTCGACATGCGCCCGCTCCGCCAGCGTCCACAGGCCTTCCATGCTCTCGACCGGCGGCTGTAGCAGGCCGCGCCGACCCCTCACCAGGCCGACGAACGCCTGCTGCAATGAGGTGAACAGCCTGCGAGCCCCCTCATCGGTGTCGGCGGCGCAGGCATTGACGCCGATCATCACCTGGGGACGCTCGAGCGAGTCGGAAGGCTTGAAGTTGTCGCGGTAGATCGACAGCGCGGCGAAGAGGTAGTCCGGCGCGAAGTGGGAGGCGAAGGCGAAAGGCAGGCCGAGTTCGGCCGCGAGCCGCGCGCTGAAATCGCTCGAGCCGAGCAGCCAGATCGGCACGTCCAGGCCCTCCCCCGGGATCGCCTTGACCCGCTGTCCCGACGCGGCCGGGCGGAAGTACGATTGCAACTCCAGCAGATCGCGAGGAAAGGTGTCGCCGCTGTCGCCGACGTTTCGACGCAATGCCGCGGCGGTGAGTCGATCGCCGCCTGGGGCGCGCCCCAGGCCGAGGTCGATCCGTCCGGGATAGAGCGATGCGAGCGTGCCGAACTGCTCGGCGATCACCAGCGGGGCGTGGTTCGGCAGCATGACGCCCCCGGCCCCGACGCGGATGTGTGAGGTTCCGCCCGCGATGTGGCCGATCACGACGGCCGTCGCCGCGCTGGCGATGCCCGGGATGTTGTGGTGCTCGGCCAGCCAGAACCGATGGTAGCCCCATCGCTCCGCGTGGCGGGCCAGGTCCAGCGAGTTCCGGAAGGCGTCCGCGGCCGTATCCCCCTCGCGGATTGGTGCCAGGTCGAGGATGGAGATGTCGGCGATTTTCTTCATCGATGGGTCCGCGCCACGGTTGCCGGGACTTCCACGCCTTGTCCGCGAATTCTACGGCCATCACCACGTCAATCAAATCGGCTCCTCGATCAGGACCGGCATCGGGTCGTCGCGGGTCATCGCCCGGGGGATCGTGCGACGGCGGCTCGTCGGACCTGAAACAGACGGCCACTGCGCCTTATCGGGCTCCAGGACGTCGCGCATAGCTTCCCAGACCACGTACCGGATGCGCCGGTCGCGGCCGAGCGTGGCCGGGATGTCCATCGGGAACGGGTTGCGGTGCCGCCAGGCCGCTGGCACGGTCACATCCAGCCGGACCGGGACAGGAACCTGGTCTGGCCGAGAGCAACCCTCCAGAGCCGATCTTCAGGTCGCCTGCCACGCCAGTCGGCAGCCGGCGAGAGCAATCCCGACAGAGGAACCTGCCCCTCGCCGCCTCGTTCCACGGCACGGCGGAGCAGGCCGTGTCGCCGTCCGGCTGCTGATGGTTCAGACCGACTGGGCCGGCCGTAAAGCGTCATCACCGATTCGGTTTCCGCTTCCTCGCGGCATCGACCCGGCTGACGACATCCGCTGCCGAGACATCGAGCGCATCGCAGATCAGGAACAGCGTGGCCACCGTCGGCGACTTCAGGTCCCGCTCCAGCTCGCTGATGTAGGGGCGCGACAGCCCGGCCAGGAACGAGAGTCGCTCCTGGGTCAGCCCCGCCCGCTGTCGCGCCCGCCGTAGCTCCTGGCCCATCATGGGCCGGAAGATAGCCCAGCCCCGGACTTCTTGTCGGTAAACTATTGATTACACACCCGGATCGATCTATGATCGCATCCAGGGTCACGGGCCTCCATGGCTGACCGCTGAGGTTGAGAGCGATACGAGCGATGCCCCCGTTCGGCTGCAACAGGTTGCACGCCGGTAGACGAACGGCATTCCCGAATCCCGGTGCGCCGGGCGCGACCCTTCGGGATGACGCTTCCACCGAGGAGCCATGAGGATGCGAGCGACACGAGCGTTACTTTCAACGATTCTCGTCGGATCAGCGGTCGTCGGCTGCGAGCGGTCCGAATCTCACAACGGCCCACCCGCCATAGGAGGGTGGCAGATCAGCGTCCCCGCACCGCAAGCGCCCCGGCCGCCCGTGATGGAGAAGGACGCGGACGATCCCATATCGATTACGGCCCGCGACGACGTCGATGAACAGCTCTTCCTGGTCCGTGCCCTCGAGACTCTCTACGAACTTTGGCCGGTCCCCACCAGCGATCCGGCGGAATTCGATCAAGCCATCGACGAGCTCCGGGGGGATGCCCACCGACATGCCGAATACATCAGGCAACGCGAGCTGGGGGCGGAGCTGGCCACTCGCTTCGACGACCTGGCGGCGCTGCTCGAACGTTATCAGGAGTCCGCGGCGAGCATCGGACGGATCGTTCGGCAGGGCGCAGCCGCGATCGACAAGCAGCGCTCGGACGACGTGTCGAAGGCCAGCTTCAACGGCGGCTTTGAAGCAGGAACAGCGCTTGCCGCTGGCGCCACGGGGGGCCAAGCTCTCGGGATCTGGGCGCTGTTGACCTGGGTCGGCTACAGCCTCGAGAACAACGGGAAAGCCGAGCAGGTCAACGAGGCGAGCCGCGAGGCGATCGAGCGGATCATGCGCAAGTACGAAGGCGAGCACAGCCGGACGGTCGCCCGGGCCCAAACGCTCGCGATCACGTTGGGCGAGAAGTACCGCTGGAAGCCCGGCGAATGCGGGCTGGACGCGTCCCCCGATCAGGCCCGACACGCCGTGGAAGTCATCCAGCGACAAGATGTCAAGGAGTTGGCCCGGCTACTCGAAATCGCCAGGCTCAAGCGACCTCGCGACCCGTTCGTGCTGATCGCCAGCGCCGTCTGCGAGGTCCGGTTGAAGGACGAAGCCGCGCTCACGAGTGACGATGTGCAGCGGGCACTGGACCGGTGCTTCCAAGCCGCCTCATTGGTGCCCAAGGGGTCGTTCTACGATGAGTACCGCTTGGACATCGTCGGGCTGGCTGGACTCCTCGCGACCGGCATCGTCGGGAAGGAAGTCGCTCCGCGGGGCTGGATCGGTGCCCCGGTACCCTCGGCGTCGAGGGCCGTCAGGATCTGGCGCACATATCTGGCGATCGACCCAGTCGACTCGACCGGCGACGCCCGGAAATAACTTACCTGGGCATTGGCCGGAGCGGGGCGACTCGATGAGGTGCTGGAGGCCCTCGAACAGATCGCGAAGTTGAAGGGATCCGAGGTCGAGTATGCCTACAATCTGGCCTGCTTGCTCAGCGTGAAGGGGCGGACCGGCGAGGCAATCAAATGGCTGGAGCACGCTGTCAAGATCGGCTGGAACGACATCGCCCGCGTCAAGGCTGACCCCGATCTGGCCAGCCTCCGGAACGAGAAAGCGGTCGAGGTCAACGACCTTGTCACCGTCAAGTTCAAATGATCTATCGACTGGGGTGTCCTCTCGGATGACATCGACCTGACCACCAATTCCGCCTTCTCGCTGACCAATATTGTGGCGTCGGTCAAGGTCACGTCCGGCGACTACGACGACTGGGCGGAGACGTGCAAGGCGGATAGCCTTGCGCCGCGCCAGACCCGTCGCTGGAATACCCGGATCTCATCCCGGGGACAGAACACGAAAGCCTGGATGTCCGTATTGGCCGACCAGAATCGGAAATGGGATGCCTGACCTCGATCAAGTTCGGGAGGTGGGTCATGTCGAACGTCGAACCGGCAAAGACTGTGAGTGAGAGGTGGAAGTGGGTGGCTCTTGTGGCCATGTCAGTTGCGGCTCAGCGCGGCTGCGAGGTCGAGAGGCTCAAGCGGGAACGAGACTCCGCTAGGTTCATGGCCACCTCGCGGTCAGGCTTGCTCCGTCCACTATCAGCACCAGCACCGAACGAGGTCATCCATCGCGGATCCGAAGGCTGGTATTGATGCCTGCAGCATCCGTTCAACCCGCAAATGGGTCGACTTGTGTTTCCTCTTGGATCACCCAATTCCCTGGCTTGAGCCTCTCCGGTTGCGTAACATTTGACTGATAATTGGTTTGCGGCGACAGCCTGGGTTGGGTTCCACTTCCAGCCCGAACCAACTGGCGCAATCTGGGCCTGGCTCGTACATCATCGCCCCGAGCGTCTCGGACTTGCTCACGAGCCGACCTTCAGCACGATCTTGCCTCGTACGTGGCCTCGCTCGCTCTCGTCGTGCGCCTCGCGGGCACGTTCGAGCGGGTAGGTTCGGCCGAGTGTCGGTCGAAGCCGGCCCTGATCGGCGAGCTGCCCGAGAAACGCCAGATCGCTTCCCTCCCGTCGGACCACGAGGAACCTGGCACGCTTCGCACGCCCGAAGAGCCCGGCCGCCGACTGGACCGCAGCCGAGACGAAGAACCCCGGGCCGGGCGCCGTCGTGACGTAGGTTCCCCCCGGCTTCAGCAGGTGATGGCACGCGGGGAACGAGCTCTTCGCGACCGCGTCGAATACCACGTCGTACCGCTCGGGCCGGTGGGTGAAGTCCTCTCGCGAGTAGTCGATCACCGTGTCGGCCCCGAGGGACTCGACGAAGGCGACACTGGACGGGCCGCAGGTCGCGGTCACCGTCGCACTGAGCGCCCTGGCGATCTGGACGGCGAAGTGGCCCACGCCGCCCGCCCCGCCGTTGATCAGCGCCGAGCCCCCATCCTTCAGCCCGCCCACGTCGCGCAACGCCTGCAAGGGCGTGACGCCGGCGATCGGCAGCGATGCGGCCTCGGCGAAGCTGAGCGACCCCGGCTTGGGTGCCGCCGCCGATTCCTTGACGACGGCCAGCTCGGCATAGCCGCCTCCTCGCTTGAGATCGACGAACGCGACGACGGCATCGCCGGGCTTGAACCGGGTCACGCCCGGACCGACCGCGACGACCTCGCCCGCGATGTCACCGCCGGGTATGTAGGGGAATCGCAGCCAGAGGATCAGACGAAGGTCACCGCGGCGGATCTTCCGGTCCACGGGGTTGACGCCCGACGCGTGCACCTTGACGAGGATCTCGCCGGCAGAGGGCCTGGGTTCGGGCCGCTCGTCGAGCCGGAGCAGGTCACTCCCACCGTAGCCATCGATGACGATCGCTTTCATGGATCTTCCCTCAAAGAGACGCCACGCAACTTCTCGTTCTCGCGTCGGCGGTTAGCGGCAAGACTTCTCGAGCTCGTCTTGAACGATTTCGTCACGGCAGAAGATAGAGTCGGCAGCCCTAACGACGTTCATTGGAACCATGTCGTTCCTTTCAATAGAGATGGACATCGGACGAGAAGAACCCGCTCGATCGGAAAGATCTTCTCCCAATCCTTTCTCATCGGGGGCTCTCACCGAGGTTACACACAAGCCCCAGGTCGAAGTCGATTCCATTTCCGTCTGAAGCAAATCCAGACTGGGCCTGGTTACCCAATTTCCTCTCGTCCGCCTGCCGATTACCCTGGAGTTGCAGGCGAGCGGGCAATCAACTCCGGGCGACGTCCCCTCCATGAGATGAGGGCGGTCCATGCTCATCCGATTCCCCAAGAGATCCGGGTTCCTTAAGGCACTCCGGCTGGGGATCAAGCTCGGGAGATCCGCGCTCGACTCCGGTCGACCGATTGAGATCCAACTGGAGCCCGGAGGATACCATGGGCGGTGGATAGCGGTCATCCGGCCGGAGGACGACGAGGAATTCGAGGTCAGCGGTTCGATGAGAGACCCCACACGATTCCCGCAGCGGATCCGGGCGGCTGCCTGGGCACTTCACCGGGAGGGAGCCTCCGGACGATTCGAGATCATGCACGACCGGGAATCGGGGATCGTTACGATCAGACGCGACATCTGAATCAGTAGCGAGTTCAGCCGCATCTTCGACCCAAACCCAACGGATCAATTCGCGGCGTCCACCTCATCCAACGAAGGGATGATTCCCCGATCAGGATTCGTCATCTCCTTGATCGGTCCCGCCAGACCGGGTAAATTAGGCGATCGAAGCCAACCAACCACCCAATACCGGGTGGGGCGATCGACGGTCGAACACCGTGGGTTCGAGGCGACATGATGGCCGGTGCAGTCGCTTCTCTACCGGAACAAGGCCAACTCGTAGCCGTTCGATCCCGGCGCTGGGTGGTCGGCGATATCAACAAGAGCACCCTGCCCCCCCCGCCGCTGGTGCCGGTCCCCGACAAGCCCCAGCACCTCGTCTCGCTGCTCTCGGTCGAGGACGACGCCCTCGGCGAGGAGCTCCAGGTCGTCTGGGAGATCGAGCCGGGGGCCGAGGTTATCGAGAAGGTCGCTTTGCCAGAGCCGACCGGATTCGATGCCCCCGATCGCCTCGACGCCTTCCTCGATGCCGTCCGCTGGGGGGCCGCTTCCACCGCCGACGTGCGGAACATCCAGTCTCCGTTCCGCTCGGGGATCGACATCGAGGACTACCAGCTCGACCCCGTGGTCCGGGCCATCCAGATGCCGCGGGTCAGCCTGCTCGTCGCCGATGACGTGGGGCTGGGCAAGACGATCGAATCGGGACTCGTCGCTCTGGAATTGATCATCCGGCACCGGGCTCGCCGGGTTCTGGTCGTCTGCCCGGCCTCGCTCCAGGTCCAGTGGCGAGACCAGATGCGGGACAAGTTCGGGCTCGACTTCCGGATCGTCGATAGCGAGTTGATGAAGGACCTGCGCCGGCGTCGGGGCATCCACGTCAACCCCTGGAGCCACTTCCCCCGGCTGATCACCTCGATCGACTTCCTCAAGCGTGAGCGGCCCCTGCGGCTGTTCAAGGAGACGCTCCCGGCCGAGGGGGAGTCGGTCTACCCCCGCCGCTACGACGTGCTGATCGTGGACGAGGCCCACAACTGCGCCCCGGCCGGTCGGGGCGGCCGGTACGCCATCGACTCGCTCCGCACCGGGGCGATCCGACTGCTGGCCCCGCACTTCGAGCACAAGCTCTTCCTCACGGCCACGCCCCACAACGGCTACTCCGAGAGCTTCACCGCCCTCCTGGAGCTGCTGGACAACCAGCGGTTCGCCCGCGGCATGGCCACCGACACCAAGGAGTTCTTCAAGCAGCGGGACGCCGTGATGGTCCGCCGCCTCAAATCGGAACTCCCCAAGGACGACTTCGGGCAGGACAGGTTCCCCAAGCGGGTGCTCGAGGCCCTCGAAGTCGATTACCCGGGCGAGGAGAAGCGGATCCACGTCGCCCTCAAGCGGTACGCCGAGCTGCGCCAGGCGAACACCCAGGACCACGCCGAGAAGTTCGCCACCGACTTCGTGCTGATGACCCTGAAGAAGCGGCTCTTCTCCAGCCCCGCCGCGTTCCTTCGCACCATGGAGCAGCATGAGAATTCGCTCCGCAGCGCGAAGAAGCGGAAGAGCATCTCCAGGCCCACCCGGGGCGTCCTCCAGCGTCAGATCGACCGGGTGGACGAGGAATACTCGGTCGATGACGAGGCCGAGGAGGCGACCCACGAGGCCCTCGATGCCGCCAGCCTCCTCTTCCGCGAGCCGTCCCCCGAGGAGTCGGCGCTGCTGAAGGAGATGAAGTCCTGGGCGGAACGCGCGATGGCGCAGCTCGACGCCAAGGTCCGGGGCCTGATCCGCTGGCTCAACGCGAATATCCGGCCGGGCGGCAAGTGGTCCGACGATCGGGTGATCCTCTTCACCGAGTACCGGGCCACCCAGAACTGGCTCCAGGGCGTCCTCGCCGCCGAGGGCCTCACCGCCAACGACCGGCTGATGACCATGTACGGCGGGATGGACTCGAAGGAGCGGGAACGGGTCAAGGCGGCGTTCCAGGCCGACCCCCACCGCAGCCCGGTGCGCATCCTGCTGGCCACCGACGCGGCCTCGGAGGGTATCGACCTCCAGAACCATTGCTCGCGGATGATCCACTTCGAGATCCCGTGGAACCCGAACCGGCTGGAACAACGCAACGGCCGCATCGACCGGCACGGCCAGAAGGCGAAGCAGGTCTGGATCGCGCACTTCGTCGGCAAGGGGTACAACGACCGCGAGCGAACCATGGCCGACACGGCGGTCGGCGACCTCGAAGCCGACCTCGAATTCCTGATGCGGGCCGTCCGCAAGGTCGAGGCAATCCGGGAAGACCTCGGCAAGGTCGGCCCGGTGATCGCCGAGCAGGTCGAGGAGGCGATGCTGGGACGCCGGTCGCGGCTCGATACGAAGCGGGCCGAGTCCGAGTCCGAGCCGGTGCGACGGCTCTTGAAGTTCGAGCGGGACCTGGCCAAGCAGATCAAGGCCCTGACCGACAAGCTGCACGAGACCCGGCGCGAACTGCGGCTCGACCCGGAGAACGTCCAGAAGGTCGTCGAGGTCGCCCTCGAACTGGCGGGCCAGCCTCCCCTGGAAGAGGCCAGGGTTCCCGGCCTCTGGCCCGATCCCAAGCGGAAGACCTGCCCGGTGTTCCGGCTCCCGGCCCTGACCGGTAGCTGGGAATCCTGCGTCGAGAGCCTGTACGACCCCTACGAGCGGGACAAAGTGCGTCCGTTCGTCTTCGACCACGCCCTGTTCAAGGGGCGGGAGGAAGATGTCGCCCTGGTTCACCTCAATCACCGCCTGGTCCAGATGAGCCTGCGGCTCCTACGGGCCGAGGTCTGGTCGCAGGAGGGCCGCAAGCGGCTCAACCGTGTGACCGCCCGCGTGGTCCCCGACTCGGCCCTGCAACACCTCGCCGTGGTGGCCCACGCCCGGCTGGTGGTCATCGGCGGCGACAGCCAGCGTCTCCACGAGGAGATCGTCGCGGCCGGCGGTTCGATCCGCGAGGGCCGGTTCTCCCGGTTCGGGTCGCTGAAGGAGATGCAGGACATCCTCGCCACCGCCACAGCCGAGGAGCCGTCCGCGACCGTGAAACGGAAGTTGCTCGACCTCTGGCCCAGGGTGGCCGAGCCGCTGCGCCAGGCCCTCGACGCCCGGTCCAGGGACCGGTCGGAGGGCCTCCAGAAGTTGCTCGCCGAGCGTGCCGACAAGGAGGCGTCGGACATCCGGGCGATCCTGAGCGAGCTGGAGCGGGCCATCCGGGACCAACTGGACATCCCCGAGTATCAGCAGGGCTTCCTGCCGGGCCTCGCCCCGGTCGAGCAGGAGCAGTTCGAGCGGAATGTCGATGCCCTACGTCGCCGGTTGGGCGAGATCCCCGGCGAGGTCGAGAAGGAGACCGAGGCGATCCGGGCGCGGTTCGCCGACCCGCAACCGCGGATGTTTCCGGTGGCTGTGACGTTCCTGGTGCCGAGCCGACTCTCGTAGAATGAGGAGGGCCTCTTGACGACCGTCTCCACGGGGGCAAATCCAATGGCCTTGCGAGAATTCTGGTCGAACGTAAGGAGCACGGCGGGTTTGGTCCCGCGCAAAGCCGCCGTCGATTCACCGCGGCTGGACGCGAATCGAATCGAACGCATCCTCCGAAAAACGCGGAGATGGCTCACGCCGAGAGCCGTCGAGGGATTCGATCCGGCCGACTTCGCGTTCTTGTCGGCCGAGGAACGGCGCGATCTTGAAAAGAGCGTCAGGCGCTTTCTCCTGGTCGCCGACCAGGTCCCCGTGGGAGGGGACCCTTCCGAGACCCAGGTTCAAGCCGCACTCCCGGCATTCCAGAAGATCGTGGAAATCTTGAGGCCCGACAAGTATGCCGATCTCGACGCCCTCGTCATCGGTAAGAGGATCGAGCAATTCCTTGCAGGACGACTGCCCGAGTGGGTCAGAGAAATGGTCTTCGAGACGGGAAACGATGTCCAGGACGAACCGGCGCTCTGGATTTGGGTCGAGATCGATGACGACGCGGCCGCAGACGAGGTCTTTACCCAGAACACGCGATCGGCCTGGAATACTGTGGACATGGCCGCGCGCAAGGTCGCCGCAGATCGGTGGCCATACATTCGGTTCCGTTCCACATCCGAACAACGGGCTTCGGTGCGATGAGTCTTGACCACTCGATGATGGGAAGTTGCAGGGAGTCCGGCAATGACCGTTTTTTTCAACCGGTCCTCCGAAAAGGACATGCGGCGCCTGTTCCGAAAGGAGATGCCCTCAGCCGAGGTAATCTTGTGGTCTCGACTTCGCCGAGGCCAGTTGCTTGAGCACAAATTTCGACGCCAATACAGCGTCGGCCCCTATTTCATCGACTTCTACTGCGTCCAGGCCAAGCTGGCGATCGAACTTGATGGAGACAGCCACTTTACTCCGGAGGCCAAGCGATATGATGCTCAGCGACAGAGATTTATCGAATCATTCGGGATTCGATTCCTGCGATTCACGAACGTCGAGATTTATGACAACCTTGACGGTGTGATCGAGGCAATCGCCAGGGCTCTCGCGGAAGAACCCCCCCCTGCCCCCCCTTCGTAAGGGGGGGAAATGAGGCGGACCGGACCGTTTCCTTTCCCTTGCCCCCTTCGTAGGGGGAGAAAATGAGGCGGACCGGCCCGTTTCCTTTCCCCCCCTTACGTTGGGGGGGCCAGGGGGGGTGTATTCGAATCAGCCAAGACGCGTGCGCAACTCAATCGTTAATCGCTCTAACCATGAACCGCTCCAGTGCCGTTCGTCTCCCACAAAGCGAGACCAGCTCCATTGTTAAAGCGCTTCACGATTGCGTTGGACACGCCCGCAGACCCCCCCTTACGAAGGGGGGGATGAGGCGCACTCCCAAATCCCCCCCTTACGAAAGGGGGGGTTCGGGGGGGGGTGGATTCGCGCCGGCTTCCGGCGCGTACGCAAGCCATGCGTAAACCGCTTTAGAGGAGGATGACCAGGAAGATGGGAATCGGCATCACCGGCATCAGCAAGGCCAAGCGCGTCCCCTGCTCGGGCGAGCCCTCCGAGGACGACGAGTACGACGTCTGCGCCGACGAGCACATCACCGTCGATGTCCCTTCCCGGGGCCGAGACCGGGTGAAGATGGGCTGCTACGTCCCAGGACCAGGCGGTCGCATGGCCAGCCTCGACTTCAATTATTTCGCATACGACGGCTGGATCCGCCGACTCAGCCTGATGGCCCTCGGGGTCGAGCCCGAAGACGTCTGGAACTATCCCCGGCGCTACCGCGGCAAGCCGTTCGTCGAGTTGATCCGCTTTCAGGATACCGAGTGCGGCGTGATCGGTCCCATCACCTCGGCCAAGCTGTACGACGATTTCGTCGCGTTCGCCGCCAGGGCGAAAAGGTATTTCGCGACATCCACCCCCAACGTTTTCAGTCTTCCGCAGGTCGAACCCGAACCTTCGAAGGGCAAGCCGCACCGCAACCGGATCGGCTTGTCGAACGTCGTAGAACTGGTCAAGGCCCTCGACGGGACCGAGCCCGAGTGGGACGAAGGGAAAAACCTGGACTGGATGTGGGAGAGCTACCAGCAGTTTCGGCGGGCGTTCCGGCTCGCGAAGGATGCGGGCTTCGTGGTGTTTTACTGACCGGCGATGCGAGACTCGTGACCCATGCCTTCCTCCCGCCACCACAACGAATGGCTCTCCCTCATCGAGGTCTCCGGCCCGTTCCTCTCGGTCCCGGTGCTCGATCGCGTGTTCCCGCACGGCCTCGACGCCCACGACCCGGACCTCACCCGGCTGATCAAGCTGGCCTTCGAGGAGTGGGAGGACAACCAGCAGGGGGAAAACCCGAGCCCGGCGATCCACCGGGAGTGGATCCAGTTCGTCCTCAAGCAGACGCTGGAACTCTCCGATGAGGTCCTCGTCGAGGGACAGGCGATCCCGCAGACGCTCCGCGCCACGATCGCCGAGCACGGTGAGACCCTCCGCCCGGATATCCTCGTCAAGAATCCGCAGGATGTCCCCAATGCGGGAAAGGCCCGCCTCCTCATCCAGACTTATCCGCCGACGCAAGACCTCGAGAAGGCGATCCCCGGCCGGCACTGGAAGGCGTCCCCGGCGACCCGGATGATGGAGCTGCTCCACGCCACCGACACCCGGCTGGGGCTCGTCACAAACGGCGCCGCCTGGATGCTCGTTGATGCCCCCAAGGGGGAGACGACCGGGTTCATCACCTGGGACGCGACCTTCTGGGCCGAGGAGCCCCTGACCCTGCGGGCCTTCCGCAGCCTGCTGGGCGTCCACCGGTTCTTCTCGGTGCCGGACGGCGAGACGCTGGAGGCGATGCTCAAGGACAGCGCGTCGAACCAGCAGGAAGTCACCGACCGACTGGGCTACCAGGTCCGCGAGGCCGTCGAGGTCATCATCCGGTCGCTCGACCGGATCGACCGGGACGAGAAGGGGCAACTGCTGGCGGGCGTCGCCGAGCCCGACCTCTACGAGGCCGCCCTGACCGTCATGATGCGGCTGGTGTTCCTGTTCTCGGCCGAGGAGCGGGGCCTGCTGCTCCTGGGCGACCCGCTCTACGACGAACATTACGCCGTCTCGACTCTCGTGGCCAGGCTCCAGGAAGCGGCCGACCTGCACGGCGAGGAAGTCCTGGAGCGGCGGCACGATGCCTGGGTCCGGCTGCTCGCGACCTTCCGCGCCGTCTACGGCGGGGTACGGCACGAGCGGCTCAAGCTGCTCCCCTACGCCGGGAAACTCTTCGACCCCGACCGGTTCCCGTTCCTCGAAGGCCGCAGGCCCGGGACGACCTGGAAGGACGCACCGGCCACACCCTTGCCGATCGACAACCGGACGGTGCTCCACCTGCTCCGGTCGCTCCAGTACCTCGAGATGCGGGGCGAGGCCCGCCGGCTCAGCTTCCGGGCGCTCGACATCGAGCAGATCGGCCATGTCTACGAGGGCCTCCTCGATCACACCGCCAAACGGGCGGCCGAGCCGATCCTCAGCCTGATCGCCGCCAAGGGGGACGAGCCCGAGGTCGCCCTATCGGAGCTGGAGCGGCATCGGGCCAAGGGGGAGGCCGACCTCCTCAATTTTCTCGCCGACAAGGACGTGACGGGCCGATCGGAGAGCGCCCTCAAGAAAGCGCTGGACAGCCCGGTCGTGGGGGACGCGGCCAAGAAGCTCCGGGCCGCGTGCGGGAACGGTGTTGTGGCA
>JBKQHM010000794.1:0-8300 GCA_052148775.1 Isosphaeraceae bacterium | reverse complement strand
GAGGAAAGCAAAGGCTTGCGGCGCGACGCTCGAATCGCTAGCTTATCGACTACTCCAATAAGAAGAGAGCGGATCGCATCCGGGAGGGCAGGCTCAGTCCCGGCCAATTCGGGTTCTTCCTACGGACCGCTAACGGACGGTCCTTAGGAATTCCCTGATCTTGGACAATGGTTGTAAACTCGCTCACGGCAAGGGGTGTCGGTCGACGATTCCGAGCGAACCAAGGGGTCAGGTCATGATCAAAATCCTGATGATCACAGGGGACGCCGGAGAGGCTCAGGAGATCTACTACGCCAAGTTCCGCCTGGAAGAAGAAGGCTGGCTGGTGCACATCGCCGCGCCAGAGAAGCGCGTGTTCAACTCGGTCGTCCACGACTTCGAGCCGGGATTCGATACCTACACGGAGAAGCCCGGCTATCGCGTGCAGGCCGACGTGGGACTGGAGGAAGTCGTGGCGGAGGGATATCACGGCCTGGTGCTTCCTGGCGGACGGGCTCCCGAGTATTTGAGGAACCGCGAGAAGGCCGTAGCGATCGTGAAGCACTTCATCGACGCCAAGAAGCCGATCGCCGCCAATTGCCACGGGCCCCTCTTGGTCCTGGCGGCGGGCGGAGCTCGCGGCAAGACGATGACGGCCTATCCCGATCTCCAGATCGACCTCCGAACCGCCGGCGCCGAATTCGTGAACCGGGAGGTTGTCGTCGACGGGCTCCTCGTCACCGTCCGGGGATGGCCCGACAACGGACCCTGGATGCGAGAGTTCGTCAAGCTCGTTAAGTCCACGAATTCGTTAGGAGCTTAGTCCGAACCCGAATGATCTTGCGGACAGACAAAAGCCTCGCCGGATCCTTCCAACCGCGGTGACGAGCCAGAGCCCTCAACGACGGCAACAGGAATTCACCAACGGACGTCAGACTTCCGAGCGCCCGACTTTGGCGCTCTGATCCGACGATCGGGCCTGATTCTGAATCGCTTCGTAGACCTCACGACGATGAACCGTGACATCCTTGGGAGCTTCGATGCCGAGACGCACCTTGTCCCCACGGATCTCGATCACGGTCACCGTGATGTTGTCGTTGATAATGATGCTCTCGTTTTTCTTACGGGAGAGAACCAGCATTGCCGCTCCCCTCTGGTGCCTATTGCGCTCGGCACAGACCATCCATTGTTGTGAGCAGACATCAGTCTAGGGAAGGTCGGAATGCCATCATCGCCGCACAGGCGCCGCGCACACCGCCTCCACTGAACTCTATATGCTGGATCGATCCGGTCAAGGGCACGGCTCTTTTTTTCGACATTCCTAAATCCCTAAGGGTGGTAGGGATTGTGGAAGGATCGACGCGTTGAGGACGTGTCGCCACGCCAGGGCGTGGACGGATCGATGATCTGTCGCCGACCCCAATAATGAGAAGCCCGGAGAGTCTATGGCCGACCGATTCAAAACGCGGATGTGATCGGCTCGAGCGACTTACTCTTCCGCAGCGGTGGAATACCGCCTGTAGAGATGCCCGAGGCCCAGGTCGAAGATCTCGGCCTCAATATCCTCGGTACTCGTGGGATGGATCGTCTCGCGGAGTTCCTGGATCAGCAGTTCGATGAACTTGGACCGCGCACGCTGGAGGTTCTTCCGGAACGCCTCCGGTCTGACCGTGGTCCGTGTTATCTCGCCCAGTTTATCGGCGATCTCCTCGATCGAAGCATCGGGAAAATCACGTCGTAACTGGAGGACAGTCGCGTAGCGGTTCTTGGGAGTGGTCGCCTGATAGGTCTCCAGTCGCGACCAGACCCGGTTGATCACCGCTTCGCGCCAGACGCGGTTGAAGTCCTCGTCGGGCCGGCTGGAGTCGAGGAGATCGCCGGGGGGTAGGGACTGGAGTTTCCGGGTCCGGAAGTGGTCGATGATCAGCCGATGGAGCACGGTCCGGAGATAGTCGCGGAACCGTCCCTTGCTCTTATCGGCTCCGGCCAGCTTGCCGGTCAGGAGCTTGGTCCAGAACTCCTGAAGGACCTCATCGGCCAGATGCTTGTCGCGGACCTTCAGGTGGATATAGCGCGTCACCGCATCGTGGTAGCGGCCGACCAGATCCTCCATGGCGGCCTGGCTCTTCGGGCCCGCCGAATGGGCGCTGCTGATGGTCGTCCAGATCGTCGAAATGTCGGTCAGCCGCTCTTCACTCATCAGAGTCATCCGATTTGGCCGGACATTCGTTGCCCGGGCCGGCTGATTGAGGCTTGTAAGGAAATAGGTTAAGCGGACAACTCCAAGGCCAGGTCGTTTCACGTGAAACGCAGCCTTTTGATCACTGGAAGACCGCCGTCCCAACTCATCGTATCAGAATCTGTGCGGATTGTCATCGTCATGAAGTACTTCGTCGGTCGTTGTTATGTTATGAGTGCGTCCATAGACCATGGAGGATTTGCAGGAAACCGGGCCGGGAATTGGCATCGTTGTGATTGACGACAGGGATGAGAACGAACCCTCAATCCTCGATGATGAACGATTCATCCGGAAAGTACGCCCGGCAGGATTCGAACCTGCGACCGACGGTTTAGAAAACCGTTGCTCTATCCTCCTGAGCTACGGGCGCGTGATAACCGCAGAGCTCGTCGTAACGGCCCTGCACTGAACCGGAGCGCCCAGATCTCGACGAGATGCGCCCGGCAGGATTCGAACCTGCGGCCTGCGGTTTAGGAAACCGCCGCTCTATCCTACTGAGCTACGAGCGCCAAGTCCTCTGCCGTGGCAAATTGTCCGGCATCGTGGGGTTTCCTGTCAACGCACTTGCCCCTCGATCCCGGGATTTGCGACATTCCCTTTGTCGGTCGTACGTCGTGGCGAGAATGGTCGTACGCCGGTTCGGCCGAGCGTGGATGCGTGGGGAGACGATCGAATGGACCGGCCATTGCGAGTTGGGGTCGTGACCGGTGGGGGGCGGGGGATCGGCCGGGGCATCGCACTGGCGATCGCGGACCTCGGCTATTCGATTGTCGTGAATTACCGGTCCGACGCCGCGGCGGCCGAGGCGACCTGTCGAGACGCGGAGAATCGGGGTGCGCCCCGGGCCGTGACAATCCGGGCGGATATCTCCGATCTCGGAGAGGGGCGACGTCTGCTGGAGGAGTCGGTAGCCCTGGAGGGACGGCTCGACCTCTGGGTCAACAATGCGGGCATCGCCCCGGAACGCAGGCTCGACGTCCTCGAGACCACAAGGGCGAGCTGGGATCGCGTCCTCGATCATAACCTGCGTGGGCCGTTCTTCCTCAGCCAGGCGGTCGCCCACACCATGATCGATTTCCGCACGAGCGGAATCGTCCCCGAGCCGCGAATCGTCTTCATCACCTCCGTCTCGAGTCGGTTTGCCAGCGTCTCTCGCGGGGAGTATTGCGTGGCCAAGGCGGGGCTGAGCATGGTTGCCCAACTTTTCGCTGTCCGCCTGGCCGGCGAGGGCATCGGCGTCTATGAGATTCGACCTGGGCTGATCGCGACGGACATGACACGGCCCGTCCGATCGGCCTACGACGAGAAAATTGCGGGTGGACTGATCCCCGCCGGTCGCTGGGGGACGCCGGAGGACGTCGGGCGCGCCGTCGCTGCGATCGCCGCCGGTGCGTTTGCTTATTCCACCGGGGCTGTCTTCGAAGTGGACGGTGGATTGAGCCTCCGGGTCCTCTGATCGAACTCCTTGCCGGAGTGAGGTTTGCCCCGCTCGCCACGAGGCTGCGTCCGTTGACGAACGAGGTCCGCGATCACCCGGCACACGCGAGGGGCTGTCACAGTCGACACCAACCGTTGTACAATCGATGGCGACCAATCGAGCGGAGCCGGTCGCCTGACTTTCGTCTGGCGCGCCGCTCACCATGGGAGAACTGACTCCGGGAATCCTCAGCCATCTCCACAGCCTGAATGCCTGTCGCCCATGAACGGAGTACGATGGTCGTATCAGAATTGTGTTTCGAAAACAGAGTTCGACCCGTTGTCAGTTTGTCCAGCCGGACTCGTCGAGAGGATTGACGGGAGTGTGATCTCGAGGGGCGACGATTCAACGGCGAACCCTGTCCTTGCCCAGGCGAAATCCAGGCAACGCGATGAATGAGTCGAATTCGCGAGCCGAGTCTATTATCGACGCCGTAACGGCCCAACAGATCGGGAGCTATCGAATCCTGCAGCCGCTCGGCAGTGGCGGGATGAGCACCGTCTACCGGGCCGTGCACGTCCAGACCGGTCATGAGGTCGCGCTCAAGGTCCTGATTCGGAGCCTCGCCCGCAACTCCACGTTGCTCCAGCGTTTCCTCCGCGAGGCGCGGAGCGCCGAGACGCTGGAGCATCCCAACATCGTGGCCATCTACGATCGCGGGATCGACGAGGGTCGGCACTACCTGGTCCTGGAGTATGTGCCCGGGGGGGATTTCCACGAATACGTGCAGCGGAATGGGCCGCTGGATCTGGCGGAAGCTATGCAGGTCATCCGCAACGTGGCGGACGGACTGAAATACGCCGCCAGCCGGGGACTGATCCATCGCGATATCAAGCCGTCGAACATCCTCCGCACGCCCACCGGGCAGTCGAAGATCATCGACCTCGGGCTGGCACTCCAGGCCGAATTCGAGGATGAGCGGGTCACTCGCGAAGGGACGACCGTCGGCACCGTGGATTACATGGCGCCCGAGCAGGCGAGGGACAGCCGTGCGACCAGCATCCTGAGCGATATGTATTCGCTCGGTTGCACGTTCTACTACCTCCTGGCGGGGGTGCCCCCATTTCCGGGTGGCGATATCACGGATAAGCTCACTCGACATGCGCGATCCCCCGCGCCCGACATTCGCGACCTCCGTCCCGATATCCCCGCCGCGGTCGCCGCTATCCTGCTCCGTCTGCTGGCGAAGAATCCCGAGGATCGCCATGCCAATTACGACGAATTGATCGCCGCGATCGATGCTGCCCCCATCCCCCCACCGGATCAGGTCGCGGGGATTCCGCTGGCTCCGATGGATGCCGAGGAAGACGATGATTACCTGCCGGAGCTCGCGCCGCCCTGGGTTGCCCCGGTACCACACGATCGGTTCCCGCATGGGTCGGACCCGGGTCTGATGCCGATGGAATCCCTGGCGGGGCTGGCCGCGCTTGCGGGCGAGTCCAGCCCGGCCCCCACGCGCGCGATCGTTCATGAGCCGTCGCCCACGATCCCGCGCGGGCATCGATCGACGGAGCGAGTCGAGCCCGAGACGTCCGAGAACGACGTCGAGGTCGTACTGCCGCCGGCCGTCCGCGCGGCGCCGTCCTGGATACTCTCCTCCACGGTGATCGGCGCATCGGTGGTGGTACTCGTCGTCGGAATCCACCAGTTCCTGAGCGGCTCACGAGGATCCCTCGGCGATGACTCGGACGCCAACAGCCAGGATTCCATTGCGCTGGCAAGTCGGATCGACCGTGAATCGATCCGCCATGGATCGGACCTGTCGACCGTACCGCATCTGCCTCCGAGGATCAGGGCCACGGCTCCGCCCAAGTCGTCCGTTCGAGATCGACGGGATGGCTGGAAAGAGCCGGAAGACACGGATCCCATCCCGGGAAATGGCGGCGAGGGAGCTGCCGGTTCATCGGATTCCCGTCGCTACCTCCCGGACTGGGCCAGGGGCCCGGCGATCGACCACATCGAGACGCCCTTGACGGTAGTCCGACGTGTCGCCGAGCCGGGCGGTACATCGATGAAGCCTACGCTCCACATCGCCCTGGATGAGCTGATCCGAGGGACGGTTTACTTGGCCGATCAGGGCCCGCTCCCCCTCGACGACATTCACATCTCGGGAGAAAGCCGCTTGATCCGGCCGCGGCCCGGTTACCGTCCGCTCCTCCACGTGCAACGATCGAATCTCGAGGCGACCCGACCGCAATCCGCCGTGGTAAACCTCGAGCGCAAGAACATCATTCTCGAGGGGGTTGACCTGATCGTCAACGTGAGGGATCTCTCGCGGCAGACGACGCTGTTCGGGTGCGCCGGCTCGAACCTCACGATCCGGGACTGCACGATCACGATCCTGAACCCCGCCAACACACCGTTCACATTCATCCGAGCCGACCTCTCGGGTACCCGGGCCTCGCGAATCCGACTGGAGCAGACGGTGGTTCGTGGTGGGTTCGGCCCGGCAGTCCCGGTGATCAATCTCCTCGGCAATCAGGCTGACCTGGTCCTTGATCGGGCCGTGATCCTTTGCGGGAACGGCCCGCTGGTCCGCAGCGCGGGCCCCGTCGCGGAGCATCGGGTCTTCTGCGTCGATTCCGTCGTGGTGGGTCCCGGTCCGGTCGTCGAGTGCGCAAAAGGGGCCAACCGAGCGAGGGCCCGGCCGATCGTCTTCCGCTCGTACGGATCGGCATTCGGACGGCTCCAGGGCCCGGGGATCGCCAGTATCATCGCCTCGGGGGATGCCGATCGTGGCGCCGTCCAGCAGGTCGATTGGGCCGGGGACCGCAACCTGTTTGCCGGCTGGAAAGGATTCTTCGCGCGCGGGGACGAACCCACGATCATGGTCGGCGACCTGGCCTCGGTCCGTTCCACGTGGAACGCGTCGGAGCGGGACAGTCAGGAGATCCTCACGCCGTGGCCCCGGATGGCCGATCTATCCACGACTTCTCCGGCCGACCTGAAGCTCTTCCTCCAGGACCGTCCGCATCTCGTCGATCGAGCCCCACGGCCCTGGCCCGGCCTCTTCGAGAAGACCGTCGGAGCGTATTCCATTCCGGCGATCCCCGAGCCCATCGAAAGGGCTCCCGCGCTGCCGAATACACCCGGCCCGGCTTCTATCCGCCCCTTGCCAAACGGTGTCAATTCGCCGACCGGCAAGACAGGGACCGTTACCGCCAAGACACAGTCGCGAGCGACGGGCTCGACCGGCGACTTGGTCGAGCTGGTCATGAACGCGAACGAAGCGGAGTGGGAAGGGGACCTCGGTGCCTTCCTGCGGGCACGGGTGACCCCCGCGATGAAGTCTGTTCGAATCCGAGTCTCGGGCTCGGGGGCCCATCGCTTCACTCCAGTCCAGATCCTGGGAGGCATCAACCTCGAAATCCACGCCGAGAGCGCCCCGAACGCCGAGCCGCTTTCCTGGTTCTCCGAGCCCCAGGTAACCGGGCCGTCCTTGATCGAGATGCATGGCGGAGCCCTGGTGCTCAAGGGTCTTCATCTGCAGCACGGCCCCGAATCCCGGCTCGAGAACCTGATCTCCACGGAGGGCGCGCATCTCGCGCTCTCGGGATGTCAGCTCATGGTACCGCCTTCGTCGGGGGTGATGGGTGGGCTCATTGCGTTCCGCGCCACGACAACGCAGCCCGTTCCGACCGATCTACAACACCCGGTCTTTAATCTGCTAGTCGACCGTCCCGTCTGTCGGCTCGCCGACTCGATCTTCATTGCGAATGGGACAGCGATCCAGATGGAACTGGGCCGAGGAATCGTCGCGATCACCGAGTGCGCGATCGCCGGAGGCGACGTGGCGCTGGAACTCCTCCCCGCGCGGGTCTCGCGGCGACGCTTCGAGGTCGACCTCGTGCTCGACCATTCCACCATCGTCTCCGAGCGGTCGATCGTCCGGCTGGGCCCCTGGACGGGACTTCCCCCGGGGCCTTACCGGCCCTGGCTCGTCTCATCCGCCCACTGCGCCTTCTTCACGATGTCCGATCGGCGTGTTCGGGATCGGGAAGCGGTCCTGCTGCGAACGGACGCCGACTCGCTGGCTGGAGGGACGCTCTTCTGGCAGGCCGCCAACGACGTCCACGAACTGGATTTCGTGACGGCGGCCGGCTCCTCGCCCTCGCCCTCGAATCGCTATCGCGAGCAATGGTACCAATTCTGGTCATCCAACCACTTGAGTCGCGTCGCCGGGCCTCGAGGCGACCGTGTTCCGAACATTCAGTTCCTCGAGCGAGTCCGGCCGGGTCGTATCGAGCCGCCGGACTTGATCCTGAACCTCGCCTTCCATCCTGGCCGTCCCGACCTCGACGTCGGCGCCAACTTGCGACGCCAGGGCATCTCGCCCCGGGCAGGGCGCCGGGATTGAAGCGATGGCAGCTCGATCGACTGATCACCATGCCGACGTTCACGGACCCGGGACGCCTCCCGCGGCGAAAGAGCCTGATCTCGGCAGTGACCGACGTCGCGAGGCGATGAGTCGGGGCCCAGTGATTCGCTCCAGCGATTCCGCAATTGAGTTTTTTGTGAAGCGTTAACGTCTCGTCGCTCTTCTGGTTATCGCACGGCAGCCGCGACCGAGCAGATTCGCATTCGTTCCCCCACTTGACTTTTGTC
>JBKQHM010000793.1:0-4366 GCA_052148775.1 Isosphaeraceae bacterium | reverse complement strand
ATGAGCGGATCAAAAGCGGAACCCGGACACGACTCTCGGAAAACCCGGGATTTTTCGGCCATGAGAGTCGAGAGAAGGCTTCACTTGGCCTTCGTTTGTCAAAGAACTTTCTGCGACCTACTTAGCTTGTGGAGGCGTCTTTGATTCGCCAGTGCCGCGGATCGGTTCAGCGTTCCGCCGAGCAGGCTTCCTCGTATCGCTTCCGGATGAGCTTCTGAACTTCGCTATCGTCGAGCATGCCGGCGTGATCGTAATAGGTGGTCACCGTCCTTGGCGTGCGTTTGACAGGCCGATCGGGAAGTTTCTGACCCAAGACGGTCACTTCGAGGGAAGAGACGCTCTCCTGGGGGGGCGAGATTTCTTTACCAAGCCTGACGACATCCACCATGGTCTCCTCTCCCAGCCGGTCCTTGGCCTCCTGCTCATTCCGGACTCCATTGGCCCGGAGTCGGGCTCCGGCCGTCGCGCTGAGTAATGGGGCGGTCCCGTCGCCCCACTCGGCCCCACGATGCACCGGGATGGTGATCTCGGGATAAAGTCTCAAGGGTGAATTCCCGGAGTTGATCAGCTCGAGAGAGTTCTGACGGAGGATGTGCCAGTTACGGTTCCCCATGTCTCGCAGGAAGGGATTGATGTCGAAGAATGCATTGAGGATTTCCTTGCCCGTGTCCGCGCCGACTCCGTTCAGGAGTATTTTCTTGAAGTCGTCGAGCTTGTCCTTGTCGGGGCTCATCAACTCCAGCACGAGCTTCGTCCATTCGCCAAGGTATCTCGAAGTCGCCAGGAACCCGGTCCCCTTCTGCTCGGGGATCTTGGCCTCCGTGCGATACCAGCTCAGGAAAGGGTCGCCCTCGCGGGCCAATCGCATCTCCATGCTCAGCTCGGGGGCATCCTTGTCGAGACCTTCGTCGAGGGTCCCCGCGATCAGGTAGTGGCGAACGCCCCGCGATCCGCCTTTGAACAGGTCCCTGTGCCAGCCGACCGCTTCGTTGTAGAGGGTCTGGTTCGCACCCCGGTAGATCGCGATCGTATCACCTGTCTCCTGGTGATCGGCGAATGGCGAGGTCGGGCCCCTGCCGAGGGCTCGTCCGTAGAGGGCCATGTATTCGTCCGTCGGCAACTGCTGAAAGACGCAAGGGAAGGTTTGAGCGACGGCCTTGGTGCGATCGGGGTCCAGGAGCGAGACGAGCGTGAGGTAGTGAATCTCCACGGGGCCCGGTTTCATGGGGTCCGCCCGGCTCGGGTCCTTGTCGTAGATGTAGATCCCCTTGACCTGATATTTCTCGATCGGTTCGAGCTTGCCGCCGAGCCCAAAATTATAGCCCCAGCGGAGACCGCGGGCGGCCTTCGGTGCGCCGAGCCACGGGGTGCCGACCGCGATCAGGGCGCGAACCTTGCTCGCGTTGTCGCCCCGGGTGATGTAGTCCCGGCAGACCAGGCCACCCAAGGAGTGCGCGAGCAGTATGACCTGCTTCGCTCCGGTGGTGTCCAGGGCCTCCCGGACTTTCCGGTCGATGGCGTCCGCATTGTCTTGGCACGCACCCTTGCGCCAGTCGTAGGGAACCGAGTACCAGAGCTTCCGCCTCGGGTCGGTCAGCCAGGAATTGCGGACCCAATCGAGGAATCGACCGTAAACCGGCAGGGGTTGCGGCGCGTAAGCGAAGGTGACGGGGACGTAGCTCCGGGACTCGAGCGAGTCGCCGTTGGCGCCCAGCAGTTCGAAGGTCGACTGGAGGTCCAGCCGGACCCGGAATCGCACGTGACGGAGCAGATCGTCGGCGACCAAGGCGGCGCCGCCTGGCCCCAGGGAGGTCAGGTCGATCCCACCGGTCGGATCCGTCAGGCGCATCGATAGCCACAGGGGCTTGAGTTTGCCGTCGGGGGCGGTCTCGGAGAGCTGCGAACCCGCGGTCCCGGGTACGAACACGACCGGTAGCTGTTCCGCGGCGGAGTCCTTGGCACCGGCATGGATCGCGAGGATGGCCAAGAAGCCCAAAACATGCATGTGTCGATACGAATAAGTGAGCTCAAGATTGATCGCCATTAATTGCCTCCGCGAGATCTGCCGGGCGACTCTTCTCGATGATCGGCTCGTGACTGATATCGAGCGAGGCGGAAATGGGCTTGGAGCCGAGATGACTGGAGAGAACGTGCGACTTGATCGTGGAAATCGTCGATCTCCGCTGCCAGCAGTCATAATATAGCGACGAACTCGCCCGGTGGCACAAGGAAATCTCCTCGCCTTTTCCGGAATCAAGATCTTTCGCGATCGTCCCGCCGCTTGATGAGGGCGACCGTGAGGCACATCGGGCCGCCGGAGATGTGTGGAGGACTGGGTCTCGAGGGTTTCACCCCTGGTGGCTCTTCAACGCCCGTCGGGACCCTGCCTTGCGGGCCGATCCTCGCCATTCTTGCTCCCTGCCAACGAAGTCAGGAGCTCCTCCAGATCGCGGAGGTCGACCGGCTTGACGAGGTGGCCGTCGCACCCCGCTTCCCTCGAGAGGACGCGGTCTCCCTCCTGACCCCAGCCGGTGAGTGCGATGATCGTGATGGACCGCCCTGACGGCTGCCCGCGGATGCGCCGAGTGGCCTCGTATCCGTTGAGGCGCGGCATCCCGACGTCCATCAGGATGACCTCGGGCCGGAATTCCTCAGCGGCCTCGACCGCCGCGATGCCGTCGTGCGCCGTGCGGACCTCGTTGCCGAGGAGTTCGAGGACTCTGGCCATCGATCGGGCCGAGTCCCGGTTATCGTCCACCACCAGGATCCGACGCCCGACACCTCGGGCGGTCGGCCCTCCCTGCGACTCGTCCGCGGTCGGCCGATCGGAATGGGCCTCGAGGGCGGGCAACCGGACGGTGAACGTGCTCCCTTTTCCCACACCGTCGCTCTGGGCCGTGACGGTGCCGCCATGCATCTCGACCAGGCCCTTCACGAGTGCCAGCCCGATGCCGAGCCCGCCGGTGGACCGCTCGATGCTGCGATCCACCTGGGAGAACATGTCGAAGATGCTGCGCAGCGACTCGGCCGGGATACCGATCCCATCGTCGCGGACGGAGACGGCGAGGTCCTTCCCGCGACGCTCAGCGGTGAGCCGGATCTTGCCCCCGGGCTGCGTGTACTTGGCGCTGTTCGTGAGAAGGTTGCCGAAGATCTGGGCCACGCGGGTCAGGTCGGCGTCGATGTAGATCGGTTCGGGTGGCAGCGACACGCTGAGCTCGTGCCCGCCGGCCTCGATCATCGGGCGGGAGGTCTCCACCGCGCTGCTGATGACGTCGGCCAGGAGCACACGGGAGCGTCGGAGTTCCATCTTGTTGCGGTTGATCCGGGAGACGTCGAGCAGGTCGTCGATGAGTCGCACCATGTGCCCGAGCTGGCGCTCCATGATTTCCCTGGCCTGGGCGACGGCCCCGGCGTCGCCCTCGGCGAGCCGCATCACCTGGAGGCCGTTGCGCAGTGGGGCCAGCGGGTTCCTCAACTCGTGGGCCAGCAGGGCGAGGAATTCGTCCTTGCGCCGGTCCTGCTCCCGCAGCACATCCTCCATCCGCCGCCGGTCGGTGACGTCGGTCCCCGTGGCGGCCACGAACAGGACGCGGCCCGCCTCGTCCGTCACCGGGGCGAGGATGAGGTCCACCATCCGCTCGGAACCGTCGGCGACGAAGTAATGAGTCTCGGTCCGGAACATCTCCCCCCCGGCCGCCTGGTGGGTCGCGGCCCGGACGACTTCCATCGCGTCGGCCGAGCGGTTCCACCACCCGCACTCCCAGAACGGCTTGCCGATGACCTCGTCGCGGGCGAACCCGCAGGCGTCGAGGCAGAGCCGGTTCGCCTCGACGACCGTGCCATCGAGGGCCAGGACGCCCGCGAAGTTCGTCCCCTGCTCGAAGAAGGCCCGGAACTTGGCATTCGCCTCGGCCGTCCGAGCCGCCTCCGTCGCCGCCTGCCGGTAGCGGGCCTCGCTCTCCCGCAGGGCGTTCTCGGACCGCTTCTTCTCGGTGATGTCGCGCGCGATCTTCGACGCCCCGATGATGTGGCCTGCGTCGTCGCGGATCGGGGAGATCGTCAGGGAGATATCGAGACGGCGGCCATCCTTGGCCACGCGGACCGTCTCGAAGTGCTCGACCCGCTTCCCGCGACAGAGCCGATCCAGGATCGCGCGCTCCTCGTCCTGCCGCTCCGGCGGGATGATCAGGGTGATTGATCGGCCCACGGCCTCTTCGGCCGTGTAGCCGAACAGTCGCTCGGCCCCGACGTTCCACGACCGGATGACCCCGTCGAGCGTCTTGCTGATGATCGCGTCCTCGGTCGACTCGATGATCGCAGCCAGCCGCGCCCGGACCTCCTCCGCCCGCTTGCGCTCGGTGAC
>JBKQHM010000792.1:0-8147 GCA_052148775.1 Isosphaeraceae bacterium | reverse complement strand
GCCGCCAATGACCAATGACCAATGACCAATGACCAATGACCAATGACCAATGACCAATGACCAATGACCAATGACCAATGACCAATGACCAATGACCAATGACCAATGGGAGCTGGCACTCGATTTGCGTTCGTGAGGGTCAATGTGGCTGGCTGATGGGAAGGCTGGCCGCAAGGGGTTCGACGCGGACGAGTTCCAGCGATCTATCTCTCGGTCTCCGATCGAGAAGGAGTATAACCATGTCGTTGCTCAGGTGGGCCTTGATTTTCCTGGTGATCGCCGCCATCGCGGCCTTGTTCGGGTTCGGCGGAATCGCTCACGGGTCCGAGCACATCGCCAAGGTCCTGTTCTTCATTTTCCTGGTTGGCTTCGCAGTCATCGGCCTCCTGGGAGTGACGGTGTTCCGCAAAGTCGTATAGATGGGTCCAACCCGGCCGAGGGAAGCGATGTCAAGACACTGGGAATGAGTGACGCGGCTCCCTGAAATGGAAGGGGCCGCAACCGATCCGCTCGGGGCCATACCCCACGGTCTCGATCCCCGCATTCGCCCTTCCTTTCGACCTCCGCTTGAGGGCTTGCAGTTCCTTGTGATACCACTTCTCGCCCGGGGCCCTCCCCGGGTTGAACGGCCCCGGACCGCGCGGGGCGAAGACCAAATCCGAACCTGGGCAATCAGTTAAGACGCCCGACTCCAGGTCCACGATGGAGGATGAAGGCGTCGAGGGATCGGGTCTCGCGCGAAATCCGCGAGCAGACTGTTTCAGGCGGGCGGGATTGGCGGTATCCTGTTAATCAGGACTTCGAGAGGAGGCTGTCGGCGCATTTTGGATACCCGAATTTAGGGCGGGCATTCCAATAATTCGGGACAGCGTCCGAATGGTATGCTGAGGAGGTATCCTGACCATGTCATATGGCGGAAATGCCGATCCCAGTGGAATCCAGGTGACTTTCCTGGATCAAACCGGGGCCAAGTCGGTCAAGGCGGTCATCGCCTTCAGCGTGCCCGTGAGCCGGATCATCCCGAACATCATCACCAAGATGAGCCTGCCTGCGACCAGCCCCGATGGGCAGCCGATGAGTTACGCCCTGGACCATAAGGAAGGGGGCCGTCGACTCCTCGAGAGCTGGACGCTGGTCGAGGCCGGGATCCAGAACGGCGACCACCTGATCGTTTATCCCGAGGTTGTAGCCGGATCGACTTGAGCCGATCGTTCGGGACCGACGCGGTGCGGCGACCGGACGAGAACACTCGGCCGCGATATCGCGCGACGCGAAGTCATCCCCGTTCGGCTCGGGAAGAGACAACCCCACAAGCCCTCGCATCGACCCGGGGCGCCGCACGACCATGTACGAATCCCCTCGAATGCGCCGGCTCCGCAACGACCTGGCGGCGCTGGAACGGCTCAAGTCCGAGAGCTCGGTCTTCCGTTTCACCACCCATGGGGACCCGCCGAACCACTACCGGATCGTCTTTCAAGGTAGAGGTTTATGGCGAGACCACGGCAAGGTCAAGACCATCGAGAAGCACCACGTCGAGATCAAGCTGGGCTCCTCCTATCCACGGACCATGCCGGAGCTCCGCTGGCTGACGCCGATCTATCATCCGAATATTTCGGAGATCGGCATGGTTTGCCTGGGAGGATATGGGACCCACTGGGTGCCCAGCGTGCAGCTCGACGAGCTGTGCGTCATGCTCTGGGACATGCTGCGATATCACAATTACGACATTCGGAGCCCGTACAATCGCGACTCTGCGCTTTGGGTCGCCAGCCAGACGGCGATCCTGTTCCCGACCGATCCCCGACCGCTGCGGGATCTGCGGGCGGCGCTGGGGCGAGTGGAAACGACGACGGAGGGCGGTCCTGTACCGTCGTCCAGGGACGCGGCGAACGGATCGGCCAGGTCGTCCAGGGACGG
Organism: Isosphaeraceae bacterium; assembly: GCA_052148775.1. Taxonomy (GTDB): domain Bacteria; phylum Planctomycetota; class Planctomycetia; order Isosphaerales; family Isosphaeraceae; genus CAVZRC01. Next base: position 6,230 of record JBKQHM010000792.1, on the reverse strand, counting down.
GGCGGCCTCTGTCGGGCCCTCGCCGGTGGCCCGGGTCCAGAAATTCGTCGAGCGGTATGGACGGGTCTTCGGCACGGCTTCGACGCCCAAACCGGGGCACCAGCGACCGAACGAGGGCGCGAAGGCGGTGCCTTCGAATCCCGAGCTTCAGGCGCTGGTGGCGGCCGAGGCGAGCGCCGACCCCGTGAGGAATGATCCGGATGACGGGGTCTTGATCCTGGATCATCACCATGCCTCCCCCTCCGAACACCGTCCCCAGCCCGGTCGACCGGCCAGCGACGACATCGTATTCATCGAATGAGGTCGGCTTCCGCGAGGATCGCGACGAATGGATGACCCACCGCAGACGCTCCACGACCGGCCTTCGTCGGCCGGCCCCGTCGGAGGCGTTGAAGCCGCCAGCGAGGGTCCGGGCACGCTGGCACCCGATGCCAACCTCAAGCCCGCTGAAAATCATCCGAACGCCGATTCGGACTTCCTGGTCATCGACGACCAAGACCGCTATAGCCGGCTGCGGCTGATCTCCTGGTGGCGGCAAGAGCGGCTCCGCGAGGCGCGGGTGCTGGTCGTCGGCGCGGGAGCCCTGGGCAACGAGGTGGTGAAGAACCTGGCGCTGGTGGGACTCGGGACGATCCACCTGATCGACCTGGACGAGGTCGAGCCTTCGAACCTGTCGCGGTCGGTGTTGTTCCGGTCCGACGACGGCGGCCAGCCCAAGGCGGAGGTCGCCGCCCGGCGTGCCCTCGACCTGAACCCCGAGATCGCGATCATCCCGATTCACGGCGACGTGATCACCGACGTGGGCCTCGGGCTGTTCGCCGACGTCGACCTGGTCATCGGCTGCCTGGATAACCGCGAGGCCCGGCTCTGGGTGAACCGGCAATGCTGGAAGGTCGGCACGCCCTGGATCGACGCGGGCATCCAGGAGATTCAAGGGGTCGTGAAGGTCTTCGTGCCCCCCGACTCGGCCTGCTATGAGTGCACGATGACGGCGAGGGACTATCAGCTCCTGAACCTGCGGTATAGCTGCCCCCTGCTCCGCCGCGAGGAGATCGTGGCGGGCAAGGTACCCACGGCGCCGACGATCGCCTCGATGATGGCCGCGTTGCAGGTCCAGGAGGCATTGAAGCTGCTGCACGGCCTGCCGGTGGCGGCGGGCAGCGCCCTGGTCTTCAACGGAGTGTCCAACCAGTTCTACACGACGCGGCTGCCGCGCCGGGAAGACTGCCTCAGCCATGAGACGTATCCGGAGCCAGTCGAGTTGCCGCTTGGGAACCAATCGAGCGTCTCGGAGCTGTTCGAAGCGGTTGGGGGCCAGGTCGAGGGGCCGCTGCAACTGGTCCTGGATCGCGAACTGGTCGTGGCGATCGAATGCCCGCGATGCGCCTGGCGCGGCGAGGTGATGAGACCCCGGGTGAAGGTCCGCGCGGCCGAGGCCGTCTGCGCGAGCTGCCGGCAGCCGGCCGTCCCGGTCTTTGCCAGCGCCGTGGAACAATCCTCGCCGATGGCGGAGGAGACGCTTTGCCGCGTCGGCATCCCGCCTTACGATATCGTGCGGGTCGAAGGGCCGGCGGGGTCCGGGTTCTTCCTGCTGGCCGCCGACCCCGTCGATGGGATCGGGTCGAGTCGAGAGGGCACAGCCGTTGAGCGGGGATGACATCGTTTTCGGTGAGATGAAGGTCCGCGAGCCGGAGCGACTCCAGCGCCCCGATCGCGACCGGAAGTTCGCCTGCGTGGCCTACGAGGTCCCGGGCCCGATCGACCTGCCGATCTTCCTCGACCGAAAGACCGCCGACGCCATCGAACGCCACGCGCTGAGCGACACGTCCGTCGAGCTGGGCGGAATCCTGCTGGGCAAGGAGTGCCTCGACCCGGCCACCGGGCAGCCCTTCGTCTGGATCACCCAGGCGCTGGAGGCCAAGCACTACGCCAACACCCAGGCCAGCTTCACGTATACCCACGACTCCTGGGAGGAGATCACCCGCGAACGCGACCGGCTCCATCCCGATTGCGACATCGTCGGCTGGTATCACACCCATCCCAGCTTCGGGATTTTCCTATCGCACCATGACGTGTTCATCCACCAGCATTTCTTCGCCCAGCCGCTCCAGGTCGCTTATGTGGTCGACCCGATCAACCAGTCGCGCGGCTTCTTCCAGTGGCGCGACGGCGGCCTGGTGCAGGTCGGCGGCTACTTCCTGACGGCCGACCGCGGCGATCGGATCGCGCTGGCGCGGCTGGCCAATGACCTGGAAAAACTACCCAACCCCGAAGGCGGCGGGGGCGGGTCGCTCTCACCCCGCCTCGAGGCGGAGCTCATCAAGATGCTCACCCGACCCGCGCATTCACAGGTCTCCTCCCCCGTGGAGAGGGTCCAGATCGCCACGGTCTTCGGCATGCTCGGCACGCTGCTCGGCGTGCTGGCCGTCGCGCTGGCGATGTGGCTCTACCAGATCCAGATGCGGATCCAGGACCAGAATGAATCATTCCTGGCCCTGGCCCGATCGGTCGAACAGCTCGGCGACAGCCAGCGGCTGGCGATCGACACCCTGCTCGAGAAGGTCGGCGGCGAGAAGCCGGCCGAGTTCATCGAGCAATACAACAAGACCGCGAGGGAACGCGACCAGGCCAAGCAGCAGCTCGAAGTCCAGCGGTCGATGAGCGAGCGGCTTGGCGCCGAGGCCCGCGCCTTCGAGAAGCAGTTGACCGAGAACGACGAGAAGCTCGAGAAGGCGAAGAAGGAGATCGCCCGGCTCGAGGCCGACGCCAAGGATGCCCCCAAGCTGCGCGAGCAGGTCGCCAGCCTCCAGGAATCCAACGAGCGGAGGAAGAGCCGGCTCGAAGAACTGGCCCCCTGGATCGATTCCAAGGATGGCAAAGCCGCCCAGGAGTTGCAGAACGAGCTGGCCCGCACCCGGTATCTGGCCTACATGGGATGGGGATTCACCGCGGCCTTCGGCCTGGCCCTCGTCGCCGCCTTCTTCTACTACAAGCCCCTCACCGAGCCCGGGGCGGAGGCCGACTCGGAGCCCGAAGGTGGCGATCGGCCGACCCACCGGATTGTCTGAGGTCGACCGGCTGCCGATAATGGCCAATGTGGGGCGAGGTGCGAATGGATCGTCGCCTTCCACCGGAGGCGAGCGAGGAGGACACTATGGGTACACTAACACCCGAATTGAGACAGGCCGTGGAGGAAGCAGGCGATTCCCCGGTTCGATTGACGGATCCGGAGACGCATCGTATGTATGTACTCGTCTCCGCCGAGCACTACGATCGGCTGCTGGACGAAGACGATCTGCGGGAGCAGGCTGCGTTCCTCCGGGTCGCGAAGAAGAATGCGAAGGCCCGGCTCATGGAGGATGCATGATCGGGCCCGGGGAAATTGATGAGGCCGATTTCGATGAGATGGAGCCGCACCCGATCGTGGTGGTCTCTCGCGGTGCATTGAATCGTGGCAACTGGGTCGTGGCCGTGCTCATCACTTCGAAGCGATTCGAGGAACGTTCGAGACAGCCGAATTGCGTCCCATTCCGGGCGGGCGAGTTCGGATTGACGCGGGATTGCGTCGCACAGGCCGAATCGCTCTTCTCCATACGGAGGGAAGAATTGGGTCGGCTCATCGGTATCCTCGACAACGATCGGTGGCGTGAGCTCGTCAAGGCTCTTGGAAATATGATGGGCTCCGAATGCGAGCCGGCGTGATCGCTCTATGACCCCAATCCCCAAGTTATCTGCTGTCCTCTTCATCGTCCTTATCCTCAAGGCTGGTGCCGCCGTCGCGCAACCTCCCGTGCCTCCCGCCGGCGCGGTGCGATCGTCGACGACGTCGCGAGACGAGTCGCGACCCGTCGCCGTGCCGAAGCCGAGCGCGAAGGCCATGGCGTTCTATCGCAGTGGCAACGGCTTTTGGATCCTCAACCGGGCGTGGGCGATCCTGGTGACCGGGGTGCTGGCCTTCTCGGGTGCCTCGGCGCGGATTCGGACCTGGGCGCATCGGGTTGGGAAGACCTGGTTCCTCACCGTCGGCCTCTACGTGGTGATGTACCTCGCGGTCGTCTTCGTGGTCGACCTCTCATTGTCGTTCTATCAGGGATACGTCCGCCTGCATGACTATGGGCTCTCGAACCAGACCCTCGCCAAGTGGTCTCGGGACGCGGCGACCCGTCTGACGGTGGAGATGGTGGTCGGGTTCGCCTTGACCTGGGTGCCCTATCTCCTGCTGGCCCGCAGCCCGCGGCGTTGGTGGCTCTACACGGGGCTGCTCTCCGTGCCGTTCCTGTTCGCGACGATGCTGCTGGAGCCAATCTGGATCGATCCTCTCTTCAACAAGTTCGGGCCGATGAAGGCCAAGGCGCTGGAGCGATCGATCCTCGCCCTCGCCGAGCGGGCCGGGATCGGCGGGAGCCGGGTCTTCGAGGTCGAGAAGAGCGTCGACACCAAGGCCGTCAACGCCTATGTCACCGGCGTCTTCAGCACCAAGCGGATCGTCCTGTGGGACACCTTGCTCGCCAAACTCGACGAGCCCGAGGTGCTGGTGGTGATGGGTCACGAGATGGGCCATTACGTGCTGGGCCACGTGGTGCGATCGATCCTGCTCGGCTCGCTGGTGATCCTCCTTGGGCTTTTCTTCGTCGACCGGGCGGGCCGCTGGCTGATCGCGCGGTTCTCCGCCCGCCTCGGCTTCGAACGCCTCTCGGACATCGCCTCGGTGCCGCTGATCCTCATGCTGATCGACATCTCGTCGCTGGTCCTGGGTCCGGCGGCCATGGCCTACAGCCGATACCAGGAGCACGAGGCCGACCGGTTCGCCCTGGATCTGACCCACGCCAATCACTCCGGCGCCATGGCGTTCGTGAAGATGCAGTCGGAGAACCTGGGCAACCCCCGCCCCGGACTGTTCTACAAGATCTTCCGAGCGTCACACCCGAGCATCGGCGACCGGATCGACTTCTGCAATTCGTACCATCCTTGGCGCGAGGAGCAGCCGGGCGTAACCACGGAGCCACTCACGCGAACCACCCCGGAACCGGGTGGGTAAGGCATCTTGGCAGCGACGGCCGTCGAAGAATCGAAGGAACGGCGAGTCTTCGACCTGCACTTCTTCCATTCGGCATCGGACGGTAAGATAGCGAATGTCTCTATCTTCTCCGGAGAACTATGATGTCTGCATCTCTATCCATGCCGGAATTCGGCCATCTCACGGTATCTGAGCGGTTAGAGCTGATCAGCCTGCTCTGGGATAGTCTCTCCCAGTCGCTCGAGGGGGTGCCAATCCCGGAGTGGCATCAAGAGGAGTTAGAACGGAGGTTGGCGGAGGCTGATGCCACGCCTGAGGCTGGGATACCCTGGGAGCGGATCAGGACAACAGGATTCTCCGAGCCTGCGCGGGAGACCTCATGACCACGATCACTTCCGATCAGCGCCAGGCCGCGGCCGCGGCTGGCGACTCCCCGGTAGAGTTAATCGATCCACAGACCGGGACGAGTTATGTTCTCATGCGCGCGGATGTCTACCTCCAGATCCGGGAACGACTGGAAGCGGACGAGGATCGTCGCGGGCACCAGGCCTGGGCCAAGCTTGCTCGAAAGGCGCGAGACCAGTGGACGCGGGAGAATCCCTACTGATGATCCGTCCCGGTGAGATCTACATGGCCGACACCGAAGCAGGACGGCGGCCAGTCATCGTCGTGTCGCGAGAGGAGCTGAACCGAGGTCACTGGGTTGTCGCCATGTTGGTTACCTCGGCTCATTTTGCACTACGATCGACTCTGCCGCACTGCGTCAAATTCAGCGCCGGTGAGTTCGGATTGATGAAGGACTGTGTCGCCCAAGCGGAAACGATGACCTACATCTCTGTCTCAGAGTTCGACCTGGATGTCGGAGTGGTCGGTGTCCTGGACGAGGTTCGAATGCGCGAACTGATCAAGGCAATTGGGAACATGATGGGTTCGGACTGCGAGCCGGTATGAGCGGACGTTGGGTGGAGCGGTCATTAACAAGTAGCGTGTTACCAGGGAGGAATTCCTGAGCGAGCTGCCGGTGGGCATGGCGCTGATCGTCGAGATCCCCGGCCGACGGTTTCCGTTCGTTGTGGCGGCCCCGACGATGCGCGTCCCGGGCCGGGTCGCCGACAGCCTCAACGCTTACCTGGCAATGCGGGTGGCCCTATTGAGCGTTGCATAGAAAACTAAACATCTTGGCCAAAGAATGGCGGGGGGGGGAGCCCGCCCC
>JBKQHM010000791.1:0-5823 GCA_052148775.1 Isosphaeraceae bacterium | reverse complement strand
CCAAAGGCGGTCCGGCACGACTTCAACAGGCTGGTCCATCAGGCGGCCCAAAATCTCTTGAAGCGGACCGAGCAAAGTCGTGACATCGGCGTGACAGCCACATCCACAACCGCCTCGATGCCCCCGTCTTACTTCTCCACGGCAGCGGTGGCGATCCTCGACGCAGCGCTGCACGAACTCGAAAGTCACCGGCCCAAGGGATCGTGACCCGAGGATTTCTGGCCCGGGGCTGACGATTCGGCCAGGGACGGCACTACGCCGGCCCTGGCCGATTTCGTCGTCGATCAGCGGCCCGGCCGACTTTCCTCCGAGTCCCCCGCCCGGCGACGTCAGTCTACTGGCCAAGAAGGCCCCGGGACGATAGATTCTACCTCCATAGACTCCCTGTTCGAGCATCTCTGGCCATTGCAGATGGACAGACTACAGCGGGAAGGCTTCCGAGCCGTTCGCAATCCGTTCGAATTGCGGACGGAGGCCGCGCCAGGGGCTCGAAAAGGACGTCAGTCCCTCGGCGATGGCCGAGGGCGATGCGGCCCCTAGCCCCGCTGGAGCGATGATCGACCCATGCCCGATGAAACCCAACCCCGATTCGAAGACGCGTTGGCCCAGATCGAGAAGATTGTCGCCGATCTGGAGCGCGGCGAGCCCGCCTTGATCACGGCCCTGGGCAAGTATGAGAACGGGGTGAAGCTCCTTCGCCAGTGCTATCAGCTCCTCGAGGAGGCCGAAAACTCGGTTGCGCTGCTGACCGGCACCGACGAACAGGGAAATCCCCTCACCGCTCCCTTCGACGCCTCGGCGACCCTGGCGAGCGAACCGGCTGCGGCGGCCGCCCCCGCCGCCGGACGAGAACCCAAGCCCAAGCCGCCCGAGCGATCCACCGGCTCCAGGGCCCGATCGCCATCTCGGGATGAACCTTCCGAGATACCCGAGGCACCGTTTTGAACCCGGGCCTTGGTGGCCATACTTCCAAACTCAGCCGGCCCGCGATCATTTTCATCCCAGGGCCGCCCCTTCACATTCCCTCATAAACAGGGCGGAATCCACTCGGCGACCAGTCATGCGACGGGACGAATTGCGACCAGGACATCAAGATCCAGCCCAGGCGCCCGTCCGTCGGCCCCGTCCATGCTGGGATTTCTTCTTTGCGGTTAATCATGGAAGGAGCTTCGCGGTTCTACGGGTAAGGCATAAGGAGGTTTCTCCCGGCGAGCGAGTGAGTGCGGAGATCGACAAGCCGGCGCGGCCGCCTGGCTTCGCGAGCCAAACGGTTTCGAGCCTCGAATGCTAACCCAAAGTGGCGATGATTGAGGCTTTGCACCGCCAATCAATCGAGCGGTTCATAGCAATTCTCCTCGTTCGATACGCCGAAACAATCGGTAAACCCTGTCCAGGCGGTCGGATCGTGCGGAAGAGTCCCATGTAAAGCGCCCGCTTCAACTTTGCAATCTAAAGTTTCGAGGGTTCTCATGTGGACTTTCCAGGGGTGAATGCCCACAATAGCTTTGCGTTTCGGGTGGTCCGGGTAGGAAACCCGATTGAGTGTGCGTCCCACGGCTTGGGGGATCGCGGCTCTGGCCATCGACGAACGGCTTTGGCAAGATTACGACGAGGACCATGACGAGTTCTGCGACAATAACGAACGAGTTATCGGGATTAGGCGCGTATCTAGACCGGATCCGGCGTCGGGTCGATGAGGCGCTGACAACGTATCTCCCGGAGGTGGACGCCAGCCCGTCCGCGGCATGCCCGGCGCGGCTGGCGATGGCCATGCGTCATAGCATGCTGGGAGGCGGGAAGCGGCTCCGGCCAGTCTTGTGCGTGATGGCCGTGGAGGCGTGCGGCGGCACCCTCGAGGAGGCATTGCCGGCCGCCTGCGCGCTGGAGATGGTGCATACGTATTCCCTGATCCACGATGACCTTCCGGCGATGGATGACGACGACCTGCGTCGCGGTCGGCCGACTTGCCACAAGGCATTCGACGAGGCGACGGCCATCCTGGCCGGGGATGGACTCCTGACCCTGGCATTCGAAGTGGTGGCGCGCGAGGTCCGGCCGTGTCAGGCGGCGTTGCGTTGCGTGCGGATCCTGGCCGAGGCAGCCGGCCCCTCGGGGATGGTGGCCGGTCAGATGGCCGACCTCCAGGCCGAGGGGCGTACCGAGGCCGAGGGGCGCGTCGCCGATGCCACCCTCGCCGCATTGGAGGCGATCCATCGCCGCAAGACGGGGGCGCTGCTTCGCGCACCACTGACCATGGGCGCTGCCATCGCCGAGGCGCCGGAGTCGTGTGCCGAGGCCCTCGACCGATACGGCAGGGCGGTCGGGCTGGCCTTCCAGATCGTGGACGACCTGCTCGATGTTCAGGGTGATGAGTCCAAGCTGGGCAAGCGCGTCGGCAAGGATTCCGAGCTGGGCAAATGGACGTACCCCAGGTTCCTGGGCGTCGACGGCAGCCGCCGCCGCGCCCGGCAACTGGCCGAAGAGGCCGTCGCGGCGCTCGAGCCATTCGGCCCGCGCGGCGACTCACTCCGCGGCCTGGCGCTGGCACTTTTGGAAAGGGATCGTTGATGGACCTTCCTGACCCGGTTCTCGATCGAATCAAGTCGCCGGCCGACTTGAAGGCGCTGACCGACCCCGAGCTCGATCGGCTCGCCGAGGAGATGCGGGCCGAGCTGATCGACGTGGTCGGCCGACGCTCGGCCCACTTCGCCAGCAACCTCGGCGTCGTGGAGCTCTGCCTGGCCCTGCACCTGACCTTCAACTTCGCCCGGGACCGGCTGATCTGGGACACCGGACATCAGATCTATCCCCAGAAGCTGATCACCGGCCGCGCCGACAAACTGCACACGATCCGGACCAAGGGGGGGCTGATGGGCTACCCCAATCCGGCCGAGAGCCCCTACGACCTCTTCATGACTGGCCATGCCGGCTGCGCACCCTCGACGGCCCTGGGACTCAAGATCGGCGACGAGATGGCCGGCAATACCGATCGCCATTCCGTGGCCGTCATCGGCGACGGCGCCCTCCCCTCCGGCATCGTCTTCGAGGCGTTCAACCACGCCAGCGGGCTGAAGAACAAGCTCCTCGTCATCCTCAACGACAACAAGCGGTCGATCTGCCCGCGCGTCGGCGGCGTGGCCGAATACCTCGACCGCGCCAGGATGTCCACCACCTATAACGACTGGAACAAGCGGGTCAAGTCGCTCTTGCCCAACATACCCCTGGTCGGCGAGCACGCCGAGCGTTGGTTCCAGCAGTTCAAGGATGCGATCAAGGCCTCGCTCCATCACGGGATGCTCTTCGAGGAGCTGGGCTTCGTCTACCTCGGCCCGATCGACGGCCACGACATCAAGACGCTCCGCAGCTACCTCGAGCGGGTCAAGGCGATGGAGGGGCCCGTCCTGCTCCACGTCCTGACCAACAAGGGACATGGCTTCGAGCCGGCGATGAAGGACCCGGTCAAGTTCCACGCCCCGGCGCCCTTCCAGAAGACCTGCGACGGCATCATCCCGCTCAAGACCTCATCGAGCCGGACCTACACAGACGCGGTCAGCGACGTCCTGTTCAAGGCGTGCGGCCCGAACCCCCGCGTCGCCGTGATCACCGCCGCCATGTGCGAGGGGAACAAGCTCCAGCGGATCCGCGAGACCTATCCCGGCCAGTTCTTCGACGTCGGGATCTGCGAGAGTCACGCCGTGGCCTTCGCCGCCGGCATCGCCAAGACCGGCGGACGGCCGGTCGTGGACATCTATAGCACGTTCTTGCAACGCTCCTACGACCAGATCTTCCAGGAGGTGGCCCTGCAAGATCTCCCGGTGATCTTCTGCCTCGACCGCGCCGGACTGGTCGGCGCCGACGGGCCCACCCACCACGGTTCGTACGATCTGGCCTATCTTCGCGTCTTCCCCAACATGGTCATCATGGCCCCGGGCGATGAGAAGGACATTGCCCCGATGTTCGAGTTCGCCTTATCGCACACCTCGCCCGTCGCGCTGCGATACCCACGGGCCAACCTCGACACGATCGAGCGGGACGTCCAGCCCGTCGAGCTGGGCCAGGCCGAGATCCTCGAGTGGGAGACCGACGGCATGCTCGTGGCCTGCGGGACCATGGTCGGGACCTGCCTGCGGGTGGCCGAACAGTTGCATAAGTTCTACGGCCTACGGGTCGGCGTGATCAACGCCCGGTTCGTCAAGCCACTGGATCGCGAGACGATAGGCAAGGCCATCGAGGAATGCGGTTTCGTCCTGACGGTCGAAGAGGGTTGCTTGATGGGAGGGTTCGGTTCAGCGGTCCTCGAGGCGGCCAACGACGCCGGGCTCCCCACCCACCACATCCGACGACTCGGCCTGCCCGACCGCTACATCCTCCACGCCGAGCGCGAGGAGCAGCTCGCTGAGGTCGGCCTGGACGTCAAGGGCATCACCCAGGCGGCCCTGGACCTGGCGAGGACCGTGGGCATGTCCATCCCCGAGCTCGTCCGTAGTCCATTGTCCGTGGTCCGCAGCAGCCCCTGAAATCAATCTCGTCTTCCCGTAGAACGGAATTCATTCCGTTTTCCGCGGAACGGGAATCGTCCAAACGGAATGAATTCCGTTCTACGGCAGAGTCATTCCTCGACAAGTCCGTAGAGCCCCTCAGTGCGGGCGAAGGACGAGGAACAAATGGATCCCGCGATCTCCAAGCCCAATCCCGGTCTCGGCGCCTCCGCCTCAACGACGCCGTTGCGGCAGGTGATCCTGGGCAATGGGACCAAGGCCGAGGTCCACGTTGCGTCCGAGTCGCTCAAGGAAACCCTCTCCGGCACCCCCGGCCTGGAACTGGCGGGCGTCGACCTATCGGCGGACTCGAACCTGTCCGACCTACCGGCCGAGGTCGCCGTCGTGCTCGGCGGCGACGGTACGGTGTTGCACACGGCGAGGCGGATGGGCGATCGTCCCACGCCGGCCCTGGGGATCAACCTCGGCCGGCTCGGCTTCCTGGCCGACCTGACCCCCTCGGCATTCCGCGACCGGCTGGTCGACCTGTCCGCGCGCCAGTACACCGTCGAGAACCTGATGACGCTGGAATGTGTGCTGACCCCCCAGTTGGGACCGACCCGGACCTTCCGCGGCCTCAACGACGCGGTGATCCGCGCCGCACCGTTCTTCCACCTCGTGGAGATCGGCCTGTCGATCGACGGCGAGAGCGTGATGACGTACCGGGGCGACGGACTGATCATCGCCACGCCGGTCGGCTCGACGGCACACAGCCTCTCGGCGGGCGGGCCGATCCTGCCCCCGAATGCTCACATGTTCGTGGTCACGCCGATGTGTCCGCACACGCTGACCCAGCGCCCGCTGGTTGACAGCGCCCACAAGGTCTACGAGGCCAAGCCGCTGGGTGAGGGGATCTCGACGGTGCTTGTGATCGACGGCCAGGTGCAGGTCCCGCTACGATGCGGCGACCGGGTGACGATCCGTCGCGGCAAGACGCCCTTCCCCATGGTCCGCCTGCCGGGCCACAGCTTCTACCGGACCCTCCGCGCCAAGCTCGGCTGGGGCGCCATCCCGCGCCCCGAGGGCGGGTTGCTCACGTGAGAGGGCCTGGATCACATCCACCGATCCGCGCCGGACAACAGTCGCGCCAGGGGGAGTTCGAATCCTGGAAGCAAGGGCGTTCGATAGTTCTCATGCTCCGAGACTACGACCTCACCAGGCCCATCCTGACGATCCTGGTAGACGGTCATGATGCGCTGAAATCGGTCGATGATCCAATACTCGACGACCCCGGCCTCCCGGTATTCGCGGCGCTTTTCCTCATAATCGCGGCGCCAATCCCGTC
>JBKQHM010000790.1:0-9384 GCA_052148775.1 Isosphaeraceae bacterium | reverse complement strand
GCTGCCGCCCGGCCAGAGGTCGCGGAAGACGAACCAGCCCGCCTCGCCGATCGTGTACGCTTCGAGGGCACTGCCCATGCCCGTCCCTCGCATCTCGGGCCGATCGCTGGCATACCGGCGACTCCACGACAAGGTGACCTTGGCCCCCTCGAGCCGCTTCCCGGCCCGGTCGGTCACCATCCCGCGGATCCGGAAGGCGTATTTCGGGTCGATCGTGAGCGTGAGCTTGCCCTGGACCTCCTTGGGCCGGATGACGATCTCCCCGTTGGTCGTCGCCGCCCTGGTCCGGGCCCAGAGCGGCAGCTTGTCATCCGGGTCGAGCTGCTCGAGGTGGAACGTGCCGCCGGGCCCGGTCCGGATCGGGGCGTCGTTTTGCAAGCCGAATCCGGCGGGATTGGGCTTGAGCACGAAGACCTCGGCGCCGACGACCGGCTGGCCGTCCGGGTCGACGACGATGCCGTCGAGCTCCATGGCGGGGGCGAGCTTGAGGTCGGGCCAGGTCCGATCGGCGGTTACTTCCAGCTTGGGGCATTCTTTGGAATAGAGCCCGAGATAGGCCCTCGGGACGGAGCTCGGCTGGAGCTGGATCGTCCCCGGCCGGGTCGCGATCGTGTATCGGCCGTCGGCGTCGGTCTCGGCCTGGCCGGTGTACTGGATGAGCCGGGTGTCATCGACCCGCAAGCCGTTGACCTGAGTCCCCGCGATCCCCTTGCCGGTCCCGGCGTCGACGACGCGGCCGTTGATGGTCAGGAGCCGCTCGAGCGGGACCTCGAGGCTGGCAACGGCGTTGGGGCCGACCTCGAAGTCCTTGACCGGCTGGGCGGCGAAGGGGATGCCGGGCCCTGGCAGGACCTCGATGGTGTAACGGTCCGGCGGCAGTTCGTCAAACCGGAATGTGCCGTCCGGATCGGCGGAGACGGTCTGGAAATAGAGCCTTGAAAAGGAGCTGGGGGCCGGCTTGTCCGGGGATGCCCATCGGGTCAGGGAGATCGCGAACCGGCCGGAGAGCCCCCGGACGTCGGGCGGCTTGAGCCGGCCCTGAATCCGCCCAATGCGGCCGTCGATCGCGATCGTGACCGGCCTGGACGTATCCCAGGAGATCCGGGGCTTGCCGAACCCCCGGGCCGCGAACGTCGACTGGATTGCGCCCCCTTGCGGGATGCCCGCGAGCCGGAACGAACCATCGGGGGCGGTCGTCGCCCGGTAGAGCCTGGCCAGATCGGGACTGAGGCGGATGTAATCCTGAGAGGCCGGGTCGGCGGACCGGATGAACAGGACCGGCGTGACCTCGACCCCGTCGACCGGCCGCCCTTGCTGGTCGACCACGCGGCCCGTGGCCTCGCCGACCGGGCCGAGCTCGATCCGGATATCATTCGCATCCACGCTGTTGCGCCAGACCGTCGTTTGCCAGCCGATCCGGCCGTCGCCGGCGCGTGCGAACAGGCTGAGGTAATGGAGGCTGGCGGGCCCGCCCTGACCCCAGGCCCGCGGCATCGCGAACCGGCCTTGATCGTCGGTGGTCGCCTGGGCGGCCGGCTCGGGCTCGTCCCATCGACCGCCGATGGCCCAGACCCGGGCGCCGGGGATCCCCGCGCCGGCCTTGTCCACGACCCGCCCGGCGAGACTCTCGGCCTGGGCCGCACAGCGGCCCGGGAGCCCGGCGGCAACCACCAAGGCCAGCACGACGATTGCCAGGCGAGCCGCGCCGGCTCGGGTCCGAGGGCGGGTATCCGGAGGACGTATGGATGGAGAAGCGGCCATATCCAGACCTCCCAGGAGTGGAGTCCACCCGATTGGGTGCAGAATGACGGTCGAAGGGGATGCCAAGGTCGACTTCAGCCTATCCCGCGAGCATGAGTGGCACAACCTGCCGTCGAGGGGCGAATCGAGGCCGGAGGCGATCTTACCGCGGAATCCTCCGGGGGCATCGTCCTTCGGGCTCGACCCCGGACACTCCGAGTCATGCGGCCGGGATGCCGGGGAGGCTGGGGTCGAGCCGGCTTTTCCGGCGCCGCCCCGAGGATCATTCATTGCACTGGTTTGCACTCGAGTGTTACATCGCGGCGGGTCGCGATCATCGAACCCCGGGTGCGGGAGGGAGTTAGCGACGCCTCGCCGGATGGGCGGGACGCTCCGGTCGCGGGCACTGTCGAGGCGGCCGATGGCCGCCGATGACCGGCCCGATCGGTGTCCTGATGGGCTGACTGGCAACGGACGCTGGCTCCAGATCGAAAGCGATTGCGAAGTGGTCTAATATTAGAATGGCGCCGGTTTGAAAAAACATTAATGCACCTATTGCGGATTGGGGCTATCGCTCTCCCGAACTCCTTTCGCTGAAGGCGGATAAAAAATCTTCAAGAAAAAGCGATTTGCGCGCAGCGGAGGCGCGCGGGGACCGGGTAGGCCTCGCGAGGGGAGGCGTGAGATCGGCCATCACGTCGCTACACGACCGCGGGTGATTCCTTCCGAACGAGTCGGTCCGAAACCGTCGGTGCTGGCCGAGGAAATTTTTTTTTCGTCGTGGTGAAACTCTTGCAACCCGCATGTGTCTTTTGTGGCGTGGGTGCGGAGAAACTCGGTCGAGGGGTACCGCCCCGGGGCGCAGTGTGGCGAGGAGAATTGGTCAAGAACGTCGGATGCCACCAGATGATTCTTTCCGTAACACGACTACGAATTCGGCTGGATAGAAGGATGCGAATAGACGATGATTAAGACCAATCCCTCGGGAGGCGGAGTTGACGGTCCTGTTGCACACGCCTTCCGCGTTGCTTACACTCACTGATGAAATACGAATAATCGGCACCGGTGTTGCGAGGCAGTCCCGGATGTCGCGAGGCCCCACTACGTCCGGAGGTTGGATGTCGATGGACCTTCTCCCCTGAGATGCATCTGAATCGCCCCATGGCGTTTCTTTCGGTCCCGTGCCCTTCCGTGACGGGCGGGAGAGGCGTCGCCTCTGACCCTGAATCGGGACATTGCCCATGCCGAAGCTACTGATTGTCGACGATGCCGAAGAACAGCAAATCGAGATCTGCAACCAGGCGAAGAAGGCCGGCTACCTTGACGCCGAGATCGAGGTGGTCAAGAGCAAGTCGGAGGCCGCCCCCCTCATCGCCAGCCAGATGTTCCAGGTCGCGGTGATCGACCTCTGTTTGGCCGGCGGCGAGGACGACGATCCGAGCCTCGGGTTGGAGGTGATCCAGGTGATCCGAGACCGGCAGCCTAACTGCCGGATCGTAGGGCTGACAAGGTACGCCTACGACAGCGGGGTCGACGTCATCAACAGCGGGGCCGATGACTTCATCTACACGGGCTGGCCGCGGATCGCCTGGACCGAATTGCTGAAGAACAAACTCGCCCTCTGGCGTCAGGCCCGCCCGCGCCACTATGCAATCCACTAAGGCTTCCGTCCCTCGAGCGGGCTGGCGGATAAGCGGCGGCGATCAGGTCTTCCGCAGGGCGATTTCGATCATGTGGCGGACGTCGTTGTAAATGGCACCGCTCGGCTTGCCGCATTTACAGATGGTTCGGTGGTCCGTGGCCTCGGCCGCCTTCACTTGCGCGCCCTCGACTTCCGGGTCGGCGCTGTCGCGGTCGACGACCAAGTTGCGGAACATCCACCACCCGGTTGGCCTCGTCTCGTAGTACGCGATGACGCGGACTTGCCCCAAGTGCCGGCCAACGAACGTCCGGAAAAACGCTCGCAAGTCGGACATCTCTTGCTGATTACGGAGCAGGGCGTCCACGATAGGCGTCGTGCGGTAGAGTGCCTTGAACCGGTTGGCCAACCCCGCGAGGTCGGAGCCACGGTGCGGGGTCGCCAGGAAGGTCACGCCCTGGAGGGAGCTGTTCAGGGGTTTGCCCCCTTCGCCCGGGTGAAGATCCTCCCACCGGATGACCGCTTTCACCAGCAATCCCCCGAGGCTGTGGGTCACGAAGATCAGGGGCCTCTGACCGACCTTGTCCCGCAACTTCTCGGCCGCCCACCTGGTGATGGAGGGGAGGTCGGACAGCCCCTCCAGGGCGCCCGGGTTCCGCTGGCTCGACGCCGCCGGATAGCTCAGGAGCCACACTCCCAGGTCGTCGAACTCGCCGGCCAGCCAGTACGGCCAGCTATGGAACAGCTTCCTGGGGTTATAGCACCAGGTGGTATAGGCGTTGCCGTCGAGTCCGTGGACGAAGACGACGTCGGCGCGGCGGCCGGGACGTTCTCCCTCGTGTGCCGGGAAGAGCCCGAACCTCTCCGGCTGGACGAGGTCGAAGACCCCCGCCGACAGGTCGTTGAGCTTCAACTGCCCGCGGTCGAGCAGGTTCATGGCGTTCGACTCGATCTCCCACGCCCGGTTGTAGACGGCGTTGAGTACCGTGAGGCTCATGCCCGGCTGGACCTGGCGGAGCGTCTCGCGGTACTGCTGGTAAGCCTCGTCGAGTGCTCTCTTGTGAAGTTCGATCCGGACGCGGAGGTTCTCGGCGTTGCCGGAGAGGCCCGAGACGATCGCGTCGGGGTCGGAGCTGTCGGGGCGCGACCGAAATCGGTTGATGAACTTCATGGCGTCACCCCTTGCGACCGCCGGGGGCGGCCCTGGAACTGCCGAGGTAGATTCCGAAGGTGGCCCCGCGGCCGGGCCATCCGGGATCTTCAAGTCGGAGTTCGCCGTGGGCCCGCAGCAGGTAGGCCCGCGCCATGCCGAGCCCAAGCCCCTTGTGCTGTGACTTTCGCCCGTCGGGGCCGGCCGTCTCGTTGACGTCGCGCCGGTCGGTGAAGCCGTCCATGAAGAGGAAAGGGACCTTCCATGGCGGGATCCCGGGACCGTAGTCGCGGAGTGTGATGAGGACCACCTGCTCGAAGGGGTAGATATTGCCGAGCCTCCGGGCGGTCAGCTTGACCCGGAAACGCCCGCGGGCGTTGGGCGTGCTGACGCTCCGGGCGTTCTCCAGCAGGCATTTCATCGTGTTTTCGAGGATGAGCCGGTCGCAGCGGGGCAGGGTGTACCGGTCCTCCAGGTCGATCCGGAGCTTGAACGCGGCGGCGCCTTTCCAGTCCTCGACGAGGCGGAGAAGGTAGGCCTTCAAGTCCTGGACCGGCTCGTGGGTGTGTGTGGGGTTGCGCCACTTCTCGATCGCCATGACGGCCGCGGCCATCGCGTCGATCGGCCGCTCCAGGGCCTCGCGAGCCTTCTTGACCTTCTCGACCGTTTCGGGGTCGATGCCGACCCCCGGCTTCTCGGCGGCGTCGATCAGCTCGGTGAGCGGGCCGCCGAACTTGTCCCACTCGTTCTTGATTGCGGGACCGTGGCGGATGGGCGGCAGGGCGCCGAGCATGCCCGAGAACAGGCGATATTGCTGCCGGGCGTCGATCAGGTCGCGGACCAGCTCGATGATGGCGAGGGTCAACGGCTTTACGGTGACTTCGAGGAGGCTGGGGTAGTAGCAGTTATCCAGCGCGATGAAGCCCAGGAGTCCGCTCGAATCCGGGTCGTGGGAGTAGAGCGGGAAGATGTGGGTGGTCGCCGCCGGGAACAGCCCTTCATGGACCGCGTTCCAGGCGCGAATCGGCTCGTCATCCCACCCGACGGCCGCGTGGGACGGGCGATCCGGGGTGTCGCGCTCCAGGATCGTGCGGAGTGGGGAGTCCTCGGACTCGGCGGTCAGGGCGACCTGAACGGGGGCCTCGCGGCCCTTGATGTATTTCTGGTAGAGGGGGTCGACGGTGACTGCTCCGGACTCCGAGTGGAGTTCCTGGAAGTCGGGGTCGGCGATCCGTTTGCGGACCAGCTCCAGGAGGTCGTTCTCGGATTCCTCGACGAGGCGCTGGTGTTCCGTGTGGGCGGGGTCTCCGAGGCCGCCGATGGCGTATTCGAGCCGCGCGATGTGCGGGGCATCATGGCGAGTGCGGAAGATGAGCGCGCGGTGCCACCCCAGGCCGCATCCGGCGGTCAGCAGCGCCGCCAGACCCGCGTAGAGTGCGGGGCCTTCGGGCACCTTCTGGAGCTCGTGCCAGGCTTTGAGGCAGTCCACGATCTTCAAGGCCGAGGCCCGGGAGTCGTGCAGCTCCCCGAGTTGCAGCCAGAGCTGCGCGGTGTTGGCAAACCGCCGCAGAACGGTCGAAACGTTGACGTGGTCTTCAGCGAGGGCGTCGTGTCGCGGCGAGAGCCCGACGATGGCCCCCCGGATGTTGCCCTCGACTTGCACCGGGATGAGGATCTCGGACTGGACCCAGTGGAGGTAGCTCCGCTCCCCTTCGGTCCAGTCGCGGAGCTTGAGGACCTCGTCGATCACACCTTCCGCCCGGTTCATGGCGACCGGCGGGACCTTCTGGCCCGGCAGGACGTTCCCGCGGTCGTCGACGTGCCTGCGATCGAAGACCTCGTATGTCGGGTAGCCATCGACGGGGATCACGGGGATAATTGAGCAGGTCTCGGGGAAGGAGTAGCCCTCCTTGACGGACCATTCCTTGAGGTGCAACTCGCGGCTTTGCGGATGGAACTCGCGGTACAGCGCCAGTTCGAGGCCGAAGACTTCCTGGTAGAGCTTCAGGAGCAGGGTCCGCACCTTCGTTGAGATCAGATCCTTGGGCTTGCGCCATTCGGCGGTGTCCAGCGCGCGGGCGTACCGTTCGTAGATGTCCAGGATGATGCTGTCGGGCTTGGGGCGGAGCTTCTCGGCCAGCGACCCGCCCGCGACGGCGGCCAGGGCGTTGAGGTCGGCGACATCGCGGGCCGTCAGGCGGTCGGAGTCCTCGGCGTCGTCGACGCTCAGCTTGCCCCAGGCGACCGTGACCGTGCAGCCCTTTTCGTCGGCCGCGGGGACCAGCAACGGGACATCGATCCAGCGGCTGACCGACTCCTTCTCCAGCGCCGCGTCATCGCCGCCGCGCAGGCAGCCGTAGCGGACCAGGTCCAACTCCGGCTCGGTCTCGGGGCGATCGCCGTAGATGAACAGCGAGGGGACCTGATCGAGGATCGTATTGCGGGACTCGCCATCCTCGTGGATCGAGAGCGCCCTGTCCAGGAACGCCCTGTGGTTCGCCTCGTCCTTGAACCCGACGGCCGCGCATCCCCGGAGGGCCCCCTGCTCGCAATCATATCGGTAGAGCCTGGCCCGTCGATAGTCCATCGCGGCGACCTGCCGGACGATCTCCTTGCCGAGGGAGTCGACGTCATCGGACTGGGCGAAGGCGCGGGACGCCTCGTTGATCCGGTCGAAGTGGCTCAGGTCGAAGGTGATGACCGCGGCGGACGTGATCGCCCGCCCCAGGTTGGTCAAGGGGAAGCACAGGAGCTCCGCGCGGCGGATGACCTTCCCGTCCGAGGTGACGTCGATGTAGCGGCTGACTCCTCGGAACGACAGGTGGCTGTTTTGAGAGGCCCCTTCGAGGCCGAGCGCCTTGCGGATCGGGTGCCCGTTGGGCAGCGTGGACGCGCCTTCCCGCCCCTCGATCGCCTGGGCGTACGGGCGGCCGATGACGTTCTCGCCGAAGCGCCGGCGGGTCGCTTGGTTGGCCTCGACGACCCGGCCGTCGCGGTCGACGATGACGACTGGGGTCTCGACCGAGCCGATGACCCACCACCAGCTCGTCTCGACGGCGCGTCGGACCGTCAGCGCGAGGCGCTTCCAGTCGTTTCTCTCGGGGACGGTCCAGGCTGTCCCCGCCACGTGGAACCGCCGGACGAGCGCCTGCTTGACCCCGGCGAAGACAACCGGAATCTGGGGGGAATCGCCCATCAACTCGACGTAGAATCGGCAGCTTTTTCCCAGGTCGGCGCCCCCGTTCAGGACGCAAACCCGCGCGCTGCAACTCCGCCGGGACGCCCCATCGAGCCCTTCCGGGAATTCGTCGTAGAAGCCGACGAAATCGGGGCCGGATGGCCAGATCCTGTCGGGGATCTTCGCGAAGGCGTCGCTCAATTCCCGCTCGAGTGACCGCTTCTCCTGCTCGTCGAGGCGTCCGTAGACCTGGATCGTCGGAGTGTGCATGAGAAGATCACCTGATCGCTCCGGAAGTCACGGAGGGCACGCCAGGCCCGGGCGATGACGCAAGAATGAATCCGGAACCCCTCGCTGCTCGGATGGCCGCTCGTCAATGCCTCGAGTCGGCAAAGCCTTCATTAATGAGACCAACCATGAAGGATTAGAGTAGAGATACACGGACCCTGGCACCGACGCAAGGCCCTGACACGATTGGCCCGGAATCTCCTGGGGAATGCGAGCCTCCGTGCGAGCCGACGGCGGGAAGAGGCTCGGACGGAGGCTCGCACTCCCGAATTCCGATCCCCATTTCTCTGGTGAGGTACTGAGGGCACCCCATATCGACGGCCGGGTGACATCAGCCTGACCTTGTTGAAATAGACGTTTCCCAGCGATCGGATTTCCCGGGGCGTATCACTCTCGGGCCCGACGCCCTTGCTGCGATTCATCTGGAGCAGGGTTGTTTTCAGCGAGTCGGCGTTGGTGATGAAAGCCCTCGAGATGTACCAGGCCACGTCATAGCCGTTTTGCAGGCGGAGGAGGATCGTGTCGCGGTGCACGGCGGCGAGCCTTCGGTAGCTCGGCTCGGAATCGTGGCTGAATCGGCCGAGCCGCATGAAGCGGGATTGCTGGTCGGGGAGGCCGATGACGATCGACTCGATCTCCGAGAACTCGACGATCGTCTCGCGCGGGCTGCGGCCGATCGGCAACTGCCCGGGCGTGATGGCGAAGTATCGGCTTGAAGGGCCTCGGAGCCAACCGAATCGCCGCGACGCCGGAGTACGAAGTCGCCCCGGAATTCGATCTCGATGGAGGGTCGGTCGTCGATGTCGTAATCGAGCGGCATTAGCGGGTGTTACTGAGCGTTGCATAGAAAACTAAACATCTTGGCCAAAGAATGGCGGACAGGGACGCCCGCCCCACTGGAAAAATGGGGGTATTCGGTAGTGGGGCGGGCGTCTCTGCCCGCCGGCTCGGTTGAGTTTTCTATGCAACGCTCAGATAACTTCAGCATTCCTGCGAGAGGCGATCAAGAATGTCCTTATGTTCGGATAGCCGGCTACGCAGAAACCAAGTAAGCCGTAAATCAAGAGAATAGAAATTCCTGCTTTGCCGCATCCGTTTTGTGGAGCTTGGAGAGGTCAGGAGACGGCTGAGCGTCATCCTGTCCTGAACCCAAAGCAAGGGGACGCACGGATTTACCGGATTCAATGGCCGCGAGCGTTGAGCGAATCACCCCTTCATCCCACCCGTCCATGAAGCGGACGGCGGACAGAGCGGCATAGCCCTGATCTAAGTAGGTCGCAGTAAGTTCTTTGACAATCGGACTCTCATCGAGGCCTTCGCCGAGACCACAAAGCCGAAAAACACGGGGAATTTTGAGGTCGATGTCCGGAATCCACTCTCAGTACCCTC
>JBKQHM010000789.1:0-3082 GCA_052148775.1 Isosphaeraceae bacterium | reverse complement strand
AACGATGCCAGTGAGGGAATACCTGGATTTTAGGGGGAATCTCGATCAGTTTCAAGCCAATTTGTTAGCCGGTTTCACCTCCATGGGAATCCAGGCTAGGAGCGTGTCCGAGTATCCCGACCTCCGACTTTGCGGATGACCCATGTGTACAGGCGGAGTCGGATCGGCCACAATGCGGTTTTCCGACCTTCCCACCACCTTGATGCCTCATCGCGGAGCCGAATCATGGACGGCCGACGCAAGAATTACCGGGACTGGGACCCCCAGCAGTACGGCCACGACCCGATCTCGCCCCGCGAGGCGCTCCCCGAAGACGATCTGGTCTTCTTCCTCATCGATCTCATCCCCCAACTCGACCTCACTCCGTTCCACGACCATTACGCCCAGGAATTCCGCGGCCAACCCCCCTTCGACGTCACCATGATGGTCACACTGCTGGTCTACGCCTACGCCGTCGGCATCCGCTCCAGCCGGAAGATCGCCGCCGCCTGCGAGCGCAATCTCGCCTTTCGAGCCATCGTCGGCGCCGATCGCCCCGACTTCCGCACCATCAGCGATTTTCGCAAGATCCACCTGGAGGCGCTCAAGCCCCTGTTCCTCGAGGTCCTGCGCGTCGCCGGCGAGATGGGGATCGTCCAGTTGGGGAATCTCTCCACCGACGGGACCAAGATGGGTGCCAACGGCTCGCGGCACAAGGCGATGAGCTACGGCTACATGAACCAGGAGATCGAGCGGCTCAAAGCCGAGATCGACCGCTTGCTCCAGGAAGCCGAGCAGCTCGACGCCGAGCAGGACGCGGCGCTGGGGGTCCGTCGTGGCGATGAGCTGCCGCCGGAATTGAAGCGGCGCGAAGATCGCTTGGCCAAGATCCTCGAGGCCAAGGCGCGGCTGGAAGCCGAGGCCAAGGCCAAGGCGGACGAGGAACAACGCCGTCGGGACCAGGACGAGGCGCGGTGGAAAGCGGCGGGCCGCAAGCGGCCGGGCAAGGAACCCGCTCCGATCGACCCGACTCCCGAAGACAAGGCGCAAACGAACTTCACCGACCCCGAGTCGAAGATCATGAAACAGAGCAACAAGGGGTTCGATTATTCGTACAACGCCCAGGCGGTGGTGGATGGCGCCCACCAGATCATCGTGGGGGCGGAAGTGACCGTCGCCGCCAACGACAAGGAGCAGGCCGTGCCGATGGCCCGAGCGGCCCTGGGTAACCTGGAGGCGGCCGGGATCGAGCGGCCCAAGGGGGCCGACGGTCGGCCCACACCCATTCCGAACACGGCGGACACCGGTTACTTCAGCGAGGACGCGGTCAAGGGATTGGAGGCCCTTGGGATGAATCCACACCTGGCGGTCGAGCGGCAGAAGCATCACGAGGCCCCGGCGGCGGCGAGTTCGATCGCGTCGGAGCCCGATCCTCCTTCGAGTCAGCAGGGCGCCGCGGTGGCGGCGGAGGCGACGGACTCATCGCGCGATGCGAATGTGAAGGAGAAGATGAAGGAGAAGCTGCGAACGGCGTCGGGCAAGGAACTGTACGCGGCGCGGAAGAAGATCGTCGAGCCGGTGTTCGGCCAGATCAAGGGATGTCGGGGCATCCGCCAGTTCCTCTTGAGAGGGCTGGAGAAGGTCTCAGCCGAGTGGCAATTGATCTGCCTGACGCACAATCTCTTGAAGATTTGGCGCCGCTGCTGCAGCGTGGGCGAGTGTTGAGGGGGATAGTGCGCGCCGAGGGCGGGGCCGAGGCCGAAAAGGCCAAGGCCCCACGGGAACCCAGGGGCCAGGCCGAAATACGGGCGAATTCTCGGACACGCTCCTAGGTCCGGGTATGGCAGCCGGAGGCGGCACTGGCTCTGGTTCGGCGCGTAGTTCACCACCGACATCAGCCGCTCGCCGTCCGCGCCTTGCCAGCCAAAAGCCACGAAGCAATCATTCGTCCAATTGCCGTCCCAGGCGGGGGTGCATTCGAGCAATTGCCATGTACCCTCACGCACGACTCGTTGACGCAGGATGGTCAAGAGGTTGCCGTAAAATTGGTGGACGGCCGAATCGATGGGCTCGACCGGGGCACGAACGAGATGGGGCGAGATCCGTATCTTCCTCCCGTCGAATTGTCCCTGATGGAAAAAACGCAGGCCGGGGGACAGAAACGAAATGACCGCCGCCGCTTGATGAACGTCGGGTCGAAATGTCGCGGCGGCCCTCGGCTCGTCGTGATTCTCGAGGAAGCGGGCGAGCTTGTTCTGATATTCCAGGCTCGCGAGGAAATGCTCCCGAACCGGCCGAGCATGCTGGTCGTGGAGGCGGTCATAGAGCCGTTTGTCGTAGGCGTAATCGAAGCCCTGTTGTTGGAGCGACCATTCGAGGTCCCAGTAGACCTCGGCCATGAAGTGGAAGCCGGGAACGCGCTCACGCACACGCTGGGTCGCCGCGGGCCAGAAGAGGCGCGCGCTGGCCCCATGTCCGCTCGAACACGTCCGGCAGAACGAGCATCGCCATGTCGCATCGCACACCATCGCACTGACCGGAGATTTTGATCAGCTCGCCGATCATCGCTTCTTGCGTGGCGGGATTCGCGTAGTTGAGTTGCAGGGTGTCGGGCCATCCGGCGAAATACGGATCGCGGCCGTAGGCGAGAAGAAGATCTCCTCCCTTGCGTTTTACCCAGGTGTAATTAAGCGGCGCGAGGGCAAGGTCCAGTTCCGTGCCGGCGATGAAATACTCGGGATGTTCCTCCACCCAAGGATGATCCAGCCCCATGTGATTCGGGACGAAATCGAGCATCAATCGCAGGCCTCGCTTGCGGAGCCGTTCGCGAAGGCGGCCGAGCGCGGCACCGCCCCCGAGAGCCTGGTGAACCGTATAGCCGGTGATCGCGAAACCCGAGCAGGCGATGTCCTCCTCGCGCAGGTCCGGCAATGTCTCCTGAAACTCGCGGCGCCACTCGGCGTTCATACGCGAGACTTGTTGCGCCCCCGGGCCGGTCTGCCAGACGCTAAGGACCGACGCGGAATTAACTTCCCAGTATCGGCTCTGCTTGTAAGGATGGTAGGGGATATGCCAGATTTCCCCCTTGGAGGTCCCAAGCCGT
>JBKQHM010000788.1:0-6423 GCA_052148775.1 Isosphaeraceae bacterium | reverse complement strand
TCAGGACTGACCCCCCCCCCCCACAACCCGACCGGCCCCAACCCTCGGGAGGGTGGGTTGCGGCCGGTTTCGCTTCCCGGGTCAGAGAAGTAACCCCTGCTGACTAGCCACGGAGGGGGCTATGATTGCGATTCAGGAGAAGATTCGGATGGAACGAGCATGACCGAATAGGTCTGGATCATCCAGTCGGTGCCGCCCGCCGGGCGGATCGCGCTATGCACCGTTAAAAGACCCGGACCGTCCAACTCCGCGATTATTGCATCCCAAATAAAGCGTCGGATTGGCATATTGAAGTAAAAGGTACGCTTCATGACCTCGACTTCGTTATTGCCAGGCGGCAGAGTCAGGAGCAGCCGAAATTCGTATTCTTGGTCCGGAGATTCTCCATCTCTCATCCAGACCGAGGTTACGCGAAACTGGGTTGGGACAGAGGGCTGGCCGGGAACAAGGTTCGGTAAGATCAACTGTTCAAGGATGTGATAGAGGCTCACCAGGCCCGTTTCCTTGTCCTCGGACCCCGACTTCGAACAGATGGTGTAGGCATGTCTTGGCATTGTGTCAGCACGCTTTTTCGTAGGATACGACGGGAGGTCCGCCAGTAGAAACGGGTACTAAGCCGAAAGTCTTGTTGAGGACGACAGACATATAGCCGGTAGAGTTAGTCGCGGAACATGCCATCGGACCGCGCCGAACCGAATAAAGCTCGGCCAAGCGCTGAACCTCGATCACCACATCGTGAATGTCCCTCACGGGAAAATCAACGAAATGATCGCCGAAGTATTCACGGTAGACGACGACTCGAAAAGGTCCGCCTTGGAGTTCAGCGTCCCATCCAACATCGATCGTTAGGCCGGTCGGCAACTCAATTTCCAGAACGTCGCCTGACTCGTAAACGAGGCTTGGGTCCTCATACAAGACGCCCCTTACCTGTGACCCGGCTGGTAGATTACTGAGGCTCAGGGTCTTCATTTATTGCTCCCTTCTTCTTAAGCTCTTGCCAGGTAACTGGGTGCCCATGATACCAACCATCTTGATGGTATTCGATGAGGACAAATGCGGTCGTTTCTCCCTGGCTTGCACCAATAACGTGATCAAATTTATGCCAGTAACACCGTACGGGGCCTCTTTGAGAAAGGAACTCCCCGTTGTTAAATGCGATGGTTTCCAGGGTTTGAATCTGATCCCGAAAGTCTGGATGATAGTATCCCCTATGACCACGCTCCTTTGTCTCTCGGACCAACAGCTCCCATTTCTTGACACGAGAGTCTGGGGGCAGGTGTTTCTTATAATACTGCCAACGGGGCGGACTCCATTGATCGGCATTTGCCAATGCGACACCTGCAAAGCATGCTAGTACACACGAGACAGACCACGTGATCATCCTGTTTATCGAGAACCCGTGGAACCCGCAAGCTCCGAGTGAGTTCCCGATGACGGTCACATTCTATTCCAATGACTCGGCATCGCCTTGTCTATAAGGCGGATGGCGAGACAGTCAACTCTTGTTCCAAAATGCAACCAGGGCACGATCTAGCCGCTCCGCAATCTGCATGATATCATCGTCGCTCATGGCAAGGCTCCTGGCTTGCGTTCTAAGCGATCGATCCGGGGGGACGCCCAACCTATCGAGGCTTTTCCCCTGCGACTCGTGGCACCCCGTTTCCACCGTCCAGATTTGAGCCGTGGTCCGAGGATATCGGGCACGGAAGACGCCCCCGGCCACGGGAAGAATTTCAGCGGATGCCCAGAGCGGACTTGATCCCAGCTAATCGCGTGCGGTAAGCCGCTGACTTGTGCCGGCGCTCACTCTCGGCCTGCTGGCGGGCGCACCCCTCGCAGAGAATGACCGTTCCGCCCCTTGGGTGGGGATATCGGCCATGGGACGGAGCGGTGCAGTATTCGCAGAGGGCCTGCCTGCTGTTGGTCGCCGCGGATCGGCGCTCGAGGTGTCGCTGATAGGACACTTTGTCGGCATTGGAGCCGGCGGGAATCAGCCGGGTTGCGTATTCGATCATAGCAAGAACTCCTCATGTTAGAACCCGCCGGTAAGTACGCCCTTTTTCTGGAACACTCGCGGACCGCGCGGCTTCGGCGGGTCGGGTAGCGATATCCCACCTTCTCGCGCGGGCTGGCCTGGCTGCGCGACGTTGCCGGAATCGCCCGGTCGAGCCGGTTGCGGTGGGAGGATTTTCGTAGGAGTCGGCCGCGGGCCTGCCATCGGCTGACTCAGAGCAGGAAAAGCCGGTCGCTCGTGAGAGACGCCCGGGATTGGACGACGTGGCATAGCTGACAGACCTCCAAGTAGGGACGCCCGCGGGGTCGAGCCCGCGGGGTCGAGCCGGTGTTACTTCTTGCCGCCGCCAGAACTGCCCGGGAACCCGCCCGATCCGCCGTGTGGACGTCCGAGGGTCTTGCTGGTCACCCCGGGATTGGTGACCTTTCCGCCACCTTGCCCCATGCTGGCCGCTGGGAACCCGGACGTTCCGCCGACGTTGCCGGGTCCGCCGCCCTGTCCTTCCTTGGCCACACTTGTGGGCCTGACGTCGGCCATCTGACCTAGGAGCCCGTCTCCGCCCTGGGCGATGGCGGAGACGTCCTGGCTGTCCGTCCCGGGCACGGGCTTGGCGGAGACTGGCTTCGAGCCGCCCGCCCTCATCAGCTCGACCGTCTTGTTCGGCTCACTCGCCGATGTGACGGGTCGATTCGGGTTCGGCATCTCGGCGGGCGCCATGCGGGCGCGGGCCTGGTCCACAGATTCGGTCGGTCCGGGGATGATCGCCCCGCCGAATGGGATGCGTGACATGATGATGTGTTCTTTTCGTTGCTGGGATCAGATCAAACGGAATAAACAGACCGAGGGATCATGCTCGGTTGCGGCACAACGCGCCCCGGGAGTGGAACCGGGCCGGTCGGCTCGACGATCCGCCCGGGAGTGCCATCGCCGATCCATTCGACTTTTCCTGATGCGAGATGACTGATCAGCCGATTGGGGTCCTGATTCGCCCTCATGTGGCCACTCATCGACTCGGGGACTGCCTCGAACTCATCGCCGGGTTCCAAGACCAACATAGTCATAGTATCAAGACTGACATGACACGGCTTCAGCGCTCGGTATCGCGATTTGTTCGCCGCCGTCAAAGCCGCGGCTTCCCTCCAGCCGATCTCCGCCGGGCGGTGCGGTGCGTTCGGGAATTCGTTCTCGCCTTTCTCGCGCCGGGCCGCACGCTCCAGGTCTTCCGGGTCCGGAGCCGGCCGCGGCGCGGACAAAGCGGCAATGAGTTGATCCATCCGGGTCAGGTGCGGAGCTTCCCTGGCATACCACTCCCGGGCCTGTTGCTCGGTCCAGAACGCGCGGGTTTGTGCTGCCTGCTTGTCGGTCGGAGCGGGTCGAGCCGACACGGGCAAGCTGCCGTAGCTATTGGCTACCTTGGTCGTAACTTGCATCGGGACGCCCCGGGAAAGCCACTCTGAACCGACGAGGTGACCCGGTCCGGTCGTGATCAGCCATTTCGACCCAGGAGCCTGCTTGACCTTGCCCTTGGCGATCAACCCGGCCGCGAACGACGTGGGGACTTCCCCGATCCATCCGCGCTCCACGATCTCGCCATCGGGCAAGCCGATCCTGGGAGCAATGACCTCGATCGTAACCAGTTCTTCCGGGACGGGCAGAGTCGGAGCCGGTCGCGGCCTGGCCAGCTCAGCCAATTCGGCCTCTTGCTCGGCGCGGTCCTTGTGTTGCTGATCGACAGTAGCCGCCAAGCTGGCCAGCGCGAGGGCCTTCCGCTCCACCAGCTCGGGAGATTCGTCCGGACCGACTACCAACTCGTTGGTATGACCATCCAGCGTGGTCGGAGCCGGCATCAGGGGGATCTCGGCGGGTTGCTCGACGGGCTGGACGTCGCCGATCCTGGCTTTCCGAGGGCGCGGGTTGTCGATGTTGCCCATGTTCGTGTTGTCCTTTCAGGATTAGAGTCCGAGGACTTCGGCATCGGCCAGAGACACGAGTCCCTTGTCAACGGCGAAGACTTCGAGATCCGAGGGTTCGATGAAGTGATCCCGATAGTAGCCGCCCGCGGTTTGCTTCCGGGAACGGCCACGGTTGTACTCGACCAGGTCGAGCGCCTTCCGGCGGATCGCGAACAACTCGTCATCGCCGAGTAGGTGCATCCGATCCAAGAATGATGTCTCGCTTTCGTCGGTTAGCCGCGGTGGCAACTCGGCGGTCTGAAACTTCCAAAAAGCCGGCGGTCGAGTGCCAGGATGCCGGTCGACCCAGAACGCCAATAGCTCGGCGCGGTTCGACCGCCACAACTGCGCCCACAAAGGGGGATTGCTCTCCAGGTCGGCCTGATCGGGGATTCCCCGGATCGGGCTTTTGCCCGTGCAGATATGGCTTTGCTCAAACGCTTCCATCGCTGGTCCCTCCGAGGTAGCGATTCCATTGCGAATAGCCGCTGCCGGTCGCGGATTCCTTCGAGCCGCCCTTGACCGAGGCGGGAGTCAGCTTCAAGGCGGTATCGATGGCCCTGATCTCGGCGGTGGCGGTCGCGTGGAGCTTCGTCGCGGGATGACTGCTGACGTTCCCTCTGTCGCTGGTGACGAATAACCCATCACGCTCAATCTGCTGATAGCAGGTTCTCGCCACGTCGCACATCTCGGCGCGGCGGACCACGATCTCCCGGTCGGCCTGTTCGAGCATGCCGCGGGTCGTTAGCAAGTCCACGGTCCGGACGAACTCGGCTTTCGCGAATTCGCTCAGATGGGGGGGTGCATCCCATGATTGCATGAGTGGAATGGTTGGTCGCTGTCTTGTTTTCGGTCCGCGTTTCATGAATCACACTCCACTGAAGGCAAAGCCGAAAGCCGGGATTCCAACCCCTCTGATGGCTTCTAGAGAAAGCTTGAGAGTCGTCCCGGACGTTGCCAGGTCATCGACCACAAACACGATGGCGGGCCTGCTGAGGGCCTTCTCGGCGGTCGCAGTGAATGGGGCTTGCTTGGTGGCGTAATGCCGCCCGTGCCAGCGCTTCTGGTCCGTGCGCTCGAGCATCGAGACGAACGGCACGCCGAGACGGTCCGCGGTGAGTCGAGCCAGGATCGCCGCGGCATCGCATGCCGGTCCTTCCGGAGCCGATGCCCCTTGTGGTGGAGTCGTGATGACCACCCCGGGGGGCATGACGGGCGCCCAGAGCCGCACCAACTCCACGAGGCGGTCCGCGAACGGCTCGGCGCCTTCCGGCCGGAGTGGTCGCTGGCGCTTCCAGGTCGTGATTGCTTGTCGGTCGGCAGTGGACACGGAGACGGCCCAACAGCCGAGACCGGCGCGCCGCTGATGGTGACCGAGGCGGAAACGGCCACGCGGTTCGGCGCGCTCCGACCGAGGCTTGGGAACAAACAACGGGATGCCGGGAGTTACGGTGGTTTTCATGGCGTGAAAGCAGTTAAAAAATGTGCGACGGGGCGACATCGGTTAATACGCATAAAGATGTAAACATCAATACCCATGTGGGTATGGGTGCATGCATCCTGACTGCATGAGTGCACTACGCGTAGGTGCATGCTCATTGATAGCTCGGCTCGTGGGGTTCCTCATGCTTGGGTGTGCGCTGTCCCTTGCCCTTGGACTTCTCGCCCTTCTCGGTCCGGTTGTGGCAGGCAGGACAGAGGGAGCGAAGGTTCTCAATCGAGAACACCAAGTCCGGCCGTTCCTTCCGCGATAGGACGTGATGCACGAACCGGGCTGGCACGAGGACGTCATGCAGTTCAAGGCAGTCCTGACACTCGGGGTTCCTGATCAGCTTCGATGCCCTGAGCTTCCTCCAGCTTGAGCTGTCATAGAACCGTTTCGCATCCTGATCGCGCTTGGTCCGGTCGTAGAGCCGATCCATGAATCGCCGATCGGATCCACCCCCGATGGATGGGCGCCTGAACGTCTTGATCCTACTCATCGGTGTTACCCTCCACCCGGGTCATGGTCTGGAGCCGTTCTTGAAGGCAGTGCAGGCAGACGAGACGCACATTCTTCATGAAGCGCTTCGGTCCCCTCCGATAGCAATCCCCGCACATATAGACGTGCATCTCCTTTCCTTCTTCCGGGATAGACGCAAACTCGGTTGTCCCTGGGTCGAGTAGGTGCTTGCAGATGAACACGGCTGGCGACATCTTCCCGTCACGGCATTGGATCAGGTCAGGCATGGCCTACCTCGCTTTCATTCCAGGTCACCATCAACGGCCGACGTGCCCTCACGCCCTTGGTCACCTCCATCACGGCCATGTGATCAGCCCCGAACGCCTCGACTCCACCCAGGTCCGAGGCCAGCACGGGCCGCACAAACCGCTTAAGCCCCGCGGCACAAACCGCCGAATCGAGCTTCATATGATCTGGCCATTCCCCTTTGGGCTCGATCACGATCAATCTTTCCC
>JBKQHM010000787.1:0-7760 GCA_052148775.1 Isosphaeraceae bacterium | reverse complement strand
GACCCTCAACCTGCGCAGGTCGCAGATCAGGAGGTCTGAGCCTTTGGCGAACTGCGAGCCTCTTCGATGGGCGGAGGGATCACCACTCGGGCTGGCTTGGGGTGCTTTCGCGGTCTCATCGCCTGCTCCTCCTCGTATTCCTCGGGCCTCTCCTTTCATTATACGTAGCAGATTTTTTCACAGGCTCTCAGACGAAAATCTCCCAAACCTCATCCCCGCAAGTGGATAACTCACACGCCCGGAACTCTAATTCGCTCGCAGATCAGGAGGTCTGAGCCTCGATCCCTGGACACTACGGGGCCTCGCGTGAATCGGGAGGATGGCGAGCGATCGGGCGGATTCTCGCCAGTGCCGTCAGGAGCGCGTCGACGTCGGCGAAGGGACGACCCCCGACATTCGCCCACCGGACCGAGCCGTCGCGATCGATGAGGAAGGTGCCGTGCATCGCCTCGCCTTCGTCCTTCTCCCCGCCCGGGATCGCCTTCCAGGCCCCATAGGCCGAGGAGACCGCGTGGTCGGGATCGCTCAGGAGTGGGGTTTGAAACCCGCCGAACCGGCGGATCCGCTCCAGGGAGAACTCGGGCGTATCGCCGCTGATCGCCAGGATGCGCGCGCCGAGCGCCTGGAACCGCGGCATCGCCACATCCAGTTCGACCAGGTGGGCGACGCAGGCCATGCACGTCGAGCCCAGGTAAAAGACGACGACGACCGGCCCGTCGGCAACGGCTTCGTCGAGCTTCCACGTCTTGCCGCGGGCATCCTTCAGGGCGAACCCGGGCGCCGGGCGGTCGCGTAACGGATGGTCCTGGCTGGGGACGTCGTGTCCGGGCTCGGCCCCGGAGACCCCGTCCGCATGGCTCGAGCGGACCTGTTCGGCCATGATTTTCCGCATCAGGTCGACCTGGACGACGCCCCGCGTGTGGCCGAGACCGTCGACCTTCGACCGATGGAATGAACCCGCCACGGGGCGAGCAGGGCCCTGCGCGGAGAGCTTCCACACCGTCCAGGCCGCGGAGCCAGCGATGACGGCGATCGCGGCGGATATCGAAGCCAGCTTTTTCATGGCGTGACGACCTCCACATTACTGGAAATAAGGTTTCGATTCGCGGAGTTCATACGCCTGCTTCTCGGCGCCGGCCCAGTCGCCGGCCAGGGCCTTCTTGGTGATCGCCCGGAGATCCTTGTAGCCGTCGTCGGAGAGCTCGCCCGAGGCATGGCGATCGTCGATCCGCTGGATGTCCTTGTCCAGCTCCTTCTTGTTCTTCAGCGAGATGGCCGTCAGCAGGGCCTCGAGCTCCCGGCGATTCTTCAGCTCGCGGACCGACGGCTCGCCGCAGCCCACGAGCGTCAGCAACAGCCACGCGAACAGCATGGTACGGGCTCGGTCACGACGCGATCCGGATCCGGGCCTTGTGGTCGACGGTGTCTCAATAGGAGTCCGCACTGATCACCTCCCCATTGCTGCGGCTGCTCATGGCGGCCCAGGTCAGCAAGTTGATCGACTGCTTGACGAATCGGACCGAGCCGTCGCCCATCAGGACGTTGGCCCCGCCGGGGTGGAGCGAGTACATCTCGTCGGTATGCCCGAGCGGGCTGTTCGGCGGATGGATGACCACGGGGTCCTCGTACAGCGAGGGTCCGCTGTGCGCCGCGAGGATGGCATTGGCGTAGTCATAGTTGACGCCCAGTCCGCCGGTCCCGAGGCTCGCGAAGGCGCCGTAGGAGAAATGCCGGTAGCCGGGGATGATCCCGACCCAGGTGGCGTCCGACAGATACGGCGTCCGCTCCCCCGCGACGACCGTGTTGCTCAGGCCATCGGTGACACCGGCATAGGTGATGTGGCTGTTGCGATAGATCGGCCCGTTGCAGCCCGTGACCGTGTTGTCATAGTTGACCGTGGCCGGCATGCCCGAATCGTTCCAGCCGACGTTGTAGACGTAATCGGAGCGGGCAAAATAGGGATTGGCCACCGGCAGCAGGTTCAGGTTCGCGTCAACCATGGGGACCGTCGGTGTCGGGTTGTTAGCCGACGGGCAGTTGTAGACGTTGACCTGGATCAGGACGACGGTCCCGTTGTCCGCCACCCAGGTCGGCAGGTTGACGTTGATCGCGTTGTAGAGCGGCCCTTGTTCGATCTGGGGTAACAACAGGGCCAGCCAGCCCCACCCCGGCCCATTATCGCCGGTCTGCGGGTCCGGGTTATTCCCCGTCACTCCGAATCGCGCCAGGGGTACCGTCGAGCTGACGTATCCGGAGACAATGCACCCCGCGCTCGACTCGTAGTTGGCGATGCCCAGGCCAATCTGCTTCAGATTGTTCACGCACTGCGTCCGCCGCGCCGCTTCTCGAGCCGCCTGGACGGCCGGCAAGAGCAGGGCAATCAGCACGCTGATGATCGCGATGACCACTAGCAGCTCGATCAAGGTAAAGCCAGTCCATGAGTTCCTGGCCGTTCGACGATAGGCCATCGATGAACCTCCAGATGAGGAATTTGGTTTTTTGAATGACGATTGATGGTAGATCCTAACGATGTGATTTCTTTGCTGCAACTCCATTTTTTGGTAATCCAAAAATCGTGTTTTGGCAATGGAATCAGTGGTCTTTGGTAAACCGGAATAAATCTCGTCATCGAATGCGCCTGGAGTGAGATTGCGGGCGATGGTGGCCTTTGAAGATGCGTGGTAGGTTAGGTGGCTATTTTCTCACGTAGGTCAGGCTTTCCAGCCTGACTCTCACGAAGGGGCCCGATGTCAGGCTTGAAAGCCTGACCTACGAAAAGCTACGGAGGCAATCATGTCGCTCTTCCAGGGACTGATCGTCACCCTGGTCGTTCTCGGCAATGGCCTGGCCGAGTTGCGAGCCGGGGAGATGTTACGAGTGGGCATCGCCCCAGATCACCGATCGTTCGTCCTCGAGTCCTCCGGCCGGCGTTTCACGCCATGGGGGTTCAATTACGACCACGATGAGAAGGGCCGGCTGATCGAGGACTACTGGGAGACCGAGTGGCCCAGGATCGAGCAGGATTTTCGCGAGATGAAGGCACTCGGGGCGAATGTCGTCCGGGTCCATCTGCAACTGGGCAAGTTCATGATGGGCGCGGACCGGCCCGATGAGAGGAGCCTGGCGCGTCTGGGTCGATTGCTGGACCTGGCCGAGCGGCTGGGACTCTACCTCGACCTGACCGGCCTGGGTTGTTACCACAAGAAGGACGTCCCCGCCTGGTACGACGCGATGACGGAGCCCGATCGGTGGGCTGTCCAGGCCCGATTCTGGGAGGCGATCGCGCGCCGATGTAGCGGGAGTCCCGCGGTGTTCTGCTACGACCTGATGAACGAGCCGGTCGTCCCCGGTAAGAGGGCCCCCGGGGACTGGCTCGCCGGCGCCTTCGCCGGCAAGCATTTCGTCCAGTTCATCACGCTCGACCCGAAGGGCAGGACCCGGCCCGAAGTCGCTCGCCAGTGGATCCATGCGCTGAAAGAGGCCATCCGCAAGCACGATCGCCATCACTTGATCACCGTCGGGCTGGTCCCCTGGAGCCTCGACCGCCCGGGCCTCTCTTCCGGATTCGTCCCCGAGAAGGTCGCCGAGGAGCTCGACTTCCTGAGCGTCCACATCTATCCCGAGCGGGGCAAGGTCGATAAGGCGCTGGAGACGCTCGCGGGCTTCTCGGTCGGCAAGCCCGTCGTGATCGAAGAAACGTTCCCGCTCTCGTGCTCGATCGAGGAGCTCCGGCAATTCATCGAGGAATCGCGGCGCGTGGCTTCGGGATGGATCGGATTCTACTGGGGTCAGACCCCGGAAGAATTGACTCCGTCCAGGACGATCTCCGACGCGATGACCCGGGGATGGCTGGAATTCTTTCGGCAGGGCGCGCACGAGGTTGGGCGTTAGCCCGGGAGGATGGGGCACCGAAAACCTCGAGGAAATCCTGAAGAATCGCTCATGCCCCGGTTCACCGGGTGATTGCAACTCCCCTTTCCAGCCCCTACGCTGAATCCGTCGCGTGCGAGGTCGACGAACAGCAAGAGCGGGGCGGCCCTGCCGAGGGGAGCATCATGTCCGGCGAGATCGGCGAACGGATCGTTCCGGGGCCTTTGGACGAACTGGCCGGCGATGCCCCGGAGGGCGTGATCCTCCGGAAGGTCGCCCGGCGACTCATCCCATTCCTGTTCCTGCTCTACGTCGCGAACATCCTCGACCGGGCGAACGTGAGCTTCGCACGCTTCGAGATGCTGGATGATCTCCACCTCGGCGAGGAGGTCTACGGCTGGGGCGCCACCTTCTGCTTCTACATCGGCTATCTCCTCGTCGAGGTGCCGAGCAACCTGATCCTGCACCGGGTCGGGGCACGTCGGTGGATCAGCCGGATCATGGTCACTTGGGGCATCGTCTCGACCTGCACGATGTTCGTCTCGGATGCGCGGAGCTTCTATCTCGTCCGGGTGCTCCTGGGCGTCGCCGAGGCGGGTTTCTTCCCCGGGATCGTCCTGTACCTGAGTTACTGGTTCCCCGCGCGGGAACGCGCCCGGGCGGTGGCCTGCTTCATGATGGCGTCGCCCCTCTCCGGCGCCTTCGGCGGACTGGTCTCGGGAAACGTGCTCCGATATAGCGATCGCGCCGGGGGGTTGGCTGGCTGGCAATGGCTCTTCCTCATCGAGGGGATTCCTTCGGTCCTCCTGGGCCTCGTGACCTGGTGGTACTTGACCGACCGGCCGCGGGAGGCGCAATGGCTGACTCCGGACGAGCGAGCCTGGCTCTCCGCCCGGATGGAGAAGGAGGAGAAGGGCCAGGAGTCGCGGCACGGACTGAACCGCCTGGGGGCCCTGGCTGACTGGAGGGTCGGCCTGTTCATCCTCATCTACTTTACCATTGCCCTGGGATCCAACGGCTTCGGCTTCTACGCGCCGGAGATCCTCAAGCGTCACTTTTCCGATTGGAAGGCCGATGGGATCGGATACCTCTACCTCATCCCGAATCTCACGACGGCCGTCGCCATGTTGCTGATCGGCGGGCATTCGGATCGGACGGGCGAGCGAAGGTGGCACCTGGCGGCCTGCGCGTTCCTGGCCGCGATCGGCTGGTGGCTCAGCGCGACCCTCCGATCGCCGTGGCTGGTGCTGTTCTCCCTGACCCTGGCACAGGTGGGGATGCTCAGCATGATCGGCCTGTTCTGGTCGCTCGCGACCTCGTTCATGAGCGGGCTCGGGGCGGTCGGCGGCATCGCGCTGATCAACACGCTGGCCAACACGGGCGGGGCCCTGTCATCGCCTCTCATGAGCTGGCTGGAGAAGGCGTCCGGCAGCTTTGCCACGGGGCAGTTCGTGCTCGCGGCGACCCTCTTCGTGGGCGGTATGCTAGCCCTCTGCGTCCGCCACGATCCGAACGGAGGGCGTGCCGGGATTCGACTCGACGAGCCCCCGGGTCCAGAATTGTGATCCACGTAATTTTAAAAAATCACTATTAAATCATATTTTTTCCGTGATGGGCCCTGTGACAGCCTCGGCGAAAGGGCCGCGATCGATCGGGCCGATCGTGGCAGACGAGATGTGAAGAATCGGCGAAAACCTCGTCCCTCGATTTTTTTCCTTTGACTACGGACCATGCCCTTCCTAACATCGCAACGTCTCGGTCCCGATGATTGAAGACTCATTCATCTTCGCCGTCGGACGAACGTCCCTATTGCATCAGCGTGCAATTTGCAGCAAAGTTTGATAATTTAGACCATATTGTAAAGAACTTATTAAGCGGATGGCCGCCGTCTTTCTCCGCGCGCGAGCCCACGGGCGACGGTCCCCCCTTCCTCCGACGTGTCCAGGTCGAGCGGCGAGCGCTCGACGCGGGCGTAGCGGCGGGCCGATGCCGTCGAGACGGACGACTCGGCGCCATCGACCGATCACGATTATCCCGATGGAGATCCTCCATTGAGCGACGAAGCGTTGACATTCTCCAGTGTCCTCCGGGACGAGTGGGACGAGGCGATCCGGAGACGTCGACACAAGATCGAGAGAGAATCCGGCGACGGGGGGGATCGGTCCCCCCCGCCCGCCGAAGGGTCGAATGAGGATGAGAAGGTCAAGGCCGCCAGGCTATGGTCCCTGAAGCAGCACGTCACGGGGCTGTCGTTTTCCGGGGGAGGGATCCGGGCCGGGACGTTCGCCGTCGGATTCCTCCAGGGCATGGGGAGGATCGGTCTGTTACGGCGGATCGACTACCTCTCGACGGTCTCCGGTGGCGGCTATGCCGGGGCCTGGATCGCGGCCTGGCTGAAGCGCGAGGGGGGCGATCCCGAGAACGTCGAGCGGCAGCTCTCGCCGAGCCGGGTGGATCAATCCCGGTCCGATCGACTCTATCTCTCCGAGAAGCGGGAGGTCGTCGACGAAGAGCCCGAGCCGCTCCGGCACCTCCGGGCCTACAGCAGCTACCTGTTCCCTCACCCAGGCATCCTGTCGACCGACACGTGGACCGTGATCCTCATCTGGGTGCGGAACGTGACCATCAACCTGATGATGCTCCTGCCGGCCGGCATGATGTTGGTCGTGGCCGCTCGACTGGTGGTCATGCTCTACAGCTATCTCAACAAGGTCACGGTGCCGACGGGGCCCAGCTTCCTGGCGTACCTCCCTCCCGTGATTCTTCTGGCCCTGGGATTATCTTGCATCGTGCTGGCTCTGTCGAGGAACGCCCTGGCGATGCGGGAATTCCGCAGTCACGGTCTCGACGCACGCTTGTGGTCCGACTCGAAGGTCGCCGAGGGTTGGCTCAACCGGTATATCGTCTACCCCGGGGCCATCGCCGCATTGGTCCTGACCGCCTCGATCCGCTGGGGCATCTGGAAGCTCGGGAGTGTGGTACAGGCGGAGGCCGGGCCGCCTCAGGTCAATCCGACATCGGTTATGGATTACATCTCGAATCACCTGGGCCTTCTCGAACCTCCCAACTTCGTCTTGCACATGGCCTTCTTCGGCCTGATCTCGGCCGGCCTCGCGTGGTTAAGGGCGAGGAGTTACGCGAGGACTCCGGGCAAATTCGCCTTCGCCTCACTCCTGTCGGGGATGACCGGCGGCACGCTCCTTGTCTTGCTCGAGGGGCTGATCAGAGAGTTCGCGAACTTGGGGCGGCCGGACCTCATGGCGCAGTTCGTCCCGCCGTGCGCGTTGCTCATCGCCGTGATTTGCCGGATCGTGGAAGTGGCGATGCTTGGCCGGTCAGTGAGCGAAGGCGAACGGGAATGGTCCTCCCGCCTCAGCGCCCGCTTCACGATCACAGCCTTGTACTGGATGGCGGTCGTCGGCATCATCCTGTATCTCCCCGGATTATTCTGGTCGGCCGGAGCGATCACGCGCGCGGTCGTCGCGTCGGGCTGGCTCGGGGCGGCGGCGTTCGGAGTCGGCACCGGCCGCTATGTCTTGCCCAAGGCCAGCAAGACCGTCGCACCTCCGCTCACCCTCCTGGCGGCGATCGCGTCTGTCCTCTTCCTCGCCGGCATGATCGGCGCGGTCGCGTTGGTCGCTTCGCTGCTCGCGAACATGCCCGCCCTCCTCGTCCCCGAGGATGGCGTCGGTCCGTTTGATCACTACATCGCGGGCGTCAACGGGTCGAATCCCCTGGCGTTGACCCTGCTCCTGATCGGCTCCTACGTGATCTACCGCATCGCGGGGCACCTCATCGACGTGAACTTGTTCTCGCTCAATGCGATGTACGCCAATCGACTGACGCGGTGCTACGTCGGGGCCTCGCGGCCGAAGCGGAACTGGTCCGTC
>JBKQHM010000786.1:0-11677 GCA_052148775.1 Isosphaeraceae bacterium | reverse complement strand
AATCCGACTAGAGTTGTCACTACGCTTTTGGGGTTGGCGAGACCTCGCTCCAAGCGAAAAGCCTGGAAAAATAGAGGTTTTTGCGCGCAGGACCAGCCGGCCCCGGCTTCTTCACCCCAAACATAGGGTAGGTGTTGCCGACGTCGGTTAGGCTGTCTCCGAAACTTACGATTCCGGTGATCCTTGCATCAGTAATAGTCGATTAATCCGATCATCATCTCATCCCAGCTCTGTTCACCCCAGGTGACCGTACGCGTCGGATCCGGGTTGGCCGGGTTCGAAGGCGAATTGTCGTAGTGGGCCTCGCAGTGGATCTTGCTGCCCTTCGGGATCGGTATCGGCGCGGTGAGGCGGTATGCCGTCTGCCAGTTGAAATCGTACCGGGGCACCGAGAGGACGATCTCCGTCCGACCGTCGGGGTATTCCGCCGTGTAGGTGAAGCTCTTGCCACGCATGTGCATGTGCGGTTCCAGGCTCAATAGCTGGATGTCCCGCTTGGGCGTCCAGAACGTCCTCACGACATAGTCCGGATCGCCGGGCGGGATTCGGAGGTGATGTGCCGGGATTCCCCTGGAGGACGCCACGTGACGAGGGGGCTGGTGGGACGCGACGAGGCCGATCGATGGGCGATCGAAGCGCCGCTTGCCGATTGGCGTGTAGTGGACCTCGAAGAGCAGGTCCGATCCGCGAGGAATCCTCTTCGCGACCCCGGGCGGGAGGAACGTGGGGGTCTCGCCGGGGAAATAGGCGACGAGCAGGTTGTCACGGGCGAGTGTGGATTCGGTCGTCTTGTTGGGGTCCTCGACGAAGACGACGATGTGGTGGACGACCGAGCGATCCCCAGGCCGTGCTTCCGCGGCGCATACGTAGAGATCCTCCTCGAGATGAGTGGCCACGCGGACCCGACGAATTGGCACAGTGCCCTCGGCCGGGACCGAGAACGGCTCGTCGACTTCGAAGACAACGTCCGGTGTCCCGATCGACCAGATTTCCGACGGTTTGGGTGCGCTCGGTGCCCTGGCGAGGTCTCCGGACGGTGCCCCTTGTTCGACCCAGGAGAGGAGGATCGATCGCTCGCGGTCCGACAGGCTGCGGTCGTTCGAGAAATGTCCGTAGCGCGGGTCGGCATGCCAGGGCGGCATTCGCCCATCCTCGAGGACTTCCGCGATCGACGTCGACCAGCGACGTGCGTGTTCGTAGGTCAACAAGGGGAACGGGGCGACCTGGCCGGGCCGATGGCATGATGCACAACGGTTATGGAGGATCGGGGCGACATCATCGGCGAATGTCAACGCAGGGAGGGGCTGCCGATTCGGTGAGGACGGTGATGGCGTCGGCTCCTTGTTGAATCGAACCGCCGCGGTGGGCGCGACCGGGACGGGCGCCGGACGGGTGGCTTTCGCGGGGGCTTGCCGCTCGATGGGGCAGCCGACGACCTGCGTCAGTTCTGGGGCGACAGCCTGGCCCCCCAGGAGGGCTTCGATCGCGTCGACAAGGTAGGTGCGGTCGGGCTGATCGCGACGGGTCCGGCGTCCATACTGGTCGTCGATCGCACCGCGATAACGCAGCCGGTGTTGACCGTCGAGCACGAGTACTTCGCAGGTACGCTCGGCCAGCAACTGGTCGGCGACGCGATTCTCGGAATCCCTGAGGACCGGGAAGTTTGCCCCGGAGTCTCGGGCGTAACGGGCGATGTCTTCGATGGATTCGCTCGCATTGGAGTCTACGGCCAGGAAGTGCACTCCACGACTTTGGTAGGTCGTCGCGAGCGCGGTCAAGCGGGGCATGTACAGGTCGCCTACGGGGCAGCTCGTGCCGATGAATACGATGACGACCGGTTGCCCCAGTTGATCGGACAGACGATGGATGCGCCCCGTCGTTACGTCGACCAGTTCGAAGTTCTGGATGAATTGCCCCGATCCTCGGTCGAGCACGCCGCGACGAGTCGACGTGGTCCAGAATGTGCCCGCGGCCAATACGCTGAGGAGAGAGAATCCACAGATCACGCGAAGGAGACCCATGCGATTGCGCCTCGGCCGTCTTAAGCCCAGAACGAGGCCCATCGGCTCGGGGGAAACGTTGTCGGCCGGATGGGCATCTCGTCGCAGTCGAGCGGCCCAGCCGGCGCGGGAGCGGCGTCCCTCGATGATCTGCCGTTCCATGGCGAGCGTCCCTTTCATCCCGGAATGACCGCCTCGAGCAGATCGACGGCGATTGCGGGAATCTCAGGCAAGACCGGCAAGCTTCGGAGGAGACGGGCGACGGGTTTGTCTTGCGGATCCCTCGTCGGATATCGGAGGGGCGCACCACCTCGCTGCCCCTCTTTCCTACGAGAAGCGTTACTCGACCGAACCGGACTCGGAACTTCAGAACCCGTACAGATTAACTCGTCCGACTTCCATTGACTTTCACATTGAGGCTCAAGTCGGGACGGCTAACTGGCCGAGACGGGACTCATTGAGCCGTCGATAGAGTTCGACATATTGTCCGAATAAATCATCGTAGACGCCCGCGTTGGACGGGTTGGGTTCGACGACTTTCTCGATGGCGACCATCTCACGCGCGGCCTGGTCGAAGTCCGCAAAGATTCCCGCCCCGACGGCTGCGGCCATCGCCGATCCCAGCGCGCAGGCTTCGGATTCGCGGGCCAGGTGGACGGGCTTCTTCAGGATATCCGCATGGATCTGAAGCCACAGGGCCGACTTGGCGCCGCCGCCCCCGAGGAAGATCCGCTCCACGCGCAGGCCATGGGCCGATGCGTCCTCGAGGATGTGCCGGGTACCGCAGGCCGTGGCCTCGTAGATGGCGCGAAAGACGTGGCCGGGGCCATGGGCCAGGGATAGCCCGGTGATCGCACCGCGAGCCTGCGGGTTCTTGAATGGCGAGCGATTCCCTTGCCAGTCGTCGCGGACGACCAGCCCCTCGGAGCCGGGAGGGACCGCCGCAGCTCGTTCATCGAGCACTTGAAAGACGTTGACCCCGCGTCGAGCCGCCTCAGCGTACTCGTTCCCTGCGAAGTGGCGGCGGTACCAGTCGAGGATCGAGCCGGTGGCCGTCTGGCCGGCCTCGAGCGTATAGAGTCCCTCGACGGTCGCGTCGGGATAACATCCGGCTGCCCCCGAGCCGAAGATCCCTTCTCGTGACTGCGCGAGGTGGCAAGTGCTCGACCCGACGATCGCGGCCACGTCGCCGTCCTGGGTCGCGCCCAGGCCGAGCATGCCGAGATACGCGTCGATCCCACCCTGGGCCACCGGGATTCCCGCGGCCAGGCCGAGGTCGGCCGCCGCCACATCGCTCAAGGCCGCGTCCCCTTTACCCAGCGGCACGATCGTCGCGGGCCATTTCTCGCGGAGATCGCCGAGCCCCAGCGCCTCGTGAAGCCGAACCGGCCAGCCACCATCCGGCCTGGAGTAATTCCATTTCACCGCGACGTGATTCAGCGACAAGGTCCAATCCCCGGTCAATCGATACATCATCCAGTCGGTGCCCTCGACGATCCGGGCAGCCTCTTGATAGATGCGGGGCTCGTTTCGCTTGATCCAGAGCGCCTTCGGGAGCATCCACTCGGGCGAGACGCGCCCCGAGACATACCGCAGGATGGGGTCGCCGTTGGCGCTGATCTCCTCGGCCTCGCGGAACGCACGCTGATCCATCCAGAGTAGGGCACCCCGCGATGGTTCACCGGCCGCGGAACAGGCCACCACGGTGCACGCCGTGCAGTCGAGACCGACGGCAACGACCTCCTCGCGGGCGACGCCACCGCTCGACAGGGCTGAGGCCACGGCAAGGCGGGCCGCCGCCCACCAATCCGCCGGCTTCTGCTCGGCCCAGGTCGGCCGGGGATAGGTCGTCTCGATCGGGGCAACGCCATACGCGACGGTCCGACCTTGCAGGTCGACCAGCGCCGCGCGTAGACTCTGCGTCCCGACATCGAGACCCAGTAACAATCGTCGTCGCCCCGTCGTCGTTTCCATTGCAAGAGTGCCCCACTCGCCGCCGATCAGGACGGCTTGCGACTATCCAGGAGCAGCGTGACCGGCCCTTCGTTGACCAGCTCGACATTCATCATCGCGCGGAAGACTCCCGTGGCCACCGCCAGTCCCGATCGCGCCAGCAGGTCCGCGCAAAGGAGATACAACCGCTCGGCCTCGACGGGTTCCGCGGCGGCGGTGAAGCTGGGCCGTCGACCGCCCCGGCAGTCGCCGAGCAGGGTGAACTGGCTGACGATCAGGACGCTCCCGCCCACATCTTGCACGCTTCGATTCATCTTGCCCTGATCGTCCTCGAAGGCGCGCAACTTGAGGATCCGGTCGGCAACCCACGCGGCATCGGCCTCGACGTCACCCTGCTCCACTCCCAGCAGTACCAGCCAGCCATGGACGATGCGACCCACGCAGGCACCCTCGACCTCGACGGACGCCCGACTGACACGTTGCAGCACCGCACGCATTCACGAACTCCCCAGCCGTCTGATAACTCGGTGGCCTTACGCCATGATAACGCGGTTGTCGGCGGAAGACCTTCCCCTTCCAGATGGATTCGAAAAGGCACAGGAAAGGGCCTTGGCGGCGCGCGTTCTGGGTAGCCCAATCCGCGGTAAGCTGATAACCTGCTGATGACGGCCTTGAGGCAAACGGCGGGGAGAGCGCGGTTCTCCAGGAGGCGAGCTTGGTCGGGTCGAAGCATGTGCGGCTCCAGGTCGGGGTGATCGGGTTGGGTCGCCTCTGGGAGACCCGGCACAAGCCGTCACTGGCACGCCTGGGAGATCGTTTCCGGATCACCGCCGTCTACGACCAGGTTTATCGACGTGCCGAGATCGAAGCGGCCCAGATCGGCTGCGCGGCGTGCGAAGGTCTGGCCGCGCTCGTCGAACGACCCGACGTCGATGTGATCTATCTCCTGTCTCGACAGTGGTTCGGGCTGCATCCGATCCCCCTGGCTTGCGCGGCGGGCAAGTCCATCTATTGTGCCCTGCCGCTGGCCGACGATCTCAACGAACTGGAGGGGCTCGTCCGGCTGGTGGAAAGCAGTGGGATCGTGTTCATGCCGGAATTCGCCCGACGCTGCTACCCGGCGACGCTCCGGCTCAAAGAGCTACTGGCGAAGGAGTTAGGGCCGCCGCGGCTCGTCGTGGGACATTCCCGCCTCTATGGGTTCGACCGATACGCCGTGCCCGGTCCGACCAACCAGATCGTCCCGGCACCGTTGATGATCGATCCGGGCAGTTACCTGCTCGACTGGTGTGGATTTGTGTTCGAGGCGTTACCCGAGTCGGTCTTGGGCACGCGCTGCCAGGTCATCCCCTCCGATGGTGCCGGCGACTCGGAATCGGATTTCGAGAGCTTCGTGGCCACCTTTTCCCGGGGAGCGACGGCCCACATCTCCTTCGGTCGCTACCATCGGTCCTGCTGGGGTGAAGCGAGCCGGTTCCTGCCGACCCC
Source organism: Isosphaeraceae bacterium (assembly GCA_052148775.1). Taxonomy (GTDB): domain Bacteria; phylum Planctomycetota; class Planctomycetia; order Isosphaerales; family Isosphaeraceae; genus CAVZRC01. The sequence continues at coordinate 6,236 of JBKQHM010000786.1, read as the reverse complement.
CGGATTCCAGGTCTTCGCCGAGCACGGGGCGGCTTGCCTGGAGATGCCTGAGCGGATTCAATGGTCCGGCGCAGGCGGGATCAAGGACGAGCGACTCCCGCTGGAGCCGACCGTCGGCGACGTGCTCAACGACCAGTTCCATCGACTGGTCCGCGGCGATGACTCCCGGGCACCGACGATCCGTGACGCGATCACGATCGCCCGGCTCGTCAAAGACCTTCGAAGCAGTCAGCAGGGAGGTGGGATGATCGTTCGATCTTCCTGATATCCGGGATCGAGGGAGACCGCAGCCTTGCAGAAGGTCTGAGACCATCGAACGCTGCTGGCTTCCAGGACCATCCAGCGATATCGGAATTGCCCGATGGGAAATCTGCAACACGATCGTTGCAACAACCGTTCGGAGAGGTATTTGAGTCTGAATCAAGGAGGAACGCAACCATGTTGGCGATGGAGTCGCAACCGAAGGAATCGCAACCGACAGAACGACGAGCCGGATGGGTCCCGCGAGCGGTGCTGGTCTTCCTCGCGGCGGCGACCGGACTGGGGCTGATGACCGACTCGTTGATGCGGAGCTCGGCGACCTACGACGAAGTCCTCTATCTGTCCGTGGCCTCTCGATGGTGGAGGACCGGCGATCAGACAGGGATCACGCGCGCCGGCACGCCGCTGACATTTTGGAAGCTCCAGCAAGTTCCGCTCCTCTGGATCCTCGATCGACTGGGTTACGGCGAATGGATCGATCGCCCGTCGGATTATGAGGTTGTCCTGCTCCCCCTGGCGCGAATGACCGCGCTCTGGCTCTGGTTGGTCGCGATGGCCCTGGTCGTGTTCTGGAGCCGCCGCCTGTACGGCTCTCGGGCGATGGTGGTTTCGGCATGGTGGTTCGCCCTGAGCCCCAATCTGCTGGCCCACGGCCCGCTGATCACGATGGAGACCCCGATCATCGCCGGTATGACGGGCATGATGCTCCTGTTCTGGATCTTCTTGCGGAATGGGGATCGTCGAGCCTTCGTGGCCTCGGCCGCCGTGGGCGGCCTGGCGTTTTCCTGCAAGTTCACGGCCATGGTCGCGCCGCCGATCTTCGCGCTGCTCTGGTTCCTGGCGCGATGGCGCGATCACAAACGACGGCCCGCTCGCCTGGTCCTTGATGTGAGCGCCGGGATGATCGGATTCACGGCGATCATGCTCCTTTCCGACGTCATCGTCACCGGCGGCGCCATGCTGACGATGAGCGCGCAGACGGGGCACCACCCGAGCTTCGATGGCAGGTTCGGCCCGAGGCTCGGCGGCATCGTCCGGCGGATTGTCGAGGCATCCTACCCACAGGACTGGGTCGGATTCGTGCGCCAGGCGATCATGCAAAGGTCCGGCGCACCGAGCTATCTCTTCGGCGAGATCCGCGATACGGGCTGGCGCTACTATTACCTGGTGGCCCTCGCCGTGAAGGTTCCCCTGGCCTTCTGGCTGGTCTTGGCGGCCCGTGCGGCGATGTCGAGACGGATCCGGTCTACCGGGCGCGATTGGATCCTCCCGGTCGCAGCCCTGGTCTTCCTGGCAATCGCCTCGATCGGCTCGACGCGCAACCTGGGCATCCGCTACCTGCTCCCGGTCGCGCCCCTCGCGATCGTCTGGATATCCGGACTGGCCGAGGGGAATCGATGGACCCGGCGCCTGGCCTACGCCGGCCTCGCCGCCCAGACGCTGGCGGTCGCCTCGATTCATCCTTACGAGCTGTCATACTTCAACACAATGGCCGGCGGGCCGATCGGCGGACGTCGCATCCTCTCCGACTCGAACCTCGACTGGGGCCAGGGCCTGAAGCCGCTGGCACGGCTCCAGCGCGAAAACCCGGAGTTCCGCGACCTGACCTTCTTCTACTTCGGCGAGAACAGTCCGGCGCTCTACGGTGTCGTCGGACAAAGCTACAACGTGCGGGCGGCTGATGCGAATGAAGGCGTCCCCGATCGCCTCGAACCGCGGACGGGCTACCTCGCCGTCTCGGCCTCGCTCCAGTGGGGGCCGTTTGCCCAGCTCGGCCTCTTGTCGCCCCTCAAGGGTATCGAGCCGGTCCGGTTCACGGACGACGCGACCATCGCGATTTATCGCACCAGCGACGTGCCGGGCATCCGCGGACCGAACGAGTCCCTCGCGACCTCGGGCGATGCCCCGCGATCCGAATCGCTGGCAATCACCCAGGGCTCGCTGGCGCGGCCCTGATGAACGGACACGCCGGGCGCGGAGTCTACGGACTTCGCGCCCCGGTGGCTTCTTCGCGAGACTTCACGCTCAGTAAATATCACCACCGCGGGAAAGTCGCTCTTCGAGTCCATCGGCGAACTCGGCGATTCGCCGGATCAATCCGTTGGCGTCGGTCGACTTGAGCATCTCCGCAGGTACGTTCTCGATCACGACGAAGTATTCCTCGCCGCGAAGGACTCGGATGGCGAAGTGGCCCTCGACGATGCGTGCGTTGAGCTTCAGCAGCGTGCGGCAATCGCGATCGTTGACGGGTCCGCAGACGGAAACCAGACCGAGGAGGGTCCTGCCTTCGGCATCGATTCCGGCCGCGCCGACGTAGACGGCCTGCTTGCGGTCCTGCCGCAGCGGGACGACGAGTTGCCAACCCTGGCCCGACGGGTTGGCGTCGTACCCGCCTCGACGGACGAAATCGGCGATCAGCCGGGCGACGTCGGGGTCCGCCGGCTCGGGTGCCTCGTAAGGTCCGAGCGCATCGCAGCCGGCCCCGGCATCCGGTTGCACGGCGCCGAGGGGGAGCCCGCAGTTCGTGCAGTATCGATCCGAGACGTGGTTGGTCAGCGTGCATCGGGCGCACACGATCAGGATGCTTGCCATCGATCAACGGCTCCTCGTCGCGAATTCCACCGGTTGCGGTCGCTCGCGAGAGTCAACCGCGCCATCTGTCCAAACGCGTCCGGACAGGAAAGCCCCCGCACCGCGTCGGGACGGATGGGCGGCTCGGTCCGCTCACTTCTCCTCGACATGGATTGACGACAACAGCTCGTCGAAGCTCGGCCGCAGATTGGACATCGTCTTCTCCGGGCCGACCAACCGGATGTAGTACGTGGCGGCCTCGCCCGGGATGATCGCTCCCAGCAGGCGGGCATTGGGGCGCTGGGGGTCGACGGGACGACCGGGGAACTGGGCCGGATGATAGTCGCCGTGGGTCTCGGCCCGGGTCACCTCGACGTTCTTCCCCTTGACCTTCTTGCTGTCTATCGCCGGGGGATTCCCATCCTTGTCCTTGAACAGGCCCTGCCAGCGCTTGAGGTTGGCCTCCACCGAGCCCGCACCGCCCGGAAAGGCGTAGACCACCATCTCGGCGGGGTAGTCGTCGCCCTCGATCGGGTCGACCTTCAGCTCCGCCCTGCGCATCTGACTCGTCGGCGGCTTCGACTTCCACGACTTCGGAGCCTCGAATTTCAGGCCGCCGGCGTCGATGGTTTGCTTCGGCTCATCGGCCCCGACCAGGAGCAAGGCGACGGCGGCCAACCCGAAGATCCGGCACACGCTGTGAAAAAACTCGTTCGATCGTCTCATCGGTTGCGGACTCCCTGATCGTCGCGATTGGCGGGCCGAGCCTTGCGACGGGCCTCGGGCCGGGCTACGCTACGATTCATTCTCTCGATGGCAATGAGATCTCCCGATCGCAAGCCGGCCGATCCACCGTTTCCCGATCCTACCAAGTGGACCTTCCGGGCAGGAGTAACTCCCGTGAACCGAAACCCTATCGTTGTCCTGGGCCTGTTGCTGGCTTGCTGCCTGACACACACGGCCGAGGCGCAGAAGAAGGTACCCGACGGCGCGAAAGTCTTCCTGCTCTCGGGCGGGCAGCGTGAACACCACGGCTACCGCGACCAGGCATTCTACCTGGCCAGTACCCTGGAGAACACCGGCCGGTTCCATGTAACCATCGGCGAGGACGCCGCGATCCTCGAGACCCCGGCCATTCGCAAGTACGACGTGCTCATCGTCACGGTCGACCGTCGCGACCCCGATTCCAAGTTCACCCCGGCCCAGCAGGAGGCCATCTTCGAGTTCGTCCGGTCGGGACACGGGTACGTCTCGATCCACGGCGGCGATAACGCCCCGCCCGACTGGCTGCCCACCTGGAAAGACATGCTCGGCGGGATCTACTCCCACACGGGAAAGCCCGACGGCAAGGCCCGACGGGGGACCTACGACGTCAAGATCGTCGACACCTCGAGCCCGATCACCCACGGACTCAAGGACTTCAAGCTGAAGGACGAGCTCTACTACAACATGCAGATGATGCCGGACGTGCAGCCGCTGGCGACGATCGAATTCCAGGGCGTCGCCTGGCCGGTGGCCTGGACGCGGACCTTCGGCAAGGGTCGCGTGTTTCACACCAATCTCGGCCATCAGGGCTGGAAGGACCAACCCAAGGACGACCCGCTCCGCGACCCCAACCTCGCGCGCCTGATCCTCCAGGGAGTGGAATGGGTCGCCGTGGGCCGGACTGTCGCAGCGAAACGCTGAATCCATGTTCGAGCACCCAGGGCAAAGAGCGATCCGAGGCCCTGTGACGAGGAGGGATCAACGATGCAGACTTCCGACGACAAAACCCGTTCCGGCGACCGGTCGCGACGGGGCTTTCTGGGCGCGACGGGGGGATTGGCTCTGGGCTTCACGATCGTCCCGCGTCACGTACTGGGCGGCACGGGTTTCATCGCCCCCAGCGACCGGATCAACGTCGCGTCGATCGGCGTGGGGGGCATGGGCGGAGGCGACGTTGCCACCGTCAGCCGGCTCGGTGCCAATGTCGTCGCCCTCTGCGATGTCGACGACGAGCGCGGGGCCGGCTCATTCAATGCCTTTCCCAAAGCTCGACGCTATAAAGATTTCCGCAAGATGCTCGACGAGGAAGCGTCGCGGATCGACGCCGTCACGGTGGGGACGCCCGACCACATCCACGCCGTCGCGGCCATGGCGGCCATCCGCGCAGGGAAGCATGTGTACTGTCAGAAACCGCTGACACACACCCTCTTCGAGTGTCGCGAGCTGACCAGGGCCGCACACCAGGCCGGTGTCGCCACCCAGATGGGAAACCAGGGCCATGCCACCGAGGGTGCGCGACTGACGAACGAGTGGATCCAGGCCGGGGTGATCGGACCGGTCCGCGAGGTCCACGTATGGTCGGATCGGGCTGGCCGCCTCTGGAAGCAGGGGATCGGCCGTCCCAAGGAGACGCCGCCCATCCCGAGCACGCTCGACTGGGACCTCTGGCTTGGGCCGGTCCAGGCACGGCCTTATCACCCGGCCTATGCCCCCGTGAGTTGGCGCGGATGGCGAGATTTCGGCACCGGGGCCCTGGGCGACATGGGCTGCCACATTATCGACCACCCCGTCTGGGCACTCGGGCTGCGTGCGCCGAGCTCCGTCGAGGCCCGAACGACGCTCGACGGCTCGTTCCTCGCAGGGGACAAGCCGAACCTCGAAACCTATCCGATCGCCGCGATTATCTATTTCGAGTTCCCCGCTCGCGGTGACCTTCCTCCCGTGCGGATGACCTGGTACGAGGGCGGCCTGATGCCGCCGGACCCGCTGGAACTGCCCGATGGCCAGCACTTGCCCGATAATGGCGTACTCTACGTCGGCGGCAAGGGGAAGATGTTCCACGGCTCACACGGCGGTATGCCGGAACTGCTCCCGCGCGCACTTCACGAGCAGGCGAGTAAGGTCCCGAAGACGATGAAGCGCTCGCCCGGGCATTACGAAGAATGGGTCGCAGCGTGTAAGGGAGGCCCTCGCGCCGTTTCCAACTTCGATTACGCCGGGCCGATGACCGAGATCGTGCTCCTGGGCGTATTGGCCCTTCGGGCTCCGGGTCGCCGCCTGGAGTGGGATAGCGCGAACCTGAAGGTCAAGAATGCGCCGGAGTTGAATCCGTTCGTCCATATCGAGTATCGCAAGGGATGGGCGCTCTAAACCTAAGACGAGGGTGATGCGAGACACGCTGGGAGCCAACCCGCATGTCTACAGGCTCTGGGCAGGAGTGATCGCGACAGGGATGTCGTTTTCGAGTGAGCGATCCTCCGAATTCCTTCGTCTCGCCAATTGCTTTGTTAACTCGTAGGAGCTCACGGGTTGGTGTCGCTGGAATCAAGCGACTTTGATCGCCGGCTCCATCGCCCGCAGAAGCGAGGGGATCGATTGGCCGCGCCGATCGGCTTCAAAGCACGAGGTCAGGTACTCCA
>JBKQHM010000785.1:0-16609 GCA_052148775.1 Isosphaeraceae bacterium | reverse complement strand
CCTCGTCAGAGAGGTTCTGAATCAGGTGACACAGGGACGTGGCAAGATCGGTTCTGCCGATTATGTCGATGATATCAAGGATGCCGACTTGGTCGTCTCGCTGGTCGGATCCCCATCTAGTCCGGGTTGGTCAACCATGAAGGGGAGCGACGGCAAGCCGGGCCAGATGGTTCTTTATTATCAAACGCTGGCCACCACGACCAAGCAAGACGTCGTTTTTACGGCCGCCCACGAGATGTGCCATTACTTGTTCGGGCTGGCTGACGAGTACAATTACAGCAATTTCCCGAATGGATGCCCGCCTCAGTCTGGCGCCCCACCGACACCAGGCTGCTTGATGGACAATTATCGCCCGGGCATGCGGGGGTTCATGGGCAAACTCTGTGATACCAACCACAATAGCCAGGGCACCCAGGTCAAGTCGTGTAAGGCCCTCGTCGACGACTACTTCGCGGCTCATGGGGTCACGGAGACGGATCCTAATATCGCCCCCTTCGTCCCGGACGCCGGGCCGACCGTGATCGCCGCGGCCATCAGCCAAACGCGTGCCGAAGCCTCGAAGAAGTCGCAATCGGGCCGAGCTGGCTCATTGAGTCCGACGGCCTTGAAAAGTTTCACGAGCAAGACCCTCAAGACCTTGATCGATCAATTCAACCGTAACAACGCCAACAAGCTCATCTTCACCCCGGCGCAGCTTCGCACGGCCATCGATATGATCGCCAAGGCCGGCTCGGTTGTGCCGGCGTTGAGGCCAATCGCCCTCTCGGTGGAGAACTTCGCCAAGATCAGGGCCCTGGCCCAGGAACTGGGCAATAGCCCCGAGATCACGAGTAAGAAGACCGACTCCGCACGGTTCAGCGCGATCAGGACAGCTCTGCGCTCATACGTCAAGCAAATGGTCAAGACAGACCCGAATGCCGCCGGGTTGGACACGGCCACTCAGAACGACCTCGTCGACAAGCTGGCCCGCGAGGAGTCTCGCAGCCCGGAACAGAAAAACCTCGACCGGTTGGTGTCGGTCACCAACGTCCAGGCGGAACTCGACCTCGTGACGGCCGAGAATATCATCACGATCCTCGACGAGCAGAATGCCCCTGGCACCCCCCGCCGGTTGGAGATCCTGAATAGCTTCCGCAAGCGCTTCGCGGAGCTGTCGATCCCCGGCCGTACCTCCGCCGGCTTCGGACTGCGTCGGACGCGGTTCATCACGCCCGACCCGATCGACCCCAGGTTTTTCCGGGTCCTGACCCAAGGGGGCGTGTTCTCCTATCCCGTGATCCGCGATCGCGGATTCACGGAGTTCGCCCGACTCATCGACCGAACGCGCATGGAACTCGTCCGGCCCAACTTCTTCCAGGATCCGAACCTCGCCAACAGTCCACTCGATCCCCAGGTGGACCGGCCCTTCGATACGATCCCGGTGACCGAGTTGCAGGCGATGCAGAAGCGCAACAATTCCAACCTTCAGGCTTTCTTCAACGATATCCTCAACCAGCTCGAGAGGAACCGCCTGGAGAACATCGCGGTGCTCGTACCGCCAGGGGGTTTGCCACTCCAAGTGGGTGGGATGCTCCAGATCCTGCAGACCAAGCTCCGCGACGACTTCGATGTCCGCCTCGACGTCGTGATGGTCGGAGCGACGTCAATCCCGGACGAGTTGCGGAATCTCTCGGTCACCTCGCATGGCTCGGTCTTGACCGTCACCGACATCGACGAGATCGGCGCCATCGCCCAGAGACTCAAGAACGAACAGACCTCGGGCTCGTGGGTGGCACTCCCACAGCAAAGCACGATCCCCCAGCGCACCATGAGCCGATCGGCGGCCGATGCCGCCTTGTCCGTGTATCGTGGTCTGCTCGAGGGAGAATCGGATCTCAAATCCTTCGATAGCTTCACATTGGAGTTGATGCCATCCCTCAAAGACGCGAAAGAAATCAAGGCCCAAGGCAAAGGTCTGATCATCGTGGCCGATATTGAGAGTGTGCTCTACTTTCGCGTTTTCGATGCTGACGGCAATCTGATCGTGGATGCGAACGAGAAGGATCTGACTGGATACCGTACACAGATCGATGATCTCAAGAAGGAACTTGCGAGCCTGGGGTCTGCTTCCAAGCCCGGCGATGCACAGAAAGGTGACCCAAAGGCCCCCGTCAATCCGGGCGACGAACAGAAAAAGGTCAGGGATAGCGTCTTAGCGATCGTAGGTCCGTTTAGCGTGAAGCTTCAGAAGGCTCACGATGATCTTGCGGAATTCAAGAAGGAATCTGGCCCTGCGCTCTCCGAGCCTGTCCGTTTGAAAATCGATTCGGCGCTCAATTCGATCCTGATGCTCAGGACGTTGTTGGCAGATCTCCAGGGGATCGCCTTACCCGTTGGAAAGGTGGCACAATACCGGCGACAAGATCTCGGGGCGATGCTCGGGACTGATAGCGCCGATTCGCGCGACAAGGTCACCCCTGCATTCATGCAGTCGATCTCCGATATCAAGGTCCAACTTGCTGCGGCGAAGAAATCCATCGAGGATGTCAAGACGGCTTCGTCAACAATAGCGCTGGGTCTCAAGAAAATTGCCGAGTATTCCGAGGCGTCTTTCGGCCGCAATCTCTCCAAATTCGACGCTCTGGTCCGGGTCTATGAGAAGCTTCTAGAGGCGGCGATCGAGACGTCCAAGGGGCCTGTCCCGATCTTCGAGCGCGTTGACCGGGTCAACCTCGAGACGACTCGAAAGGCTGTCGAAATGGCGGACATCGGGGGGAATCGGCTGCGCCCGAATGACGTCCGGAACGCAAGCAAGGATGAGACCCATCGCAAGATCGACCTCTCGCGATTTTATGCGGAGAAGATGTTGAGCACGCAGGGCGATTCGGACCTCGAGTTGATCGTCGGCCTATCGCGTCCCCTGCCGCCCTGGAAGAATCCGAAGACGGACAAGGATGAGATCCTTTGGCCCACCCTTGAGCTTTACAGCGGTGCAGGACTCGCCCGATCCTTGGACCACGACGAAAGCAAGTCGACGCCGACACTTCTCGTCTACAGCGTTCCTACGGCGTTCCCGTTGCCGGAGGGCTGGTACGATCCTATGCTGAACGTTGATACGAAAGTTCTCCAAAGTCTGGTTGGTATCTGGAAAGATATCAAACCGGCTCCGACGAAGGGGCGGAGTGACGCAGACAACAGCCACAACAAAGAGGATAAATGGGACGATCTCAACTTCACATTCTCAGTGGGATCGAACCGCAGGAATGTCCAGCTCATCACGGGGCTGGTGCAGGAAGGGAACTCGCGAAGTCGAGGTACCCTCACTCGCGCCGACGGTTATGCGACAGTTCAGGTGCAGGTCTCGGCCGGTAGTTCGGTTCTCAACGCCAGAGTCCGCGGTTTTTACCAGATGATCACGCAGAGCCCTGGACCGATTACCATCAATGCGGTCGAATTCTCAGATGCCGGCACGGACGGAGACCTCAAGGCGGATGACGGCATCTACACCGCGAGGATCGACATCCACGCGGTGACTGACGATACCGAGTTCCGTATCTTCGTACAGGCCGACACGACGAACGGCCAGGCCCACTACATCGCACTGGACAATCCGAGTCGAGACGATCAGGGTTCCGGACCGGTCAATGCCGCGGCCCTCGCGTCGAGTGACAAAGAGAAGGCTGCGCAGGTAGCTGCGAAAGCAAAGTTCGACACGTCCAGTACCAAGACCGAGAAAGATACGAAGGCTGCCGAGGGACCTGCGATCAAGTTTCAGAGATCAACCACGATCCACTTCCACGTCAAGCCCTGACGATCGCGCTCGGTAGCCTCATGCAACAGCCCGGCCGAGACTTATCCCCGATCGAGGATAAGTCTCGGCCGATTTTGTTCCGTCATTGACACCTCGAAGTCACCGAGCCCTCATCGGCCCTGATCAGTCCGGCTCTCCTCGGACGCCACCCAAGAGTCATCAGCCCGATCAGTGACTCCAGGGCCAGGCCTTCCTGGGCGCCTGCTGAGCGGGTGCATAAGCCGGACCTGAGGCCGACTGAGGGGAACCGGCCGGGTAATTGGGTGGTGGTGCATACTGAGGACCGGGCCCGGGACAAGGGCCTCCGTGATACTTGCAAGGCGCACGGTAGGTATTGCAAGGGGCGAAGAATGTCGCCTCGGGCGTGGCGTAACCGACAGGCTGTGCCGACGGGGCATAGGCTGTCACCGGGGCGTAGCCGATCGGTGCTTGCCCCACCGGAGCGTAGCCGATCGGTGCTTGCCCCACCGGAGCGTACCCGACCGGAGCCTGACCGACCGGTGCCATCGCCATCGTCGGTGCCTGGCCCATCTGGACCCGGGGATTCTTCTTCTGGGCGAGGTGTTCGCCGAAGGCTCCGATCATGCGGTTCAGAAGACTCGGATTGGTCAAGGTCAGCGTCGGGGCCATCGCGATCGGAGCCTGCGCCACCGGTGCCATCGCCATCGGGGGGGCTTGAGCATAAACCGGCTGGGTTGGAGGTGCCATCGCCACGGGTGCCATCATTACGGGAGCCATGCCCGGCGGGGCGGCGCCCGGGGGTGCTCCGGCGGGAGGTGCCGCACCCGGTTGGGTGAACAGATTCGGCGGCGCATTACCCGTCGGTGGTGCATTACCCGTCGGCGGCGCTCCTCCGACCGGTGCGTAGCTCACCGTCGGCGCGGCCGAGGGTGCCATGGCGATCGTGACCTGGGGCGGGGGCGCCGGGGCCAGGATGATCTGTTGCGGCGCCTGCTGAACCACCATGGTCGGCGTAGGCGGCTGGACGTAGACCGGGGCCGGGGCCGGGTAGGGCACCGCATACTGCTGGGGAGGCGCCATCTGCACCGGCGGGGGCGTGTATGCCGGGGGGACGTAGGGTGGCTGAGGCGGCGGCATCAAGGGCTGCTTCGATGGCGGGGCCGGCTGCGGGTACTGGGCCGACGGATAGGCCTGGTCCGATGCCATCGCGCCGTGCTGGGCCGTTCGTTGAACGGCCGAATCCGCGGGCGCCGTGACCCTGGCCTGGACTCCCAGCGATTGGATCCACCGGACCACATCGCGCGGATCGGTCAGACCGCTCGTGTAGGAGGCGACCTCCAGTCCCCGGCTGCCTCTCCGATACAACCCCAGCGTGGGGAAGGTCCGGACGCCGAGGGTCTTCACCTGGTCCTTGTAGAGGTCCGAAGCCATTTCGGCGACCTGGAGCGATCCGGCCAGGCCGGCGACTTCACTCGAGTAGGTCAGGGCCCTACAGAACTGGAGCGAGCCGGGGTCCGTCCTGGACGTGACGACCACGAGCGTCGGGACGCCCGAGCCGATCGTCGCGTTGAGCGCCTGGGAGAGAGGCGTCCATGCCAGCCTCGCCGCGGCCCGCACCGGGGGTGGTACTTGTCCAAAGCTCTCATTGCTCGTAGAGCCGGAGGCGGCGGCGAGCGCGGCGAGCACCGCCGGCGACCATAGCGCCCGTCTATACCATCGAAGTCGCATGGCCTTGCCTTTCATTTCGATTCCGAATCGATCCGAAATCCTGCGCCTCGACGGCGATTGGTTACGTTGACATCCTGTTATTTCGAGCTCAACGGGAGACGGCGGCAGAGCGGATTCCCTCGGCCATCAGATGGAACTGATCGGCCAGGGCGGCCCTCTGGGTCGCGTTGAGTGGTAGCGAGGGGCCCTCCGCGGTTCGCAGATCCAGACCCTCGGGCCGCATGACCTCGATCACCCGGGCGGTCAGAGGCTGGAAGAGCCGTTCGTTCCAGTGAGTGCGCTGCGCCGCCCCCGCCGGCAGTACCGATTCGAGCCGTCGCGACATCTCGGCGAACGCGTCGGCGTACGTCTCGTAGAGATCCATCCGGTCGGCCGTATCATCGAAAGTCCGGGCGAGCGGCTCGCCGACGTCGGGGCCGAGCCTCAGGGCCAACATCCCCGCCCGCGCGATCTCCTGCGTCGGCAACGACTCGGCCGGGGTCGCCTCATTACGCGACACGATGCCGCGCGTGCCGGACCCGACCGTCACGCAGACCTCATCGGGCTGCGAGATGCGGCTCCCCGAACCGACCACCAAGGCGAAGCGGTACAGCCCCGGCACCGTGGGCACGAAGGAATAAATGTATCCGTCCTCGAGCTTGAGCCGGACCGTGGGACCGCCCGTCTGCACCCATCGGTATCCGATCTGGCCACGGGGTTCGCTCTTGAACCCGTTGAGGGTCACCTGGCGACCGACTATCCCTAATTGATCGTCCCCGGCATCGGCGCTGAGCGCTTGCGAGTTCCCGGATCCCCCTATCGACTTCATGGGGATCGACAACTCCGACGAGTCGATACCCTGTCCATTGGCGACGACGAGCAGGAAATTGATCGGATCTTCCGAGTCGGGGACCGTGAAATGAGCTTCCGTCGCCGTCGGGTGATCGAGGTGTACGGGAGCCCCGCCGACCTGCACCCATCGGATCCGGCAATCAGTGCCCCCAATACCCGCGGACTGGAGTGCGATCGTCTCACCGGGGATGGATTTCCCCGCGTAACGTGCGACGGCCTTCGGCGGCACGCTCAGTGAGACAGGCAGTTCGCGCGGCAGTTCGGGCAAGGGATCTGAGGGCGCGAGTGATTCGAGCGGCGGCAACGAGGCCGCCCCGCGTCGATCAACCCCACTCTCGACCCTATGCTCGACCCTCTGCTCGACCGGAGCCGATGTCGAGGTCCGTTTTGGGTTCGTCGAGTCGGCGGCGAGATGCGCCGACGCCCACATCAATACCACCCCGGCGGCCACGCTCCATAGCCAGGCCGCCCGGGCACGACGGTGGAAAAACCGTGCCACGTCGTTCCCCTCCGTTGGGTATTCGGTCCCGTGACCGTGTCTTCCTTGATAACTCAGGACATCGGTCGCGGAGCTTTACGGCTTGAGCCTTTCTGGGAAGTCGATCCTGGAACTGGGCTCTTATGGCCAGATCGTCCGGCTCCAGGTCTCGTTGATTCGGTATATGGGTTGGTTGAGAAATCTGGGGTTACCAGTTTTCCCGGTTGGTATCGAGTCGATTCATCGGCTGTTGAAACGCGCTCCAAAGCAACTGGCCCGGAACCGGATCGTAACGACGGCCTTGATCGATCTCTCAGTGAATCCTGGGTGAGAGATGCCTGCGCATGATCAACTCGCGGCCGGAGTCGATGTCAACCGGTCCCTCGACTCGGAATGCATGCGAGTAATGAAAGTTCAGCCATAGCTTTTTCTCGATAATCCGGCTCGCTGGCGGTGTCTTGGGATATCGGACGATGAGGCTGATCTTCTGGCTGGAGTCGGACGGCCTGAGTTCATCGAGGATCCTCTCGAAGAACCTCGTCCCGTCGTTGAGGACGGATGCGAAGCATTCTCGACCGACTCCCATGTTGCGATAGGGCCCTCGAATCCAGGTCAGGAGCTCGAATTCCGTTCCATCCGGAACGCTGTCGGCGTCGCGTCGCCAGGCGAGGATCGCGCCCATGGGGAATGTCGGCCTTGCGGTCCCGTTCGCGTCATCTCGTCGCGTCGAGCAAATGATCCAGGCGGTGGGGAGTTTGTCGGCGAGCGTCAACGACTGCGCGCGTTCGATCGAAGTGACGAGATCCGGCACCCCCGGCCACTCGCGCTGGAACTCCCTGGAGAGGACCCGGATGGCTCCTCGGGCGACCTTGGGCATCCCCGCGACTGAGATCTCAAACTCGCCGGCCGGATTCTTGACGAGGCGGAAAGGGGTGGGAGATCCATCGGGCAATCCGAGCTCGCGTTCGCAGAACTGGACGAATTCGTGGTCAAATCCCCCGCGGACGATCGGCCAGTTCCGGCGGAGGGTCTTCGATCGGCTCACGCGACGCAGTGCGTTCATCCAGCCGCGATTCATTGGGTGCTCGGGATAGCCCTCCAATCGGACACCCATCCAGGCCTTTTCCATGACCTGGATCACCTGGTTGATCATGTGGAGCTCGGCCGATCGTCGATCGGCTCGGGAGGCTTTCGAGTCGGAGTGGCCATCATCCCCGGCGTGTTCGGCCTTGCCGTTCATGCGACGGTTGCCGGATTGGCCGAGCTCGGGGTTGAGATCGCGGCTAAAGCTGCGCAATGTCCGATCGCTCCGCATGACCCCTTGAAGGATGCCGAAGGCTCGGGCGGTCTCGCCGTAGCTCACCTCGATCTCCGGCGGCGCCGGGAACCATCGGGAGCGTAACTTCGAGAACAGCTCCCGGTTCTCCCGCTTACATTCCTGGAGAATCCCCCTCCGGAATTCGGAGTGATCGAGTACGGTGAGAGGCGCCCGGCCATTCCGTTCTTCCAGAGCGGCGTCGTTCATCGCTGCGTTGAAGATGGTACCGGCGATATGATGACCGAGTGCTCGATAGCTTTCAAACTGGGCCTCGTCGAAGAATTGGTCGACGGTCGTCTGGTGGGGAAAGTCCGGGTTGGTCGCCGCATAGTTCCGCACGTCCGAGGGTTCGTCGCCGGTCAATGATGCCTTGATGTAGATCAGGATGCCCGGGATCTCCCCCGGGTCGACGTCCTCGTAATGGATTTGCCCGATGGCGCAATGCCAACGACCCCGGCGGGTCTTGGGATCGGGATCGATCGGACTGGTGTCCAGCTCGATCCGGACGCCGAAGTCCGATCGGCAAAGCCGCGCGAGCTTGGCCAGGTCGTCGTAGATCGACTTATCGTCCTGACCGGCGTCGCAGGCGATGATGTAACGACACCGTCGGCGGACCAGCTCATAGACTGCCAGGTTCTCGAAGTGGCCGCCGTCGGAGAGGTGGACGTGCGTCCCGTTCTCGTCGGTTTGTCCGGCCAGCTCACGCCAGATCAGCCCGGCGAAACGCGGACTCTTCGCCGACCATTCACCCGGGATCTTGGGGTTTTCCATCCACCATCCGAGACGGGCATTGAATATGGTCATCAGGGCCGTCAAGGAGGCCGATTGGTGGGAGCCGATGCTGGGGTCGATGGCTGCTCCCGAAATCGCCATGGCCCTACCCAGGGTGAGCACCTGGTCGGCCGACTCCTCGAGCTTACGGTAGCCCGTGCTCTTACTACCGCAGTAGAGTGGCGTCAAGATGAAGGATTCCGCCCGGCGATCTTGCCAGGCGAGTTCCTGGCCAGCCACCAGGTTCATCGCCGTGCAGATCAGGCGGAAGGGTCCCCAGTAACCCTCGTCCTTGATCTGGCTGTCCTTACTCCCATCGAGGATGGGCGGGCCGATTCGTAGGCTGCGCAGCGGGATATCGTCGTGAAAATCGAAACCCGTGATGAGCTGACCGCTCCGGACTTTTCCCCCACTCCCGGTCGGGGCCCCGCCCCGCCCCGGGTGCCAGACCCCGTTGCGCCAGGTCGTCTTCCACTCTTCCTTCCGGCGCGAGGCACCCAAGTAGCAGCGCGTCAATCGATTCGCGTACATGGCATGCAGAGAGAATAGATTGGCGTTTACCAGGGCGTTCATCACGTAATAGGTGGCGACGCAGGCCAGGATGGCCACGATGAGGGTCGGCCATCCCGAGTGAATAACGGCGAAATCATCGCTCAGCCAGATGGATTGGCCGGCGGCCGAGGAGAAGCGGAACTCTATTTGCTTGACCAGGCCCGAGACGATCGCCAGGAGTCCGAGCAGGAAGACGATCGGTGCAAGCTTGACGAGCACCCCGAGCAGCTTCTTTCCGATCCCGCCACCGCCGGTCCTGCCGCTTCGCCCCGCCGCCGCCCCGCCGATCGAGGTGGCGATCCACCCGGCGATCAAGGTCGGCGTGACCGTATTATGAATCTTCTGATCGAGCATCATGACCATCCGGGGGACGTAGACGACCGTGCCGAAGATCACCAGCCAGATCAGTGCGTGCGTCAACAGGAATGCCGTCACTCGTGCCCACCATTCCCGCTCGTCCTCCTCGAGGTACCGTCCCAGAAGTCCCACCTCGGCGAAGACCGCCGCCGAGAAGAGGGCCATGGCTACCGGCGGCCCGAAGGTCGCCAGGGCTGCGGGATTCGCGTGGTGCGGAATCAAGAAACCGATCCAGAACAGGTAGAAGAGGAAACCGCCCAGGGCACCCGAGGCCAGGGATCCACCCAGTACGATGAAGTCGCGTGTTAGCCGGTTACTCCATTCTTCGCGAGTCCGGAGTCGAATGGCATCGGCGATCAAGCCGACCGACATGCCCAGCATGTGCATGACGAGGTGGAGCAGGCCGAATCCGATCGTGAATGCCAGGGCCTGGCTCCCGACGAATTTGCCATTCACCTCCCAATTCGCGATGGCTTCCCCTCCCGCCTGGAGTTTGAATCCATTGATCAAATCCGCAAGCATGCGCCAGTTGAGTCTTTGGTTTCCCTCCGGGCCGGAGACGCCGAATAGCCAGCAGGCCAGCACGGACGTGACGACCAGGGGCCAGATGACCAGGAAATGAAAATTCAAGCTACTGAGCGGGCGGACCGTCCAGCGGAGGAGGTACCACGTTCCGAGCTTCAACAACCAGTTGGGAGGGTCCTTGGTGAACTTGGTCCTTCCGCGATAGAGCTTGGATAGTTCCATGCCGATCAGGAAGAACGACCAGCCCAGCAAGCCGAGGAAGAGGAACCCACGCAACGTCCCATCTCCCAGCGGGTTCGGCCCGAACAGGAAGACGACGAACCAGACGAGGAGGATGAACGCCACGGTCAACGGCAACAGGATCAACTGATTGAGCAGGAAATTCCGGACATAGATCCCCAGCAGGGTCCAGGTGTCCGTGGTCAGTAATCCGGGCCGGGGCGCGAGGTAGTTGCTGAAGGCCCGCAGATGACGGATCGGCTCCGGCTCCTCATCGACGACAGTGGACGGCTTCAGCGGACGGCGGTCCACCGCGGCCTGCGCCACGCGACTCGGATTGAGCTGGAGTTCGACGTTTCGGACGGCATCCTTCGGCACCGTTGCCGGTACGGTCGCGGCACCGACGGGCGGCTCGGCCTGAATCCCCTCGCGACGGATCCAGGCAGCCAGCCAGCTCCCGATATAACCGCCGCCGGAGACGGTCGAGAGGTAGTCGATCCGCTTCAGCAGGCGCATCCTGGCCAGCCCCTGCAACACTCCCAATGCAAATGTCGCGCTGCGGATCCCTCCGCCGGAGAGCGATACTCCGACCAGGTCCCGGTCGAGCGCCGCGAGTCTCATCGCCCGGTCGAGGTTGGCCCGGTCGCGATCCTCCCTGGATTGTCGCTCCAGGTCCGTCTCGCCGGGTTGAGCCTGCTCCGGTTCGGGGCCCGATAATCGCTCTTGCGCGATCATTTCCGCGATCAGGTGCGAGGGACCGTGCTTGGCATACATCCGGCGGAGATCGATCGCATGCAATTCCTCGGCGAGAACCTCTCCGAACAAACGATGCTGGCTCAAGAGCGAACCTCCTTGGAAGAGCAAATCTGGCTGGCCAGGACTGTCTGACTTCGCGTCAGTCGAAACCGGGACACCGAATGGGCCTCATGTTGCCGCGCGGCGATCGCCCCCTGCACGACCTGTCTCTAACGTGCGTTCCAGCGTCGATCCTCGATGATTCGAGGCGAGGTCCGCCGCCATCGACGGGACACTGGGTCGAAATCACGGCCACGGCACGGCAGTCATCGCCACCCCACCGACCATCGAGTGTTCTCGAACGTCCTCGCGGGATATCAGCCAAACGTCCTCTCGCCCGAAAGAAACGGCCCACATCTTGGACTCACTCCCGAGCGAGATACCGAGGCGGAGGTGAGACCTGAAGGGAGCGCACCGCAATTCACTCGATCTGCACCCGGAGCTCGCGCCATCGCTCCACGAATCAGCGTGGCTCGAGGAGCGCCAGCCCGATCACTGGAGGCAGGATCCTATCTTGCCAGGGGCCCGTTGACAATGATCCACACGGCAAGAACTCTCCTGGCACGCCAACTCGGCCGATCGGCTCGATGATCGCTGGGCTGAAAGGGGCGGATCGGACGCGGACATCGAGTCCGAAAAGAGAGATATTGTTGTTGAATTGGTCGATGCGAGACACCGGAGGTGAACTCCGACTCCCGGGCTGGCTTGGAATCCGACAGGCCGGAAGGAATGGGACGACTGACAGGTCCTCCCCGAGTGGGCTTGGTCGCCCACCGGGGAGGAGGTTCACTCCGAAGCATGTTCGATCAGCGTCATGCGGCGAAAAGACGATCAAAGACCGCTCAAGTCGATCGCCACGATCCGGATACCATGCTTCAGGCCCAACTTCTTGACGACGTCCTCGCTGGCCGGGACAGTCATGCTGCGACGCGGTGGGATCGCGACCCCTGATAGCATGCGAGGAGACTGATCTTTCTGGCTTTCCATACCGAGAGCGGCCAGGCCGTTGAGGATCAAGGGAGACGCATTTTCGATCCGCAACCCATAGGTCGGCTTGTCCCTGTCGCGCGGGCCTTTGACCAACTGGACCCTCACGAGGCGGTTCAACAACCCCTCGGCCAGGGCATCCGCAAACCGGGCCGAGTCGAACTTTCCATCTTCGCCGTTCAGGCGGACCGTGAACTTGCCGAAGGAGACCCACTTCTGCGCGGATTCATCGCTGCTCGCGACCTGGACCTGGGCATCATTTCCTTTCAATCGCACCCGAACGGCCACCGAAGGACCATCCGGGCGAACGGGAATCCCTCGCTCCGCCCACAGACCGAGCACGATCTTGCCCTGAAGAGCCTTGGTCAACTCGGCCGCGATCCCCTCGTTGGTGGAATCAGCGCTGTTGATCAAGAACTGGACGCGTCCCGTCTCGCCGTCGACCATCGTATCCAGATGGTCAACGAAGTCCTTGGCCATGGTCAGTTCGTAGCGATTGGCCCAGCTTGCGGACATCTGGGTGATCGTCTCCCAGTCCAGGCCCGCCGCGAGGTGCCACATCACGAGCTGCGTAACACGGGTGGATGCCGTGAGTGACGAGAGCCGTTTGAGCGCCTTCTGGAGGCGCGGATCGTCACTGATCTCGCTGATGTCCCCGAGCTGGAGCGGCTCACCCTTCTGGGGTAATCTCAGTCCTGCCTGAGGCTCTGGTGTGCTCAGACTGACCAACCGGGTGGGGAGGTGACGGGTCTGGCCCCCCTTCAACTCGGCGAATGGGAGGCTCGAGGGAGGCACCGAACGCATCCCGCCGCCCATGCCTCCCATGCGGCCCAGGCCAACCATCAGGCTCCGGCGATCCCAGCTATCATAGTCTCCTGTGAAGTACATAATGATGTTTGCAAGCATCATCATTCCCATCATAGGGGGTAACGTCCCGGACGAGCGACCCATACCGCCCATCCTGCCGCCCATGCCGCCGCCCATGCCGCCCATGCCGCCGCCCATGCCGCCCATGCCGCCGCCCATGCCGCCCATGCCGCCGCCCATGCCGCCGCCCATGCCGCCCATGCCCATGCCGCCCATGCCGCCCATCTGTCCGGTGGCGCCTTGAGCGATGATGCCGGGGGGAAGGACAACTCGGAGCCGGCGATTGGTTCGATTGGTGACCGAAACGATCATCCGACCATCGCCACTGCCTTCAGCTTTGACGGAGACCGCGCCCTTCTTCATCGCGTCGAGTAGATTGAGCTCCGGTAACTCCTGTTCCTCTTTGGCCAGCGTTGAAACAGCCTTCTCGGTCGAGGACTTGGAGGTTGAGGTCTTGCCCGGCGTCGCGTTGCCCGCATCCTCGGCGAATGTTCGGGTCGGTAGTGAGCAGGCGATGAGACCGGCCGCGAGTAATGCCAGGGAGACTCGAAGGGGTTGTCGCACGAGACTGTTCCTTTCTTCTGAGAGTGCCTCAGTGATGGGATAGTAAGAAACGAATGAAGATATCCTGCCTGGTGTGATCGAGAAGCCGTCGCTCGGGCTCAGGGCTACGCGCCATGACAGGTCCGAACCCAACTTCACGAGAAAGCCGTGGCGTGTCGAACCGAATTCCTTCGATTACTTGGAGGGTTTCCCAAGGAGACCCTCTGCCATCGCGGCCAATGAACGGTCCTCAATGAGGCCCCGAGCAAAGCCTTCGGCCCCGAAGAATCGATCGAGACGCGAAAGAAGGCGAACCCATTCCCAAGAAATCCACGCAGAACCATCGAGGATTTGCGAAGGACTTGGTGTTTACGCGTGACGAGACCGACCTATCTGGTCGTTGTCGCGTAGGTCAAGGCCGATTTGCCGAAGGCTGGATCGACCGACGGAGCGGTGGTATCGGAAACCGCTCGGGGAATGATGGGAGAAGAGAAGGGTTCAACACCGAAGGGGAAGTGTAGAGAGACGACTGCCAGTGCAAGATCCACCCCAAACAAGCCGGGTGAAGTGGCTTGGAATGGAGACAGGACCAAGATCCGCCTCCTCGATGAAGCGAGGATTTGTCTCTTCGAGCACCGACTTCAGACGCCCATAGAACGGAGAGCAGGTCGAAATAGAGGTCGTACGATAGCTGGTCGGGGACAGCGATTGTTTGCTGATCGCTCGCGCGACTGGATTCGAATTGCGACCGACGAGGTTGGGGAATGTTCGAATGGTACAGAATGACGGAACGAAGAGGAATCCGCCAATCAAAACCAAGATCGCTGAGTGTCGAAACCGCATCATCCCAGGGCCTCTAGGCTAATTGGGGATGCAAGCTGCTATCGCAACTTTCCCAGACACCGCTTGGAACAATATAACGTAAACCACACGGCCAGTCAAGTCGTATTGAACGCAGCGTTTCATTCAAACTCGTTCCTTCGGTCGATCAGTTCCTCGATGAGTTTCAGACCTCGTGGCGAAACCTCGATAGCTGATATGCCTTGGTTCGGTAGGGCGAAAAGTCTGGTCGGGGAAGAGTTTGCCGGGAGACCTCGTGATCGAGAGTCATGTCGGGACCGCCCCGAGCGATCCGATCGTCCGGGGCGGTTCGAAAGAGATTCGGAGGTCGTGTCCGAACGAAGACCCACCGTCGCCGGCCCTTTCATGGGTTCCGGCTGTAACTCGATCAGAGCCCGCTCAAATCGACGGCCATCACGCGGATACCTTGCTTGAGACCCATGGTCTTGACGGCCGCCTCACTGGCCGGCACGGTCAGACTCTTCCGCGGTGGGATCGTGATGCCCAGCAATACCTTCGGCTCCTCGGTTGTCTTGCTCGCGGGTCCCATGAGCGAAAGGCCGTTGAGGATCAGCGGGGATGCATTCTCGATCCGAAGCTGATAGGTCAGCTTGCCTTTCTCCCGCGGCCCCTTGCTCAACTGGACCCGGACCAGCCGGTTGAGAACACCCTCGGCGAGGGAATCCGCGAATTGTGCGGGATCGGATTTGCCGTCAGTCTTCGGGACGGGAAGCGTGAATTTGCCGTAGGGCACCCAGTTCTGGCCGTTGCTATCACTGCTGGAGACCTGAACGAGAGCTTCGCCACCCTTCAACCGAACCTGGCAGGCCACCGCCGGGCTCTCCGGTCGGGAGGGCACGCCGATCACCGACTGGAGCCCGAGAACGGTCTTACCTTTGATCAATCCGGCCAATTCGGCCGCGGTGAACTCACCCGCGGAGTCCAGGCCGACAAACTGGAACATGATTCGCCCGCTCTCGCCCTCGGGCAACGAGCTCAGCCGATCCACAAAATCCTTGGCGAGGGTCAACTCATAACGGTTCGCCCACTTGTCGGCGAGTTGACCGATCGTCGCCCAGTCGAGTCCCGTATTCAAGCGCCACATCACGAGTTGCGAGACGGATGCAGGCGCCAGGCCGCTCGCAAGCCTTCGCAAGGCTTTCTGAACTTGCGGATCGTCATTAACCCGCGCGATGTCACCCACGATTCGAAGCTTCTCACCCTGCGAGGGGAGGACCAGCCCATTTTCGGCGTCGGGGCTGGTGAGGCTGACGATACTCGTCGGAAGATTGCGGGTCTGCTTGGGCTTCAGGTCCGCAAACGGCGCCTCGCTGGGCGGTACTGATCGCATGCCACCCCCCATGCCTCCCATCATGCCGCCCCCCATGCCGCCGCCCATGCCCCCCATGCCTCCCATCATGCCGCCGCCCATGCCCATCATCAGGCTGCGACGATCCCAGCTATCGGCGTCGCCGCAAAAGTACATGATGACGTTTGCCAACATCATCATGCCCATCATCGGGGGCATGGTGCCCGAAGATCGACCCATGCCGCCCATGCCGCCGCCCATGCCGCCCATGCCGCCGCCCATGCCGCCCATACCCATGCCGCCCATGCCGCCGCCCATGCCGCCCATGCCGCCGCCCATGCCGCCGAACTGGCCGGTGGCACTCTGGGCGACGATGCCTGGAGGCATGACGACTCGAAGGGGACGGCCGGTCCGGTTGGTCACGGACATAGTGATCCGACCGTCTCCGGTACCTTCAGCCTGCACGGAGACCATCCCCGGTCTCATGGCGTCCAGGAGGTTGTGTTCGGGAATAGCCTGGTCTGGGCCGGGCCTGGTCTTTGTGTCCGCCGCGGCCTTGGGAGCCTTGGCATTTGCCTTGGCCGGGGATGTGGTTGTGTCTTTCACGCCCTGAGCGGATGCCCAGGTCGTCGGCAGAATGGCGAGAAGCCCGCCTGCCAGTAGAGCCGTGAAACCCGAAAGGGAATGACGCATGGATTCTGCCTTTCTACGCGATGAGTTCGCGTGACCGCCTCGCAC
>JBKQHM010000784.1:0-5163 GCA_052148775.1 Isosphaeraceae bacterium | reverse complement strand
CCTTCGGCAAGCCCTGGGAAGCGATCGAGCATGGTCACGAAATAGCGCACGACGAAACGCATCGTGATGATTCCGAGCACGCCCCCCACGAAGACGATGAACAGCTTGCCATTGGCCCCGAAACGCGCGGGGAAGCTATCGGCCATGGCCACGGCGGCCAGGATCGAGTCGATTGAGAAGGCAATGTCCGTCATCGTCACGGAAGTCACTGTCCCCCAAAAGCCGCGGAGCCATCGCTGCTTCTCGAGGCCAGGAACTCCGCCCGCGGGCTCCTCCGAATCCGCATCGTTCTCGTCCTTGGTCAGGAAGTGTGCGACCGCCAGGTAGAGCAGGTAGAGGCCGCCGAAGACCTTGAAATACCAGAGCCGGATCAGGATCGCCGAGAGGAGAACGGCCACGAAACGGAACCCGACGGCCCCCCAGATCCCATAACGCAAGACGCGTTTCTGTTCGTCCTTGGGAAGATGCCGGACCATCACGGCCAGCACCAGAGCATTGTCGGCGCTGAGGAGGCCTTCCAGGAAGACGAGCACCAGGATGTACCAGCCGACCAGCGGGTAGTCGCGCAGCGCGAGATCCAACATTTCGAGACACCTCCTGTCGCCCGCGCCGGCTCCGGCCCGGATCAAGACCGTCGAATCGACCGGCCTTTACGATTTTCGTGTCGGAAAAACGAGAGGGTGTATCTTAACCAGAATGCCGATGGCGAGGCGACAGTCACCCGGCCCGGATCTGCGAGCTTGCAGGCGGCTCCTGCTGTTGGGAGATCCCCCTTGCGTCGCGAACGAGGGATGACGCCTCGACGAGACGGATCCCTCCTATTATCATTTCGCAGGTCCCCGGCATTTCTTCGAGCTTGGCGCCGAGTTCGACGGGTGCATCCCTGACTCGCGGCGATCGAGGATGGACTTACGGTGACATCCGCAGTGGAGGGCGACGGGGCGCGTGTCGCGGCCGATCGATCGACTCGGCGAGCGGCGTGGCTGTTGGGCTTCGTGGCCTGGCTCGCCGTGTTCTTGACCCTGGATGGTCCGGGTTTGACCGTCGACGAACCTCTGGACGTCCGGCCCGGACGGACCTACCTGACCACCTTGAGGCAGCAGGGGCGACATTTCTTCGACCGATCGGTGGTCGCCCGGGTCTTTCGCGACAATGCCGAGCATCCGCCGATGGGTCGATGGCTACTCGGGATCGCCTCGATGCTCGGCGAGCCCTTCGAGGTGCTCATCAAGGGCCCCGACCCCACGGGATACTATGTCCTGGCGGGCCGATTGGCACCGGCGCTGGCCTTCGGTTTCCTGGTCGGGATCGTGACCGCAGTTGCGGGGCGGTCCTGGGGACCGGCGGCCGGCATCGCCGCTGGCTTCGCACTCTTGACGATGCCCCGGGTCTTCGCCCACGCCCATCTCGGGGCGCTCGATACGTTCCTGGCGCTCTTCTGGACCACGGCCCTCCTGGCTGGTGATCGTGCCCTGCGATCCCGGCGACCCGCCCTCGCCATGATAGCCGCGGGAGCGGTCTGGTCACTCGCATTGCTCACCAAGATCCATGCCTGGTTTCTCCTTCCACTGCTCAGCTTCTGGTCGCTCGTGTGCCTGCCGTCAAGGCGTGCCGTGCTCGCGATGGCCGCCTGGTCGACCGCCGGCATCGGCCTGTTCTGGGCGGGATGGCCCTGGTTGTGGTACGACTCGTGGGCCAGACTCTGGACATACTGGGGGACCGGAGTCGACCGAGCGACGATCCGGGTCGAGTACTTCGGCCGGGTGTTCGCCGACCGCGATGTCCCCTGGCACTATCCTTGGGTTTACTTCGCGACCACGGTCCCGGTCGGGCTCCAGGTGATGGGAATGCTCGGGATCCTCCGAGCCTGGAAGGACCGGCGATCTGACCCATTTCCCTTCTTGCTGGCGGGATCGATCCTGTTCTTCCTGATCCTGTTCAGCACGCGCGTGCCGGTCTACGATGGCGAGCGACTGTTCCTCCACGTCTTCCCGGCATGGGCCATGCTCATCGGCCTGGGTTTCGGATGGCTATGGGATCATGTGATCCCGGGGCGTCGCGGCCGGATCGCGATCGTCTTGACCCTGATCGCCCAGGGTTTCGGAGTGGTGTCGATGTATCCATTCGGCCTCAGCTACTACAACATGCTCGTCGGCGGCCTGCCGGGTGCCGTCTCGCTCGGCCTGGAGCGGACCTATTGGAGCGACGCCATCGATAACGTGCTCCTGGACCGACTGTCGCGGGACGCGCGGCCGGGGGCATCGGCGGCGATGGTGCCAACTCTCTATCCCGGGCAGGGAGCCGTGACCACCGGGTTCAATCGCAGGCTGGCGCGTCGCGAGATCATCCTGCAGGATGATGCCTATGCAGACCGCTCGGAGTGGGTGGTGGTGTCGCACCGGACCGCCTACTGGCGACCCGACCTGTTGGACCGGCTACAACGGGGCGGCGGGCGAAAGGTCGCGGTCCGGTCGCGATTCGGAGTTGAACTCTCCGCACTCTGGCACTTCCCGCCCACACCGCAACAACCTCCGGCCGGCAATCCCGTGGAGTATTCCCTACCGAGATCGGGTCCTTGAGCGGCCCGCCCCCGTCGACTCTTGCCGGCACGGATTCGGCAAAGTTCGCCCTTCCCTCTGGTCGCGGCGCCGACGATTCGTAGAATACTTTCAGAATGAATTGAACGAAATCCTCCTGTCCCCCTCGCGGTTGGATGCATGTGGGACAGCCACCAGAGACAACGGCAATGCCGGCGGAAGATGATTTCCGACTCGGAGGTAGTCCTCCAGGTCCTCAGGATTCAGGGGTGATGTCCACAACCTCGCTGACGCACTTCGACGCGAGCGGGGCCAGCCGGATGGTGGACGTCTCGGCGAAGGAGATCACCCTGCGCACGGCCCGGGCTAGCGGGGCCGTGAAGGTGGACCCGGCGACGCTCGCGCTCGTGAAGGATCGTCGCCTGGCCAAGGGGGACGTACTGGAGATCGCACGGGTGGCGGGTATCATGGCGGCAAAGCGCACGGGCGAGTTAATCCCGCTCTGCCATCCGCTCGGCCTGGACAGCGTGGAACTCGCCCTGACGACGTCCGACCCCGATCTGATCCGGATCGAGGCCCTTGTCAAGGTCCACGGCCGGACCGGGGTGGAGATGGAGGCCCTGACGGCGGTCAGCGTCGCCGCACTGACGGTTTATGACATGTGCAAGGCCGTCGATCGCGGGATCGTGATCTCCCGGATCCAGCTCGAAGAGAAGACCGGTGGGCGCCGCGGTACCTACCGGAGGCCTGAGGAAGAGATTGACGCCTGAACGGGCCGACGAGTCCGGCCCAGGTGGGGGCGTGGTCGGGAACCGACTGATTCAATGAGTGGCGAGGGAGGATGCGGATGTCGTTGCAAACGCTGCCGGAAACTGGAACCGGTCGGTTGAGCCTGGCCGATCTCTACGCACCCATCGCCGCCGAGCTGGCGGAAGCTGAGCAGATCTTCCAGGACGAGTTGAAGAGCCGATTCCCGTTCGTGCAACAACTCGTGAATCACTGTGCAGACTTCCAGGGCAAGCGACTGAGGCCGGCCCTGGTGCTCTTCTCGGGACTCGCGAGCGGGTCGCTGTCTCGGGCCCATAGCGTCCTGGCCGCGGTCGTCGAGATGATCCACACGGCGACGCTCGTCCACGACGACATCCTCGACGAGGCGATGATCCGCCGGCACGCGGCCACCGTCAACGCCGAGTGGGGCAACGAGACCGCCGTGCTCCTGGGCGACTACCTCTTCACCCATGCGTTCCACCTGGCCGCCTCGCTCGACTCCACACGCGCATGCCGATGGATCGGTCACGCGACCAACAAGGTTTGCGAAGGGGAGATGCAACAGGTCCACCACCGCGGCAACCTCCATCTCGAGGAGGCCGACTACTTCGCGATCATCGACGGGAAGACGGCGGAGCTGACCGCCGTCTGTTGCCGGCTGGGGTCATCCTACGCCGGTGCTCCCGAGGCGACCGTCACTTCGCTCGAACGCTATGGACGCAACCTCGGCATCGCCTTCCAGATCGCCGATGATGTCCTGGATATCTGGGGCGAGGAGCGTGTGACCGGCAAGAGTCTCGGCACGGATCTCGAGAAGCAAAAATTGACGCTCCCCATGATCTACCTGCTGCGACTCGTCGAGCCCCACGACGCGGCGACGATTCGCCTTCTGCTCTCGGAATCCAAGCCCGATCTTCGCCGTCAGCTCCGGCCTTATCTCGAGAATACCGGCGCCCTCGATAACGCCTGGCAACTCGCGAAGCAGCATGTGAAGCTAGCCGTCGATGCACTCGATTGCCTGCCGGATTCCGACGCCAAGACGGTCTTGCGAACGCTCGCTCTATACGTCCTCAAGCGCACTTCGTGACGCGCCGAGTCACTGATTTCTCGCCTCCTTCATGTCCGCCACGGAGCCTTTCCGAGCAGGATCAACATCCCCGTCCTCACGTCCTGGGAACGCTTTTGCGATTCTGAATTGAATCTCGCGCGTGATGCGTTATCATGCTCAATCGGCGACCAACGACCGTCCTCCCCGGACCTGCCGGCGCGCCGTCACTCCGGCGTTCGTACAGTCCCGCGGGTAGTGAGCCGCCTTCGTATCAGGGATGTTTCTGCACCTTCGAAAAACACGGCTTCCCCGTATCGGGGAGACGTCGTATGGTCCAGACATGAAACTCAAAGACAAGCTCCAGATCCTCATGACACGGCATAGCCTGAACGGGCAAAAGCTTGCCAGGCTATCCCAGGTGAGCGACTCCGAAATCTCCCGGATCCTCCAGGGGAAGTCCCGCCCGGGACTGGACAACGCCTTCCGGCTCGCCAAGGCCGTGAACGTCTCGCTCGACTATCTCGCCGACGACTCGCTCGACATTGATGCGTGTCAGCCCGCGGACCTCCTCTCGGCCGAGGAGCGCAAGATTCTCAACCTCGTCCAGAAGATCGGCGCCCCCGAGGTCCTCGCGATCCTGGAGAATGCTCGGTTCCTGGGCTACGAGATCGCCATGAGTCGGCTGATCGGTGCCAGGCCTATTATCGAGATCGACAAGGAGCCGGCCGATCTGCGCGCCTCCAACTCCCTTCCGGCCTCACCCATCCTCGGCAGCGCCCAACGCACCAACTCCGCCTCTGCTTGATTGGT
>JBKQHM010000783.1:0-7439 GCA_052148775.1 Isosphaeraceae bacterium | reverse complement strand
GCGCGGCAAACCTCACGAACCCGCTCGAGCAGGCGCGGGGGGCGAACCGAAGTCTTACGTGGCCCGTCGCCCTCCGCAGGATGAGCCGGCATCGTCGTTTGCTCGATGTCGAGTGTGTCAGGGAACTATTGAATCCGTATGCATGAGATACACCACGATCCATCGCGATTGCAAGGGAAAAAACCTGTCCGCCGCAGATTCGTCATTTTTCGACACTCTCCACGGTCCCACACTGCCGCTCACGACCGCCATTCGAAGGAAAGGGCAGACCCGGTGTCGAACTGGGCAGACCCGGTGTCGGCAGATCCGGGGCAGACCCGGGGCAGAGCAATAGAAGACGCGCCCGATCGGCCGGAAGCGGTTGTTGCCCGCGTCGAAGCTGACGCAGTTGCCGACCTGATCGGCTAATCCGAAGGTGTGCCTGAGTGCCCCGAAGTAGGCCCATTCGGCGGCCTCGGCGATCTTGATCCAGGTCAAGAGATCTCTCCGAGCGATCTCGCCATAACCTGAAGTCAGCAAGGGACTTGATCTCGTTCCCACGCTCTGCGTGGGAATGCCGTCTTCGACGCTCTGCGTCGTCCGGGTCCACTTCGCGGCCAGGAAACCGTCGGGACGCGGAGCGTCCAGGACGGCATTCCCACGCGGAGCATGGGAACGACGAGTCGCAAAACCCTCTGAGTTTGAAGGGTTAACGCTCATTCAACGGTATTGGGGTTAACCCACCGTTTCGTGGCGATTTCGGTGGGTTTCACCCACCCGACAACCGACCAATCCGGCTTCCGAGACTGAGAGGCTGTGAAGGAATCGATTCCAGATCACAGATTCCAGATTCCAAATGTCTATTAAGCCAGCCACTCCGTGGTTTCATGACTTCTGGAATTTGGAATCCGTAATCTGCGATCCGATTCTTTCACAAGCTCTGAGGAAAAATGGTGGGCCGTGCCCACCCTACGTTCAGACTTGCCACATGATTTGCTCGAAGTCCCGCGAGGGGACGGTCAACTCGAGGATCCCCTCGCGGGGCGCCCGGTCCAGGCTGGAGTCTCCCTCGAGCAGCTCGACATAGAACCGGACCGGATCGCCGGGGCTGAGTTCGAGCCGGGCGAACGGGACGGCCAGCTCGAGGATGGTCCCGGTCGCGACCTGGACGGTGGTGCCGTTGACCATCGGATGGCCGGGGCGGTTCAGGTAGGCGATGGGGCGCGGCGATGCGGGGTCCATCACGAGGATCTCGGACTCCGCCGGGTCGACGAAGCCGATACGGAGACGGTCGGCCTCGACGAGCCGCTCGCGGGCCGGGCCGCCCTCGGTGTCGACGCGGATCAGCAGCCGATCGGCGTCGAACCCGAACCAGATGTTGCGGAGCACGCCCTTGGCGACCAGGGTCATCGTCCCGCGATCGTTGCCGCAGGCGTAGCGGGCGGCGTCGATCCACTCGAAATACGTGGCGCGGCCGTCGAGCTTGACCTTGAGGAAGCTCAACGGCTGGTCGTGGAGCGGGCGATGAATCGCCCCGCGCGAGATCGGCGTGAACAACGAGCCGGGCGGGTCGCAGCCCAGCAGGGCGTAGACGTTGCGCAGGTGCTTGCGGAACAGGTGATCGAACAGGCCGTCGAGGGCGCTGGAGTGGTCGTCGCCGTACCACCAGAACCAGTCGGAGCCCTCGGCGATGTAGATTTCTTCCCAGGCACGCTCCAGGGCCGAGGGGTCGTGGCGACCGGAGCGTACCTCGGCGACCAGGAACTCGCGGGCGGCGTGCAAGGCGTCCCAGCCTTGGTTGTCCTCGGGGTGGCCGATCCAGATGGCGAAGTTGTGGCTGATCCAGCTCCCGGGGAAGAGCCGGGGGACGGTATCGGCGTCCTTCGGCGGATGCTCGCGCAAGAACTCGTCGACGCGGACGGGCCGGATCCGCGGGTCGCGCGCCGCCGCCTGGTAGACCGAGCGGAGGAACGAGACGCCGCCGTCGGGGAAATACTCCCAGCAGTTCTCGCCGTCGAGGACGACCGGGACCAGGGTCGCCGGCTGATGCCGGCAGGCGTCGCCGATGGCGTGGACCTTGCCGAGGAAGTCAGCGGCGGCGACCGGGCCGGGGCTTCGCTGGTAGTGGAACCCGACCTGGTCCGACATCGAATGGTCGCGGAAGATGATCGACAGCTCCGAATCCCCCTCGCGGACCTTCCACGGCCGGTAGAGCCGATCGGGGTTGCGGACATGGCCCCGGCTGTCGCGCGCCACCAGGCCATGGGTCGAACAGCTCAGGATCTCCTCGTCGGTGGCGATCCAACGGATTCCGTGCTCGGCCAGCAGGGGGATCATTGCCTGACAGACCGAGCCCTCGCTCGGCCACATCCCACTCGGGCGCTCGCCGAACCGGTCGGCGTGGCTCTCGACGGAGCGGCGGACGTGCACCGCCGCGTCCTCGGGATACCCGCCCCGGTAGGCCGGCAGCGTCACGTCGGGCATCGCCTCGCGGGCCAGATTCTTGTCGAAGAGCAGGGGGAGGATCGGGTGATAATAGGGCGTCGTGGTCAGCTCCACCTGGCCGCGCTCGGCCAGCTCGCGATGGAGCGGGATTACCCGGGCCAGCAGCGATCGCTGCTTGTCCAGGAACCACTGCTTCTCCTCCTCGGTGTAGAACCGCCCCTTGGCCCTGAATTCGGCCAGCTCGGAGTCCTTCTCGAAGAGCAGCGGATGGACCCACGCGAGGTTCGACCAGACCTGGAGGTCGCGGAGGTCGCGCGTGCGGAACCGGCCGAGCGATTGCGGCGCCGAACTGTTCCAGGACGACCGCATCAGGTACAGCTCCTGATAGCGCTCGTGCGGCCGGATCATCGTGTCCGGGAACGCCATGAAGAAGTTATCGAGGATCGAGCAGGCGTCGTCGTGGTCCAGGCCGTCGGCCGATCGTCGCGAGAGCGTCAGATGGGTGTCGGTCGCGCCGTGGACGTAGGCCTCGAGCTGGGCCAGCAGGCTCGGCACCAGGTTGATCGTGCATCGGAACTCGGGGACTTCTTCCAGATGCAGCGCCATCCCCAGGTAATCCTTGGTCGCGTGGAGCCGTACCCAGGGCATGGGGTTCTCGCCCGCCAGGTCGTCGGGATAGTACGGCTGATGCTGATGCCACACGATCGCCAGGGAAATGGGTACCATCATGCGCCCTTCATGGCTGGAGTGAGGGTCGTTCATGCGGCGCGCGGCGCCGTACTCCGTTACGGACGCGGCCACGTGGCGCGGGCTTCTTCCCCGATTCCGCCTGAAGGCGGAGCTCAACAAGGATCGATCGCCATGACCGATCCGGCGGGCCGACTGCCCTTGAATCACGATCGGATCGGACGGTCAACACCCCTGGAAGAAGAATAGGTCGACTCCCGAAAGTATGCTCGGAACATCCGTGTGCGAACTTAAGGGGTTTACGGCCGGGCGAGGGGCCTCCCCGTCGGTTCGTTCGCGTCGGGCAAGGAGTTTCGAGACCGGACCCTGCGTCGGATCTCCTCATAGAGCAGGGTATACTCCCGGGCGCTGCGATCCCAGGACCAGTCGGCATTCATGCCGGTGCTCATCAACTTGAGCCAGGCATCGCGGTCGGGCCAGAGCGCCAGGGCGCGTTCGATCGTCTTCCAGAGCGCGTCGGCCGAGGGCTCGTTGAAGCTGAAGCCGTTGGCCGTCCCGTCGGCGAGGGTCCGGGGATTGGCGTCGACCACGGTGTCGGCCAGCCCGCCGGTGGCGCGGACGATCGGCACCGTCCCGTGCGCCAGGCTATACAGTTGGTTCAACCCGCAGGGCTCGAACAGGCTGGGCATCAGGAACAGGTCGGAACCGGCCTCGATCTGGTGGGCCAAGTCGTCGGCGAAGCCCAGGTGGGCCCAGAAACGGCCGGGATATCGCCCGGCGAGAGCTTCGAGCAGGGCGTGGTACTTCGGATGCCCGACCCCGAGCACGACGAGTTGCACGTCGCTCGCCAGCAGCCGGTCGGCCACCTCGGCGAGCAGGTCCCAGCCCTTCTGGGGATCGAGTCGCCCGATCTGGGCGAACAGGGGGACTTCGGGTCGTTCGGCGAGTCCCGCTTTCCTCTGGAGCCAGGCCTTGCAGGCCGCCTTGCCCGCGACCACGGTCGTGGCATCATAGCGACGGGCGATCATGGACTCGGCGAGCGGCGACCAGATATCCATGTCGATCCCGTTGACGATCCCGCACAGGTCGGACTGACGATCGCGGAGCAGCCCTTCGAGTCCCGAGCCGAACTTCGGCGACTGGATCTCCCGGGCATAGGTCGGACTGACGGTGCTCAGCATGTCGGCGAAGACCAGGCCGCCCTTCATGAAACAGAGCCGGCCATGGAACTCCAATTGCCGCCAGTTGAAGAGATGCCAGTCCAGCCCTGTCAACGCCATGTCCCAGTGCCAGAAGAGGCCCAGGTACGCCAGGTTGTGGATGGTCAGCAGGGTCCCCGTCGCGGCAAGCTCGGGCATGTTCCGGTAGAGGGTCCGGCAATACACGGGGATCAGACCGGTCTGCCAGTCATTGCAGTGGATGATATCCGGCTGGAGACGCAGGGCTCGGAGCGTCTCCAGCACGGCGCGATCGAAAAAGACGAATCGCTCGCAATTATCGTCGTAATCGGTCACGCCGTTGCCGTAGAGCCCGTCGCGGTAGAAGTAGTTCGGCTGGTCGATCAAGTAGACCGGAACTTCCGAGCCCGGCAACCGGCCCTCGCGGACACGGCACTCCACGACCCGGGCGCCGACCGGGATCTGGAGGGTCAGCCCCGTGTCGACCAGCTCGGGGCCGGCCAGGCGAGCGCGTCGATAGCACGGCATGAACAGGGCCACGCGATGTCCCTGCTTTTCCAGGGCGCGCGGCAACGCACCGGCGACGTCGGCCAAGCCCCCCGTCTTGGCGAACGGGACCGCCTCGGAGGCTACGAAGACGATATGCATCCTGCGTCAGCCTCCCGTGAGGATCGTCAACCCGGCGGCATCCGCCGAAGACCATGAAGGCGTTGCGAAGATGTGCGGACTTTTTCGATCAAGATCGGCGGCTTCCGCTCGATTCGCTTCGAGGGGCACCCATCGTCGCCGACCCATGCCCGAGGATCAATACTAGCGCGCAGTCTAATCGCTAATCGAATCCCGGTCCAGAGTTGTTGGTCCTCGGAGCGCATCGCAATAGGATTCGAGCAATGAGCCGACCTTGCCAGCAGCCGTGCGATCTGTCAGGTGGATGCAACCCACGATCCGGGCTGAGCTTGCGGTGGGTTGCACCCACCCTACCCGGTGTCCATGGACGCGATTGCGTCGTGAGCCAAATGAACAACCCCCGGGCGGCCGGCCACCCGAGGGCTGTCACTCATTCTTCGTCGAATCTCGTCGAAGGACCGGTTTCAATTCGACAGTGCGGCCTCGATCGCGTGCTGCATGGAATGGATCGCGCGGACCTTGCGGCAGGCTTCGGAATACGCACGGGTCACCTGCTCGGCGTCCCAATCGACCATCCGTTGGGGGAAATCCTGGCGCTTGGCCCAGGCGTTGAGATGCTTCAGGAGGCCATATTCGTATTTTTCGTCCTGATCCTTGGTCCAGGCGAACAAGGCGCGACCGCTTCGGGGCGGGTTCAAGCCGTCCTCGTTCGGGCGCGGGGAGGGCGTCAAGGTCGGCGCCGCGACGGCCGGGGCGGGCACCGGTGCCACCGGGGCCACGGCAGCCTGGACCGGCGGAGGATCGACG
This sequence comes from Isosphaeraceae bacterium, assembly GCA_052148775.1. Lineage (GTDB taxonomy): Bacteria > Planctomycetota > Planctomycetia > Isosphaerales > Isosphaeraceae > CAVZRC01. The sequence continues at coordinate 1,716 of JBKQHM010000783.1, read as the reverse complement.
GGCAGGGGCAGGATCTCCCCGCGGTTCTTGAGGCTCTCGCGGGCAAACTTGGGGATGCCGTCGCGATAGAGGTAGCGGCCGACGCCGAATTTCACCGCGGCGCGCTTGAACGCATCGGCGAATCCGCTCTTGTCGTCGTCGCCGGGGTCGGCCATGCCGGCATAACCGCCCGCATCGCTCTTGGTCAAGACGGCGCCATCAGGCAGGCGGATCGTCAGCCGGCAGATCACGGAGTGCTCCAGTGGGACGAAATCGTCCCACCAATTCTCCGGCCCGAGCACATCATCCAGCCGGTTCATGATGGTCCGCGCCGTCACGTAATGTAATTGACGGCCGGCCTGTGAACGGAGCTTCACTTCGTCGGGATCAAAGGGTGCGGCGAGGGCCGCGAAGAGATCGGGATGCTGAGTCATGATGCAACGCCCCCCGGAGGATCGAGCGGCCGCCAGCCTGGGAAATGCTTGGTTGGCAGCTACCACCCTCGACTGTCATCCAATACCGGGTGCAAGACGTGAGGTGGCTCGCACACCCGGCGACCCGCATGACACCCTGAGCAAGAGAGCCAATCACGCGCCCATCGCCGAAAAAGCCACCGCCCATCCGGGATGGGATGACTCTTCATCCTTCCCGACTGGACAGACGTATTGTATCGACTTTGCGGTGTGATTGACAAGAGTACATCATGCGAATTTTCGGATTGGAGGGATTGCGCGAGGGCCAGAACAACGGATGCGAGGGATGAAAATGGAATAAGCCGAAGAGCCAGCGAGGGATCCGATGATCGGTTCCCGCGCTGGCTCTTCGGGTCGTTCGGACGTGTGTGTTGCGGGAGAGGGCGGACTTCTTACACCCTGACGGCCACCTGGGTGGGACTCATGGACCGGGCGGAAACCTTGACGCTCCAGCCGTATCGATTGAGCATCAGGGCCATCAAGAGGCAGCCCATCACGATCGCGGCCAGCGAGACCCCCAGGAGGATCACGTAAACGTCGCTCTTGGGAGCCTGGACCAGGACACCGGGCCGCCGGGGGGCGCTAGCGGCTGCTCCTCGGCCGGCTGGGGAACTAGAACCGCGGGTTGATGTTAGACGAGACAATGTCGCCCTCCTTTATCTTCTTGCCCTGGTAGGTCTTGCCAATAACCCGGCCCACGGACTGGTCGGGATCGACCGCGACGATCTGGATCTTGCACAGGAATTCGGGGCGAGGTAAGAGGCGATAGAGATTCAGCTCGTGACCGACGACCAGCCCATCGTCGGAGCCGATGGTCATCTCGACGTTGCGATTGGTGGCGTCGACACGCTTGATCTGCCCCTGGACGGGCGGCGGACTCTCGACCCCCTTGATCTGGGAGATGTCGGTGGGGAGGCCGTTCTTCTGGAGGAGCGTGGTGAACTTGGCCACCTTCTCGCGGAGGTCGGAATTGTTCCGGTTCGCCGTCTCCTGGATCCGCTCGAGTTCGCGGATGCGGTCCACGAGCTCGGCCTGGCGGAGCTTGAACTCGTTGGCCTGCTTCTCCACGGCGGATTTCTGCGTCCGGAGCAGGACGGTCTCCTCACGCTTCGCACCGGCCTCGTCGAGGGCACTCTTGGCGCTCTCGACGGCCGTAGCGAGCTTCGACCGGATGTCCGTGATCTGTTCCAGGGCTCGCTTGTTCTGGTCCTCGAGCGAGACGAGGCGTTCGTTGAGCTGCTTGGTCGCGGCCGCCGCCTGACCC
>JBKQHM010000782.1:0-15786 GCA_052148775.1 Isosphaeraceae bacterium | reverse complement strand
TTGTCCACAAGGTGCGTTCTGGGCTGGTGACGCAACTCATTATATGAATAGCACTTCGGCGATCATGAGTTGGTTGCCGTCCAGTGGTTATGCGGTGAATCTTTGGATTGTTTCACAGCCTCTCAGTGCAAAGCGGCAACCTCGTTGGTCGTGTCTTCGGACTTCGGAGCCGCGGGGCCTGCCTCGATGTCGACCGGCGCCAGGGAATCGGACTCTTCCACCCTCGGATTGAGGACGACCTGTTCGCCTTCGTGGAGACCATCCGTCACTTCGGTCATCTCGCGGGTGACCTGTCCCAGCTTCACGTCGCGCCGCTCCAGCCCGTCATCATGGACGACGAAGCAGACGTCACGACCGTCGGCAAGACCGATCGCCTCCGACGGGACGGCCAGGACATTCTGCCGTTGCGGCATCGCGATCTCGATCTGTGCGGTCATGCCCGGCCGGAGACCGTCGGGGGTTTGCTCGAGTTTCACGATCGCGTCGTAATAGCGGACGTCGCTCTTCCAGTCGACTGTAGGCAACTGCGAGACGGATTTCACTCGGCCGACGATGTCTCGGTCGGGCTGGCTCTCGACCTCGACGCGGGCCAGCATCCCGGGACGCACATCATTGACGATGGACTCGTGAAGCTGGGCGACGATCTCCATATCCTTGAGGTCGGGGAGGTAAAACAACGGCTGCCGCTGCCTGACGGGCATCCCCTCCTCGATGACGATCTGTCGCCGGGTGTCGTTCGCGTGGATGACGAAGCCATCGTGTGGGGCTCGTATGGTACATGCCTCGACCTGCCGCTCCAGCATCCTGAGGCGCGCGTTCTGTCGATCGGAGCGGAGTTGTTCATACTGAAGGGTGGCAGCGGTCGTCTGCACCCCCCCTTCAAGCTCGCGGATCGTCTTGGGGGCCGAGTATTTCTGGAAGACGAGGGATGCCGACTCTTCCTGCTTCAGCTTCTCGTCGGCTTGAGCCACGGTATATTCATCCGTGGCGACCGTGCTGGCCGACACATAACCCTTGGCCTTCATCCCATGAGTCCAGTTCAAACGGTCCTTGGCGCGTTCGAGGTCGGATCGGGCCAGCGTCAGCCGGCGCTGGAAGTCCTCGAGGGTCTCCTGCATGGTCCCCTCCCGGAATTCCATGACCGCCAGCCTGGCGATCTCGTGGTCGAGCTCCGCGGTCAATCTATCCGCATGCGCCCGCTCGACGGAAATCTTCTGAACGCGCAGCAGTTCCTCGTAGTCGGAGGAATCCAGTACCGCCAAGATGTCGCCGCTCTTGACGAATGTCCCATCCTCGACGACCGAAATCAGCGTCGACGCGCCACCAGCGTAGACCCGCTGCCCACGTACGCCGACCGCCACGTTCTCGAGCTGGCACTCGATGACCGTCCGCTTGGCGCTCTCGACACGGCCACTGGCCATCAAGGTCGGGAACAAATTCGCACGACGCACGCCCGTCGTCTCATATCGCTCGATCGGAGGCTTTCGGTGCTGGTATCTCACCCAGCCGAATCCAGCACCTCCGGCTGCCGCTATCGCGATGACGAGCAGGATCAGCCGGCCGAAGAAACGCTTCCGATGGGAACTCTTTTGCACTGGCATTCGATAAGACCTCGTCGATTCGTTCCGGATCAACCCAACGCCTCGAACAAGCGAGTAACCGGGCTACGACGGAGCCGATGGTCGGAGCCAATTCAGCATAACCGTGATCCCGCGCATCGGGGATGCGAGCCGAGGAACCACCGCGTTTTCGATCGAGTCCGCGCTGTAAGAGCCGCATTCACGACCTATCGATCAGGCAGGAAATCGGCCGGGCGTCTCTACTTGGAACACCGGTGCGGCCGACTTGGCTTGGATAATCCAGAATGTGAACTGACTACGAACTAATTCGCGTTAAAGGGGTCCAGAAATATCGTTCCGGGGGCTTGACAGGACCAGCCCCGTAGCCTTCGTAAGGATTCCGAATCTCGCGAAATCCAGATGAACACTTTATCTCCTGTTCGTCTATCCTCATCGAGCGACTCAACTCGCGACCTTAACGGTATAATTGTAAAACAATAGTTCCACAAAGTCCATCCCTCAATCGAAGCTACTGCTTGCAGGGCCGTCATTCCGACGGATCGTCGTTTCCGGAGGCTGCTCGCTTGCGAGACTTGCGCGCCGGATCTCCGGGATTGCGGCGGCCTTTGCGGCGTTCGCCTCCCTGGCCGGCCGATGCCTCACCACGGCCTCCGGATCGGGGGGAGGCTGCAATCTTGGAGTAATCAATCGATGGCCAGGGGGTTGAGTCATCGAAGCCCGAGAGGGATTGGGGATGGCCCCCCTGGTTCGGCGGATTCAGGGCGACTTCCTCACCTTCGGCGAGCCCCTCGGTCACCTCGATCCACTCCGTGGTGCCCTGGCCAACCTTGACCTCCCGAGGCTCCAGGTGATCCGCTCGCGGCACGTAGCAAACCTTGCGGTTGTGTTCCAAGACCACGGCCTCATGCGGGACCGCGAGCACATTCTCGCGCGGCCCGAGTTCGATCTCGACCTGTGCGGTCATGCCGGGTTTGAGCCCCTCGCCGGAGCGGTCGAGTTTCACGATACTCTGGAAATAGCGAATATCTTCTCCGCGATCGGACTGCTGCACGGGGATCTGATTGACCGAAGAGACCGAACCTTCGAGTACCACGTTCGGCAGGGCTTCGAATCGGACCTTGGCCCGCATCCCGGGACTGATTCGACTGACTACGGATTCATTGAGGGCCATCTGGATTTCCATATCCGTCAAGTCGGGCAGATAGAAGAGTTCCTGCTTCTGACGGACGGCCAAGCCTTCCTCCAGAGGAACATTCTGGCTATTCATCCCGCCGCGGGAGTTGGGATTCTTGTAATAATAGATCATCCCATCCTGCGGGGCGACGATCGTGCAGCGCTCGACCTGTTTCTTGAGGAGCTCGTAACGTTCGAGCTGGCGCTGGAGGCGGACGTATTCATTCGCCAGGGTGGTCTGGGCGGCCGTGACGTCCCCTTGGAGTGTCTTCTGGGTCTTGGGCTTGGTGAACCGCATGAACAGGTCATAGCTCCCGACCTGACGCTGGAGCGCGAGTTCCGAGCTCGTGACGGTCTGCTTATCGGTCTCGATCTGGGCCACCGAGGAGTAGCCTTTCTTGTTCATCATCTTGGTCCAGTCCAGGCGCTGCTGGGCGCGGGAGAGGTCCGATCGCGCCATCGCGAGATTCCCCTCCATCTGCTGGACGGTCTCCTGGACGGTGCCTTCGGAATACTCCTTGACCGCGAGTTGCGCGATCTCGTAATCGAGTCGCGCCTGGAGATGGGTGGACCTGGCCTGCTCGACAACAATCGTCTGCTGGCGGAGCATCTCGTCGTACGTGGATGAATCCAGGCGAGCCAGGATATCCCCCTTCTTGACCGGCGTACCCTCGGGAATCAGCCAGAGGATCGTCGAGGCGCCCCCGGACGTGGAACTACTGCCCGCCAGATTCTCGAGCTGGCATCGGACGATCGTGCGGCGCGAGCTCTCCACTCGTCCCGGCGCACTCAAGTTCGGTAAGAGAGTCGCTCGGGACACGGTTCGGAACTCGTAGCGCGCGCGGAAGGGTAAGTTCTCAACCCATGGCCAGGTTTCTAGCTGATAACTTGCTATTAGCCAGGAAGATAGGACGACCACGGCGATGCACATGGTGGTCAGGTTGAATACCATCTCGCTGATTCGCCGGATCATCTTTGGTCATCCTCGGTCGCTATTCGGACAATGATCTGGACGATAGGTCGCAAAGGTCGAGGGCATTCCCGATTTCAGGCCATCCGCTCAACTTGCGAGCGCACTCATTCTTATTCAGCGTCAAATCGACGCGCATCGGCCGGCCTCAGTTTTCAAATTGAATGGGAGGGTCGACGACCGGGCGAGAAACTTGAACGGCTGCGGGGAAGGGTCTCGACATGACCCCTGGTCCCCGAGATGATGCCAAAGACGCGGGCCGTCGATGGAGAAAGGATTCACCTCAAAGACGAGACCCTCACCTCCGCGTCTCTGTTCTTGAATTCCGCCGGTTGGATCATGTCAGGAGGACTTTAGCGTCCCTCATGTCGCTCACTCCTGAATGGGTGACACGCACACGATTGGCTCCACTGAACTCCGTCATGCCATTCCAAACATTGACCCCGGGAACACCTCCGCGATGAGACACATCCTACTTTGTTCGGCCTTGCTATTCAGCATCTCGACGATAGCGACGGCCCGAGAGGCGAGGCTCGTGCGGTATCCGGATTGCCATGAGGGCAAGATTGCTTTTGCCTACCTTGGCGACATCTGGACGGCCGACGACGATGGAGAGAAAGTACAACGTCTGACGGTCCACAAGGCCCGTGACGTCTATCCTCGATTCTCGCCCGACGGCCGTTGGATCGCGTTCTCCTCGGATCGGGAAGGGAACATGGATGTCTTCGTGATCCCGTCGGCCGGCGGCGCGGTGCGTCGGTTGACGATCCATTCCGCCGATGAGACGGTCCTGGACTGGACGCCGGACGGCAACGGAATCCTGTTCGCGAGCCAGCGCGGTGAGAATTTCATGGGAAAGCTGTACGTGGTCTCGGTCGACGGCGGCTTGCCGAAGGATGCCGGGCCGGACATGGGAATCGCCGGGTCGTATTCGCCGGACGGCACCAAGCTGGCCATCAATCGCAAGTCTCAGGCGTACTGGCGGAAGTACTATCGCGGCGCCTATCAGAGCGATGTGACGGTCATGGACCTGTCGTCCAGGACGTTCAAGGACGTGACCAGCTTCGACGGCATGGACTCCTGGCCGCTCTGGGGTCGCGATGGGTTCATCTACTTTGTCAGCGACCGCGAGGGGAAGGGCCTGACGAACGTGTGGCGAGTCCGCGAGTCGGGCGGTCAAGCGGAACAGGTTACCCGCTTCAACGACGGTGACGTCCGTTTCCCCGGAATCAGCGGGGATGGCAAGACGATCGTCTTCGAGCACGACTATGGGATCTGGAAGCTCGATGTGGCGAGCCGCGAGGTCAAGCCGATCCACCTCGATATCGCCGCCGAGACCCAGGAGACCCTGACCGAGTTCCGGGACTTCAACTCGACGGTGGACGACTATGATGCGGCCCCCGACGGAAAGCGCATCGTCCTGACCGTCCACGGCGACCTGTTCAGTGTGCCGACCGATGAAGAGGGAGGCGATCTCCGCCAACTGACCGAGGGGGCGCCCAGGGATCGCGACGTCCATTATTCTCCCGACGGCAAGTCGATCGCCTACCTCTCCGACCAGACGGGGCGAGAGGAGATCCACATCATCGCGGCGGACGGCTCCGGTCCGTCAAGAAGGCTGACGGACCTGGATACCCTGAAGTCTTCCTTCGTCTGGTCGCCGGATAGCAAGACCGTCGCGTTCACGACGTCGGACCGAAAGCTCTATAGAATCGGAGCGGAAGGCAAGAACCTCAAGGAGCTGGCATCCACGAACTACGGCCCGATCGGATCGCCGGCCTGGTCGCCGGACGGTAAATTGATCGCCTACTCCAAGGCGGACGTGACGCGATCGACGGACGTCTACTTGATTCCCGCCACCGGCGGCGAGGAGAAGAAGATCACCTTCGACTCGGCCGATGAGAGCAACCCGAAGTTCTCGGCCGACGGCACCAAGGTTTACTTCGTCCGTCGCGAGGGAGAGATGATCGCCGAAGCTCGTCCCACGTCGCAGATCTTCTGCGTGCCGCTGGAGAAGCTGAACCGGGACCCGGATGAGCCGGAGCAGCGTCCGGACGGTTCGACGGAAGGCGGGCCGGGTTCGGGCCGGGGTACCGCGGCGCGGGTGGTCACGGCCAAGTCGCCCACGATCGACTGGGCCGGGCTGAAACGTAGGACTCGTCAGGTGACCCGCGCGTCCTCGGTTTTCAACTACTTGGCAGCGCGTGACGGCCGCACGCTGATCTTCGTCGGCTCCGAGGGCGGTGCGATCGGCGCAGGTGGCCGAGGTGCAGGAGGCGGTGGCGGCACGGCCTCGATCTATTCCATCCAGGATAACGGCAAGCGGATGACGCGGATCGCCGCCGCCACACCCCGGGCAACCGCCGACGCCGGGGACGATCGGCCTCGCGGGATGCGCGGCGGTTTCCGCGGCGGCATCTCCGGCCTGAGCCTCACCAAAGATGGCCGCACCCTCTATTTCCAGGAGGGTGAATCCGTTTACTCCACCAGTAACGGTGGTGGTGGTGGCGGCGGTGGCTTTGCTGCGATGGCCGCCCAGGCGGGTGGTGGCGGCGGTGGCGGTCTGCGCGGCGGTGGCGGTGGCGGCGGTAGTGGGGATGCCGCGGCGGCCGGCGGCGGTGGCGGGGCCAAGCGGAGGATCAGCTTCAACGTCACCGTCCGGATCGACAAACCCCAGGAATGGGACGAGATGTTCGACGACGCCTGGCGTTGCATGAAGTATCGTTTCTACGACCCCAAGCTGCACGGTACCGATTGGGACGCCAAGCGCGCCAAGTACAAGCCCCTCGTGGCTTACGTCGCCGACCACCACGAGTTGATGAACGTGATCAATGAGATGATCGGCGAGTTGAATGCTTCGCACACGGGAGCGGCGGCATCCCGTAACCGGGCCTCCGGGGGCGCCGAGGCCGCACCGGTCGTCACGCGACACCTCGCCCTGGAGCTCGAGCCAGACTCGGCGACGGGGCGTTACAAGGTGACTCATATCTATGAGGACGGTCCGGCCGACAAGGACTGGATCAAGCTCGCCAAGGGGAACCACCTCATTGCCATCGACGGCAAGCCCGTCAAGGCCGGTGACGACTATTACGCGTTCCTCGGCCGACGACTCAACCGCAAGGTCGAGTTGACCGTCAATGACAAGCCCGTGCCCGAGGGCGCCTGGAAGGTCAAGTATGAGCCGATCACCGTGGCCGCTTTCAACGGCCTGCGATACGAGCGTTGGGTCAAAGACCGGCGTGCCTTCGTCGACAAGATCTCGGGGGGTCGGGTCGGCTACCTCCATGTCCAGGCGATGGATCAACCGTCCCTCGCCAAGTTCAAGAAGGAGCTGGCGGAATTCCGCCACAAGGAAGGCCTGGTCATCGACGAACGCTGGAACGGAGGCGGGAACATCGAGCAGGAACTGCTGGCAATCCTCGTCCAACGTCCGTACGAGGTCTGGCAGCCGCGCGGGCTCGAGCCGACCGAACGGCCGTTCTCCGGCTACTTTGGCCCGAAGGTCGTACTCCAAAACTGGCGGAGTGCTTCCAACGCCGAGATGTTCCCCGCGGGTTTCCGCGCACTCGGGCTCGGGAAGGTAGTCGGCACCCCCACCATGGGCGCCGTGATCGGCACCGGGAGCTATTCGCTGATCGACGGCTCGACCATCCGCACCCCCGGCGTCGGCGTTTTCCTCGCCGACAGCGCCCGGACCAACATGGAAAACCATGCCGTCCAGCCCGATATCTACGTAGAGAACTCGCCGGAGGATAATCTGGCCGGGCGCGACCGTCAGCTCGAGGTGGCCGTCGCCGAGGTCATGAAGGACCTCAAACCCAGGGACTCCGTCGCCAAGCAAGGCAAGGAATGACCACGCGGACCTTTCCGCTCTCTCATTCGATCGACTGACACAACCGACCCTTCGCCCGACCCATCGGCGAGGGGTCGGTTCGTTCTTGGGTCGAACCTTCCTTTCTCCGGCCGGAGTCGGACGGCGGCCGAGACGATGACTCCGCCCCTTGTCGGATTCCAATGGCCTGAATACCCGTTCGAGAACGGGAGGGTGTCCGATCAATCCGAAACTGCGGCCGTTTTTTCTTGCGCAGAGCCAATTATACTATTTTTTTTACCCAATGTATGTAGTATTGTTTATAGTGCCGGGCTTCCCAAGGTCCCGAGAACCCCGAAGGCGACGGAGTCCACACACCATGGCCGGAAGGGCGGATCGTAGTTTGTGATTCCGTCGCTGCGTTGTCGTCGAGGGGTGGATCCGCTGGTCGCTCGTCTCACGTTTGCGGCCATCGGATCTCGGTCTCGGCCGGACCCAGCTGCCTGTCATTCGCGCCGACCGGAACAATCCCGGAAAGCGTGGGAGATCGGCATGGGAGCCAGTCCGGTCCATGAGCTGACAGTGGGTGGAGTTTTCATCGAGAGCAGTTCGCAACACACGAGGAGTTCCAAAAGATGTCCATTTTCCGATCTATTCTCAAGGGCGCCGCGCTGGGTACTTTGGTCCTCTCGCTCGCGACGGGGACGACTTTCGCCCAGGGTTCTAGCGGCGGTTACGCCGGCGGCTCGAGCGGCGGCTCGAGCGGCGGTTCGAGTGGTGGTGCGGTTGTTAGCAAGCACAAGAGCCACGGCTCGAGTGGCGGCGGGTTCCTGAGCAAGCACAAGAGCCACGGGTCTTCCGGCGGCTCGAGCGGCGGCTCGAGCGGCGGCTCGAGCGGCGGCGGCTTCCTCAGCAAGCACCATGCTAGCGCCGGTTCCTCCGGCGGTTCGAGCGGCGGTGCGGTCGCGAGCAAGCACAAGATTGGCCATGGCTCGAGCGGCGGCGGGTTCCTGAGCACGCACAAGAGCCACGGGTCTTCCGGCGGCTCGAGCGGCGGTTCGGTCGTTGGTGGTTCGAGCGGCGGTTCCTACTGAGCATTCATGATGTCGACCACGGCTTCCTCGGGAAGCGTGTTCGGCAGCGAGACGCCCGACGCGGCCCGAGGCAGATGGTTCGATCCGTCTTCCCGGGCCGTATCTCCTCGATTTCCGCTTGTGAGCATCCGCAGAGGGAGGGGAACTCGTGAGCATCGACTTGGACTCCGACGTCCTGCTGCCCGGGCAAGTGACGGCCCCCCGGCAGCCCAGCCGCCAGTTTCTGCGGCGGCTTGTGAGCATGTGGCTCCTGTTTCACTGCGGGGCCATCATCATCTCTCCGGCGGCTGTGGCACCCTCTTCCGAATTCATCCAGGACACCTGGGGCTGGTTCCAGCCCTATTTACAATTCCTGTATCTGGACCACGGATATCACTTCTTCGCCCCCGAGCCGGCCGAGAGTACGCTCCTGGCCTACGAAGCTCATCGAGCCGACGGGACAGTGGTCCGCGGTCGCATCCCGGATCGCGCGACCGGGCCACGTTTGCTCTATCACCGTTACTTTATGCTGACGGAGCACATGAAGGACGCGCCGGAAGAACTCCAGGAGCAGTGGTATGAATCGTACGCCCACCACATCGGTCGGAAATACGGCGCGGTTGAAGTCGCCTTGTTCCAGCAGACTCACAACCTACCGACGATGGAGCGCGTCCGCGGAGGCGGTCGCCTGACAGACCCGGAGAGTTACGACGAACAGTCCCTGGGGACTTTCCCATGCGAAGGTTATTGAACCCGGCCTTTGTCTATATTGAAGATTCCGCGCGGGCGATGTCTGAGGGTTGGGATGCCTTCTGGTTCACGCCGGCCGACCCGACCCTGCTCGGCGTCATTCGCGTCCTGACGGGCCTGATGCTCCTCTATACCCACGCGGTCTGGGGCATAGTGCTCGGCGACTTCTTCGGCCCGGCTGGGTGGCTGAGCGAGGGGCTCGTGCGGAATCTCCAGGAGGGCGGATATGCTTATTCGTTCTGGTGGCTCGTCCCCGAAGGCGGGATGTGGCCGGCCTACGTCGTATCGATGGTGATACTGACCTTCTTCACACTCGGGCTCTGGACGCGATTGACGTCGATCCTGGCGCTGGTCGTCACGATCTCGTTCGCCCACCGCGTCCCGGTCGCGATGTTCGGGCTCGACCAGATCAATGGTATGTTGACCCTATACCTCGCCATCGGGCCGAGCGGCCAGGCTCTCTCTCTCGACCGATGGATGGCTCTCCGTCGCGGCCAGTCCGCGGAGTTGTGGAGTGCGCCGAGCGTTGGAGCGAACCTGGCCCAGCGGCTGATCAACGTTCATATGTGCGTGATCTACCTGTTCGCAGGGCTCTCGAAGCTCCAGGGCGAGGCCTGGTGGAACGGCGAGGCGATGTGGCGCGCCTTCGCGAATTACGAGTACCAGTCGATCGACATGACATGGCTGGCCTGGCATCCCAGATTAATGGATCTGATCACGCACGTCTCGGTCCTCTGGGAGATTTTCTTCTGCGTCCTGATCTGGCGGCCCAGGATGCGGCCCCTCATGCTAGCCGGGGCGGTCGTACTTCACGTGGGAATCGGGGCTTGCCTCGGGATGTGGACGTTCGGACTGATCATGCTGGTCGGCTGTTCGTCCTTCCTGCCGAATGATGCCGTCCGGCGGCTGATTGACTCCTGGCTCCCACAACAGGGTCGGGATGAGTCGGCCCTGGTCGGGTTCAGGACGACACCCCAGAAGCCCGTTCATCGACCCGTTCGACAAGAGGCGGAGGATAGGGAACCGGTTCTCTCCGGCATGGGAGACTCGCAGCTTTCCTGAGCTTCAAAGTGAGTGGACGCAGGTTATGCCCCCCCCGATCCTCGATACCCGGGATCGAGGCCCGTCCCCTTGATCGACACGTTCGATAATACGACGGTCAGTCCGGGTTGGTCAGGCACGATCCGCCCGGGCGTGGACCTCATCTCTTGCGGACAGTGCTCCCTCCAAGGAACTGCGCGTCCCATACCCCGCTCGCTCGGTTTATAATACGACGCAGTAAGAGTCGGATGGCGGGCTTTCAGCCTTACCAGCGGTTTGGTCATGCGCGCTCGCCGCGGGACAGGAAAGGTTGGCCAACCTGAGGTGGCTCTCCGCCGGACGAATCGGCGGAAGTTGTCCAGACCTACGATAGGGAGTGGCTCGTCAAAGTCCTGCGAACATCGAGTCTTCACCAATCGCGGCGTACCGCCGACGAGGGCGTGGAGAGACCACCATGAGTCGACGCGAGTTCCAGCTCATCGAGGGCAAGTCCAGGAAGTTCTGGTCCATCGAGCTTGATGGCCAGGCGCACACGGTCCAATTCGGCCGGATCGGGACGGCCGGGCAGACGCAGCGCAAGGAGTTCCCGACCACGACCGGGGCCAAGGCGTCGTACGACAATCTGATCGCGGAGAAGCTCAAGAAGGGCTACGAGGAGACCACATCAATAGCAAAGCCTGCCTCTGGCAAGCTTGAGCCGGCCGCACCCGGGCCGGCACGCGCGAAGCCCGTGCCCAAGGCCGAAACGCCAGCCGTGGCCCCACCCCTTTCGTCACTCGAGCCGGAGGCGCAGGCGGCCAACGCCCTCGAACCGATCTCAACCGTCCGCTCGATCGACCTCGATCCCGTGGACTGGCTCTGGGCGACCTGGCGGCCTCGTTCGCCGCTTCCACGGCCCGAGTTGAAGCCGTTTGACCTGGAGGATTGCCTGGATCGCTTGAGCAAGGTCACACGAGCTTCCCACATGGGGACGTGGAATTGGGGCAAGGTCGCGATCGCCCCGATGATGACCCGAGCGGAGGCGCACTTCTGGATGGTGGCCATCACCGAAGTGATCCGGAGGGAGCTTCAGCCGGCCTACTTCATTCAAGAGCTTCGGTGTATGAGGAATGCCTTCGACGGAACAATAACCTCGGACCAGGTCGTGCGGTTGATGCGTCCGGTCGCGCTCTACCTCCCGCCGCGGACTGGTATCTTGCTCGCGAATCTGTTCCGTCCCGGCGATCTGATCTCCCTGTCTCGGAAATACCAGGCTCTGCCCTATCATCACGCACTCGGCCTGCATGAGAGTATCCTCGACGGCTTCCGGAAATCGATCTTACCCTACCTGTCGGACGCTGAGCGACGAGCGATGCAGCACGAGGTGCGGGCGACGATCGGCACGCCCGCCTTGCCACCGGACCACTACACAGCCTTTCCGTTGGAGTCATATCTCGCCGCCGCACTCGGTCTCCACGAGGAAGTAGGGCGCGTCGTCAGGGGTATCCCCGACGATTACTATCATGGCGAAGAGTCGGATGATATCTATCAGCGTCCTCAACGCCTCATCTTTGGTCTCGGCGATCCGGCAGCGGTCGTCACGGAGATGCACCGGCTGAAGCTGTTGCTCAGGAGACTCGATGACATCCACGGCTGGATCGCCCACACCGAGGACGCATCGCCCGACTTGGTCCGCGATAGCGTCCTGAAGATCGCCAACAGGGAGGAGTGTGCGGCCCTGATCAAGGTGCTGGCAGTCGTCAAGTCACCCCGGACGGCCGGGTCGATGCTCGAGCTGATGCTCGGCTCGAAAGCCCCCGGGATCGCCCGTGGCTGGCTCGATGCGCAGCCCGGCCACGCCATCCCCGGACTCTTTGCCCTGGCCGCTGGCCAGGGCAAGCTGGCCGACGCGGCGCTCGATTACCTCCGCTCTCAGAAGCGGAAAGGCCACGAAGGCTACATACGAGAATGCCTGGCCTCCGCGCCTCCGGACATCGTCGAGAAGGTCCGGCGCGAGGTCTTCGAACGCCTCGAGGAGGCGGTGCCGATCCTCGACGACAAGACGACCCCCCGATTGGCTTCGTACCGCCTGCCTCGAAGGCAAGAAACTCAAGCCACCCAACTGGGTCGCGGCGGACGATCTGCGTCCCATCTTCGTCGATGGCCACAGGCTGAATACCGAGCAGTTGAGTTCCGTGCTGGCGGCCCTCGCCAAGAGCGCGTTCGATGCGCCTCAGCCGCTCGTTTCAGCCCTCAAGACCCATGCCGATCGCCGATCGCTCGACGCCTTCGCCTGGTCTTTATTCGAGCGATGGCTGGCCGAGCGGGCCCATTCCAAGGAGAAGTGGGGCATGGGTGCGATCGGCCTTTTCGGTTCGGATGACTCGGCGCTCAGGCTGGCCCCGATGGTCCGCGCCTGGCCCGGGGAGAGTCAATACCCACGGGCCGTCTTCGGCCTGGAGTGCCTCCGCGCCATCGGCAGCGACGTCGCCCTGATGCAGCTCAACGCGATCGCGCAGAAGCTGCCGTTCAAGGGCATCAAGGCCAGGGCGACCGAGTTCATGGAGCTGATCGCCAGGGACCGCGGCCTCACTCGGGCCGAGCTGGAGGACCGGATCGTGCCCGACTGCAACCTCGACGACCACGGCGGCCGCATCTTCGACTTCGGCCCCCGCCAGTTCCGCTTCGCGCTCGGGGGCGATATGAAACCGATGATTCGCGACGAGGCCGGGAAGCTCCGCGACGACCTGCCCAGGCCGGGCGCCAAGGACGACCCGGTGAAGGCCGAGGCCGCCGTCTCGGACTGGAAGCGGCTCAAGAAGCAGATCCGCGAGTTGGCCAAGGTCCAGGCCGAGTGCCTGGAGCAGGCGATGGTCACGGGCCGACGCTGGACAGTGGCCGAGTTTGAGACGCTCCTGGTGCGGCACCCGCTCATGAACCACCTGGTACGTCTGGTTCTCTGGGGCGGCTATGACCAATCGGGCAAGGTGGTCTCGACATTCCGCGTCACCGAGGAGCGCGACTACGCCGACATGAATGAGGTCGCATTTTCTCTGGACGGGCTCGCCAGGATCGGTGTCGTCCACCCGCTACATCTGACCGACGAAAAGAGGTCGGCCTGGGTCGAGATCCTCGGCGACTACGAGATCATCCCGCCGTTCCCGCAACTCGGCCGCTCGGTGCACCGGCTCGAGCCGGGCCGGGAGAAGACCAAGGATCTCGTGCAGGGCGAGAAGATCACGGTCCCGGCTGTGACGCTGGTGGGCATCCTCGAACGGCGCGGATGGAACCGCGGCATTCCGGAGGGCGCGGGTGTCTTCCACGAGCACACCAAGCCGTTCGTTGGCGCGAATGTCACGGCCGTGATCCAGTACCCCCGGCATACCGGTTGGTTACATGGTCGACTGGGACGATCAGAATGTGGAAAGACGCTTCTTCGTGCGGGGAATTACACTCCGACTAGGGTCCGATGCCAAAAAGCGGTAACTTGCCGTGGAGCCACAAGCTCAATAATATCAAGACATTGTGCCAAATAATCCCGAAGAAAGGCATGCCATGTTAAGCAATTCAGTGTAGTTTCACATCGGCACTACAGAACAACACAATCAGATTTCTCGGAAAAACGAGCCTTTGCGGGCTGCCAGGGTATCAGGATCTACCGCTTTTTGGGATCGGGCCGGGCCGCGATTGCCGGTCGGCTACGAGGCCGGAGTCGCGGCCTACCGCGGCGCGGCCGCCGAGCTGACTGCACGCGACCTCGCGGACCATTACACGGGCGGACTGGCGTTTTTCCACGAACGTTTCCTGCCGCAGTTGAAGAGCGTCCTATTCGCGCTGAGCGGCGGAGCATGGGACCTCTCCGAGTTCGTCGCCTACGCCGCCGGTTCGGACGTCGATCTCATGACGCACCTGGTCGAGGCCGTCGCCGCCCACGGCCGGGTCTGCCTGTTCCCTGGCGACTGGTTCGGCTTTCGGGTCGGGGTTACGCAGACGGCGAACCTGAACTGGGACGCCTCGGGCCGTGGCGAGCTGGCATGCCTGTGCGTGCCGTCCGTGCGAAACGGACACCTGACGGAAGAGATGCTGGACTTCCTGGGTGGTGCTCCGCAATGCCTCTTGAACTTGAACCTTTACCCGACGATCGCCTCCGACGAGCGGCGCGTCGTCGCGGAGTCGCTGCGTCCCTTGCTGGACCGATCGGTCTTGTCGATCAGCTTCAGCCGAGGGTTCGGCCTGACGGCGTCGCAGCTCGGCGTCTTCCTGGTGCACCGCGACCATCCCTACCGGGTTCGCTTCGAGACCCAGTGGGCGTGGTTCACCTACTTCTTCAACGCCCTCGTAGCCCGCGCCTTCATGTTGCTCGACCTGCCCGCACTCGAGGCGGTCGACGCCCAGAGGAGGATCTGGGTCCTCGACTGGCTTGAAAACCGAGGATTGCCGACGATCGCGACGGGCAGCTACTACGTGAAATCGTTCCGGCCGATCGGCGAGGTCCCGGCAATACTGGCCCCTCTTCAACGCGGCGACCTCCTGCGTTTATGCTTCAAGCCGCCCTGTGCGCGTTCACGGGGCGAGGGTGACAGCCGTTCAGGTGAGAGCCAGGTGCGGCAGCATCAAAGCTGACCTGGCCGCCTTAGGGCCAGAGGCAACCCCAAATACGCGTCGGTGTCGTCGGACGAATGGCACTAGCTTTAAATCGTAAGATATACATATATAGATAATTTGTTTTAAGATAGGGGATGATCACTCGCCGCCGGCGCGGGCCATGCAAGCCTTGGCAACGATGCGATCGGTCGCGTTCCACCTGGAGGGCCAAGCGGAACGACGGGGTGACGTGGGGCTCTCCCGACGCCCAGCGAGTCCTGAAGGCGCTGAAGCGGGTTGACCAGCGCCCTCCGGCACCGCCGGAGGAGCGAGAGCGGTGATGTCGTGACTCAGAAGAAATCCGCCCCTTACGCCGCAAGGACTTACGGCGACTCACACGGACCATGGGCTAGTTTAGAACCATTTCGTGCGATCCTTCGCCTGTTTGGTCGCGGCTCGCGGTTCGTGCAGGTAGGCTCCCGACTTCCGCCGGCGCTTCCGTGCCCTCGGCTCCCAGCGCCCCGGACGGTCGCCGACGCGGTGGTAGGCGACCACCGCCAGCAGCGCATCGATCAGCGCCGGCCGATCCTCGGGGCGCGCCGCCTCGATCTTCGGCGCGAATGCCGTCACCGCCTGCTTGGCTCCCTTGAAGCTCACCTCCCGCGGCTCGATGCCGACCTCGGCCGCCGCCACGGCCATCTGATCAGCGACAATTAGAATTCCCCCCCAGCGACAATTAGAATTCCCTCCTCCCTCGCCTTTCTGTTCACTACTGAAAAGTCGCTCCTTTCTCGCTTCTCTGTTCACTTTGCGGTCTCCTCCTGA